>NZ_JARKOZ010000053.1 GCF_029978005.1 Solidesulfovibrio sp. | reverse complement strand
TGTCTTCGCCGGTGGACCAGAAGGCGAACACCTGCGGGGTGACGACGTCCAGGCCCGTGTACTCGGCGCCGAAGTCGACCATCCAGCCCTGGCGCTTGGCGGCCTTGTGGTCGTTCATGGCGCCGGCGCCGTAGATCACGTCGGCGTAGAACTTGACCGGATCAAGCGCGGTCACTTCGAACGCGCCGCCGACCCAGTAGTAGGCGTTCTGGTCGTTCTTCCAGTAGCCGATGGTGCCGGGAGTGGTCATGCCCTTGGCGCTGGCGGCGGAGACCAGGGTGTTGGCAAAGTTGTTGCCCCACTCGGCGACGTCGGTGGTGTCCTTGTAGGTGTAGTTGGTGCTGCGGCCGGCCACGGAAACCATGGCCCACGGCGTGGCCTTGAAGCCCTCGAGGGTGACGGGCAGGGCCAGGAAGTAGGCGTCGAGCTCGTCGGCCCGCTGGGTGGTGGTGGTGTCGAAGGTCCGGTTGGTGTCGATCAGACGACCGAAACCGGCCAGGACGCCCAGGGTCGTGTCGATCAGCGGGGCCTTGATGGTCAAGGCCGCCATCTTGTCGCTGAAGACCGGGCTGTTGTAGAACAGGCCGCTCTGGGGCAGGTTGACGTCCTGCAGGCCGGCGGTCACTTCGACGCCGTCGCAGCCGGGAACCATGAACTGCAGGTAGGCCAGATCGACCTGCACGGCGGTGTCAGGGTTGGCGGCGGTGAAGGTGCCGTGGCCCCAGGTGTCTTCCACCTTGATGCCCAGACGGAACTTCACGGCTTCGTTGGCGACGAAGTCGGAACGCAGCCGGAACCGTTCCCAGATCTCGAAGGTGTCTTCGGTCTTGGTGCCGGTCTTGTTCCAGCCGGTGTAGTTGCGGTTTTCAAAGAAGTTGCCGTAAACACGCGCATCACCGGTCATTTTGACCTCGGTGGCGGCATGGGCGGCGCCGAAAAGGCCGAGCACCATGCTGGCCGCCAGGGCCAGAGAACCCAAACGCTTCATAAGTCCTTCCTCCAACTCACGAGCGGCTTGCTAACGGTTGACCATCGACGCACCGCAACCTCCGGTGGCTATCCGGAAGTTATCGTCAATATCCCCTACACCCGGGGATTTTTGGAAACAAGTTACAAAAAAAAAAGAGTGGGTCGCGCGTCGCCACGCACGGCGCGATCTGGGCGGCCTCCCGCCGGGGCGGAGTTGACGGAGAGGCGGGAGAGACACCTCCCAAAAAAAGGGGGCCCGAAGGCCCCCTCGTCGTGGTGTCGCAAATCCGCCTTTAGAACTTGTAGGTCAGGCCGAAGGCGACCTTCCAGGCATTGTTGCCGTTGGAGTCGGCCTGGTGGACCAGGCGGTGACCCCAGACGCTCTCCTGGAATTCGCCGTGCGCCCAGCCGGTCTCCATGACGGCGGCCAGATTCTCGTAGATCATGTACTTCGTGTCAAGGTTGAGGGCCATGACGTACTCGTTGGTGGTCAGGTCCTTGCCCATGGCGAAGTAGGAGCTGTTGTAGTAGGCGCGGGCGTCACGGATGGCGCGGGCGTTGTTGTTGCCGCGCACGTACACGAAGGTCAGGCGGTTGGTCAGCTTCTCGATGAACGAGATGTTGTTCAGCGAGGCGCCGATGCCGTAGTTGCCGACCGGATCGGTGTACATGTTGGAACCCTTGCCCAGCTCCTGGCTGCTGTCGAACAGGAAGCTGTTGCCCGGACCCCACTGGGAACGCATGTAGGGCATGCGCTCGGAGCCGTTGCGGGTGGACTTGTCTTCGCCGGTGGACCAGAAGGCGAACACCTGCGGGGTGAGGACGTCCAGGCCCGTGTACTCGGCGCCGAAGTCGATCATCCAGCCTTCGCGCTTGGCGGCCTTGTGGTCGTTCTGGGCGCCGGCGCCGTAGATCACGTCAGCGTAGAACTTGACCGGATCAAGGGCGGTCACTTCGAACGCGCCGCCGATCCAGTAGTAGGGATTCTGGCTGTTCTTCCAGTACCCTGTGGCGCCGGTGGTCGTCATGTTCCTGGCGCTGGCGGCGGAGACCAGGGTATTGGCGAAGTTGTTGCCCCATTCGGCGACGTCGGTGGTGTCCTTCCAGGTGTAGTCGGCGTTGCGGCCGGCCACGGAGACCATGGCCCACGGGGTGGCCTTGAAGCCTTCGAGGGTGACGGGCAGGGCCAGGAAGTAGGCGTCCAGCTCGTCAGCACGCTGGGTGGTGGTGGTGTCGAAGGTCCGGTTGGTGTCGATCAGACGACCGAAACCGACCAGCACGCCCAGGGTCTTGTCGATAAGCGGAGCCTTGATGGTCAGGGCGGCCATCTTGTCGCTCCAGACCGGGCTGTTGTAGAACAGGCCGCTCTGGGGCAGGTTGACGTCCTGCAGACCGGCGGTCACTTCGACGCCGTCGCAGCCGGGAACCTTGAACTGCAGGTAGGCCAGGTCGACCTGCACGGCAGCGGAGGGGTTGGCGGCGGTGAAGGTGCCGTAGCCCCAGGTATCTTCCACCTTGACGCCGAAACGGAACTTCACGGCCTCGTTGGCCACGAAGTCGGTGCGCAGGCGGAAGCGTTCCCAGATCTCGAAGGTGTCTTCGGTCTTGGTGCCGGTCTTGTTCCAGCCGGTGTAGTTGCGGTTTTCAAAGAAGTTGCCGTAGACACGCGCATCACCGGTCATCTTGACCTCGGTGGCGGCATGGGCGGCGCCGATGAGGCCCACGACCATGCTGGCCGCCAGGGCCAGAGCTCCCAAACGCTTTCTCATCACTTCCTCCAGATCGTTCGGATTCCTTGCGCAATCACCACGACGCGCCGTAGCCCCGGTGGCGAATCCGGGAGGGCGCTGCTTTCTTCTTAATCGGGCCCGGGGCACATTGCAATAAATTAATTGCAGAAAATAAATGTTTTAATTCCGTGACAGTGTTGGGAAATCGTTTCCCGGCAACCATGCAGTTTGAAATGATTTGCTTGTTTGAAGAGCCAGTGGAATCCAAAGGCATTCGTGACATTCGCGCAATGTTTTGGGGGAAAGGGTCTGCGGCGCAGGGCCGAGGCGGGCGGCCTCGGCGGCCCGGCGGACGTCAGGAGGGGGTCTTCGCGAGCCACAGGGCCGCGCCCAAGGCTCCGGTCATGTCCGGCTCGTCGGGAACCAGAGGAGAAAATCCCACGGCCTCGGCCACAAGGCGCACGGCGCAGGGATTTTTCGCCACGCCGCCGACGAAGGCCAGGGGGGCGCGCAGCCCCACCCGGCGCAGCATGGCCACGGTGCGCGCCACGATGGCCTTGTGCAGCCCCAGGGCGATGTCGGCCTGGCCCACGCCCCGGGCCATGAGCGTGGTGGCCTCGGTCTCGGCGAACACCGTGCACATGGAGCTGATCTCCGGCGGGTCGGACCCGCCGAGGGCCAGGGCGGCGAAGTCGGCCACGGACAGGCCGAAGGCCGTGGCCGTGTATTCGAGGAACTTGCCCGTGCCGGCGGCGCAGCGGTCGTTCATTTCGAACCGGCCGACCCGGCCGCCGGGCAGAAGCGCCACCGCCTTGGTGTCCTGGCCGCCGATGTCCAGCAGCGTGGCCGCCTCGGGAAAGAGGCTGGCCGCGCCGATGGCGTGGGCCTTGATCTCGGTGATGGTCCGGGCCTCGGGGAAAAGGGTCAGGGCCAACTGGCGGCCGTAGCCCGTGACGGCCAGCCGGGGCGGCGGGCCGTCCGGGAAGAGCGCGCGGACCTGGGACAGGGGATCGAAGGTCGTGGGCGCGCGGCGGCGGGAGAGAACCTCGCCGCCGCGCACCACGACAACCTCGATGGACCGGGAACCGATGTCCAGGCCGGCGCACTCGGTCACGCCAGGGTCTCCACGAAGGCCTCGATCCGGGTCTTGAGCTGACCCGCGTCCTCCATGCCGTAGTCCGTCTCGATGGCGAGATAGGGCAGGCCGGCGGCCTCCATGGCCTTGCCGACCTTGAGGGCCTCGTGGGCGTAGGGCTGGCAGAAGAGCAGGCCGTAATGGACGACGCCGTCGGCCCCCAGTTCCTTGGCCAGGGCGGCGATGTGCTCCAGGCGCTCGGCATTGGGCGTGAAGCAGGCGCAGTCGATCTTCATGTACCGCTCGGCCAGGGCGTCGAGCATCGCTTCCAGGTCGGCGGGCGTCTCGTCGGTCAGGTCGCGGCTGTTGCGTTCGCCGATGCAGGATTCCTCGCCCACGATGACCGCGCCCGAGCTCTCGATGAGGTAGGGCAGCTTCCAGTTGGGCACGGCCATGGGGCAGCCGGCCAGAAGCAGGCGCGGCGTCCCCTTGGGGGCCACGCCCTCGCCCCTGGCGATGCGCGTCTCCATCTCGTCGCAGAGCTCATTGACCTTGGCCGTGAAGCGGTCCGGGTCGTCGTAGAAGCTGATCTGGTTGACGAGCAGGGCGTCGCGGCCGGAGATGGGGGCCGGGTCGGCGGCGCGCAGCCGGCCCAGACGCTGGAGGGCCCGGCGCTTGGCGTTGACGCGCCTGGTGGCCTCGGCCAGGGCCTCGGCGGTGACGGCCTTGCCCGTGAGTTTTTCCAGCGCCTCCTTGTACCGGCCGATCTCGGACCGGAACAGGGCCAGGTCGCAGGGCCCCTTGCACTGGGGCACTTCCATGACGTGCATGTTGGCCAGTTCGCCGAAGGCCTCGTAGGCCTTCTTCTTGCCGTCGCAGGTGGTCTCGCCGACCACCAGGTCGCAGGACTCGATGTAGGGGCAAAGCCTGGCCAGCTTGAAGCCCACGAAGGACTTGATGAGGTCGCAGGTGTTTCGCGGCACCAGCGTTTCGGCCAGCTCCGTGCCGGCCTTGGCCCCGGCGCAAAGCCCCACCTGCACGCACCCGGCGGCCAGGGTCAGCTCCTCGGGCACGAACACGCAAAACGTCCCCACCACTTTCTTGCCGGCCGCCTTGGCCTCCTGGATTTCCCTGATGCGCAGGCCGTGGACCTCGGAGAGCACGAAGTCCAGGTACTCCGCGCCCTTGAGCCGCCCCTGCTGGGACAGGTAGATGTCGCCGTAAAACTTGCCAAGAACCGCGAGCAGGGCGTCGTGGGCCTCGAGGTCGAGGTCGAGGCGTTCCCACATGGCCGCATGGGCCGCATCCGTCATGGCTTCCTCCGGGCGAAAAAGGGTTTGATGCTTCCTGATAGCCGGCGATCGACCGGGGGTGAAATCGTTAGTTTCAATAATTTCATCATGATAGTATTGTAAGAATCTATAGATGGGAGCGCTAAAGGAATTCCTGGAGCGTCCGAAAAGGCTCGTGAGCAAGGCGCGACCGGCTGGAAGCCGGATCGCAAAGCCGCCAGGGAGGGAGGCGCATGGCCCAGATAGTGCATCTCGACGACCATCGTCGGATGCGGGAGCCGGGGCGGGAGATGGCTACGAACCTGTCGCCGCAGCGGCCGCGTCTGAGCGATCGGGACCTGTGGACCCGTGATTATCGGCAGACGGACAATATTTTATACGCCATCATGAAAATCAAGGAGATCCTCGACTACCATCTCTACTACGACGACGTCTGGCCGTACCTGCTTCTTTCGTTCCTCGAAGCCGTGCACAACACCAGACAGGGGGACGACGAGGCGCTGCCCGGCACCGGCGCTTCGCTCAAGGACTACGTGCTTTCGGCCATCACCCCCGCCAACAAGCGGGACATGTCCATGGTGCTGCTTTTGACCGACCTCATCGAGAAGTCCCCCAACTTCCGGGGCACTTCCTCGTCATCCTGACAGGCCCGGCGGCCGGCCGGACGGTAGGCGTCCGGCCGGCCCGGGGCGGTATGGCCCCGGTGGGCTAGGCACTTTTCCCATACGCCTTGCCAACGGTCTGACAAAATTGTTACTGCGACCGGCATGATCCCCAAAGCCCGGGCAGCGTTCCCGGCGGGAGGCGACATGCCGCGTTTCGTTTCGGTTCTGGCGGGTTCGCTCGTGGCGCTTGTCCTGGCGCTCGGGCTGCATGCGCCGGCGGCGGCGCAGTCGGAAAAGGCGCAGGCCCTGCGCCGGGAAATGGGCTACGCGCCCTACGCGCCGCCCAAGGCCTTCCTCGACGGCTACTTCATCGCCGACGAGACCCGCCCCGCCTTCCTTTTCGGGCCGGTGGCGGATTTCGCCGCCTCGCGCGCCTGCCCCACGGCCTGGCTCATCGAGGAGGACGAGGCGGCGCGCCTCAAGTCCCGCGACCCGGCCAACCCCGTATTCGAGTACTCCCTGGTCCTGGAGCAGGACTGCCCGGACGGCGTGACCCACTTCGTCTTCGTGGACCAGAGCGCCATGAGCCCCAGGCAGTGGATCGAATGGCGGCGGCAGTTCCACAAGAACAAGGCCGAGCCGGAATACGCCGACGCCGTGGCCCGCCTGGAAAAAGCCATAAACGACGGGTTCCCGGTCTCGGGCGAGCTGCGCTTCGTGCTGCGCGGCGGCGTGCTGGACCCGGCCTCGCCCCAGGCCGTCCTGCCCACGGCCCTGTCCTGCCCGCCGCGCTACGATTGCGATGCCGGACAGGCGGTGCGTTAGGAGGGGCCATGGCTTTACGTCGTCTGGGCCCGAGCCGCGCCGAGAGCGCGGCATCCTCCGCGGTGCTGGTCTTGCTTGCCGCCGCCATCGTCTGGCTTGGGGCCGTCCAGTCGCGCCTTTCCCCGGCCGTGGTCGTGGCGACGAGCCCGCCGCCGCCCGCCGCCGCGCCGGTCGCCTCGGCCGACGGGCGCGTCTTCGAGACGGCGGCCTTTCTCGAATCCCTGGCCGGGGCCACGCCGGGCGGACCCGTGGAAAGCTACGACCCCGAGACGCTCTCCGACCGCATCGACGGCAAGGCCGAACTCTACCTGGCGGCCAACTTTCAGGAGATGTCCGTGCGCGGCTTCAGCCTGCCCTCCGGCGCGCACCTGGACGTCTACCTCTACGCCCAGGCCTCGCCCCGGGACGCCTACGCGGTTTTAAGCGCCCAGCGCCGGCCCGGCGCGACGCCAAGCGACGTCTCCCCCGACGCCTACGCCACGCAAAACGCCCTCTATTTCAACAAAGGCAACCATTACGCCGAGCTTTCCGCCGACCGGGCCGACGCGGCCACCCTGGACGCCCTGGCCCAGGCGGCCAGGGACCTGGCGGGGCGGCTGCCGGCGGCGGAGCCGGCCGCGGACGGGGCCGGGGCCGCGCCCGATCCCAAGACCCTGTTTCCGGCCGCCGGCCTGGACGCGGCCAGCCTGCGCCTGGCCGCCTCGGACGCCATGGGCCTGGCCGGGTTCTCCAACGTCTACACGGCCGACTACGCCATGCCCTCGGGCGCGGCCACGGCCTTCCTGGCCCAGCGCGACACGCCCGAGGCGGCCGCGGCCGACGCCAAGGCCTTCGCCGGCTTCCTGGCCGAGAACGGCTACGCCCCCCAGCAGGCCCAGGGCCTGCCCCAGGGCGCGGTCCTGCTCGCCGCGCCGGGCTCGTTCGAAATCATCTGGACAAGCGGCGGCTACGTGGCCGGCGTCCATGACGCCGTCAGCCGCGAGGCTGCCCTGGAGCTGGCCGCCGCACTGGCGGCCGGCCTCAAGGACGCTGTGAAATGAAGGATCATGATCCGGCCCCGGCCGCGCAAAAGGCGCGGCCCGAGGCGCTCTCCCGCCGCGCCTTCCTGTGGCGCCTGGCCGGCGCGGGCGTGGCGGCCGCGGCCGTGGGCGGCATCGGGCTGTCGCTTCGCGACGCCGTCGGCCCGGCCGCCATGGAAAACGCCAGGGCCCTGGCCACGCTCGGCGATTTCGCCGTGCCCGCGCCCATAGCCGGCAAGCCCCGGCTGGCCGAGGTGCACGGCACGGACCGGGCGGCCATGTTTACGGCCGGCGTGGCGGCGCTCGGCGGCATGGCGGCCTTCGTCGCCCGGGGCGACACGGTGCTGCTCAAGGTCAACGCCGCCTTCGCCGCGCCGGCCGTGCTCGGCGCGACCACGAGCCCGGAGCTCCTGGCCGCCGTGGCCACGGCCTGCCGCGAGGCCGGGGCGTCGCGGGTGCTCGTGGCCGACAATCCCATCAACAATCCCGAGAGCTGTTTCGAGGTGGCCGGTCTGGCCGACGCGGCCCGGGCGACCGGGGCGCGGCTCGTGCTGCCGCGCCCGGCCCTTTTTTCCCCGCTGAGCCTGCCGCACGGCCGGCTGCTCAAGGACTGGCCCGTCTTCTCCGGGGCCTTCGCCGGCGTGACCAAGGTCATCACCCTGGCCCCGGTCAAGGACCACCAGCGGGCCGTGGCCTCCATGTCGCTCAAGAACCTCTACGGACTCCTCGGCGGGCGGCGCAACATCTTCCACCAGGACATCAACGGCATCATCGCCGAGCTCGGGGCCATGCTTACGCCCACGTTGTGCGTGCTCGACGGCACGACGGTCATGATGACCAACGGCCCCACGGGCGGGTCGCTCTCCGACCTGCGCCAGGCCGGCGTCATGTACCTTTCGGCCGATCCCGTGGCCACGGACGCGCTGGGCGTCGGCCTCCTCGGCAAGACGCCGGCCGACCTGCCCTACCTGGCCCTGGCCCAGGCCGCCGGCGTCGGCACCACCGACGTGGCGAGCCTCAATCCGGTCACCGTCAACACCGAACCGGCGGCGGGGTAGGTCATGCGCATCGTCGTCGCCAGACGCATCAGCCAGGCGTTCTTCGTCCTGCTCTTTCTGTGGTTTTGCCTCGTGGCCACGGTGGGCGACGCCTTCTGGCAGTTGCGGGGCTGGCCCATCAACTGGATATTGTCCCTTGATCCCCTGACGGCGCTTGGCGTCGTGCTGACCACGCGCACGCTCTACGCGCCGCTTTTGTGGGCGGTGCTCGTGCTGGCCGCGACCTTTTTCCTCGGCCGGTTCTTCTGCGGCTTCGCCTGTCCGCTGGGCGCGCTCAACCAACTGGCCGGCTGGCTGACGCGGCGGCGGCTGCCCACGGCCGCGCGCGTCGCGGACAACGCGCCGGGCAAGGCCCGGGGCGTCAAGTACGTGCTGCTGGCCTTCTTTTTGGGCGCGGCCGCCCTGGGCAGCCTGCAGACCGGGCTCCTCGACCCGCTGCCCCTGGTTTTCCGCAGCGTCAACCTGGCCGTGCTGCCCCTGGTCGACCCCGGCCGGTTCGGCATCCACGGCGAGGGGCGCTTCTACGACGGGGCTTGGGTGTTCGGCCTGATCCTGCTGGCCATCCTGTGCGCCAACGCCTGGCGGCCCCGGTTCTTCTGCCGCTACCTCTGTCCGCTCGGGGCGCTCTTCGGCTTGGCGGTACGTTTCACGCCCTGGCGCATCGGCAAGGCCGACGCGAAGGCCTGCGGCACCTGCCGGCGCTGCGAGGAATACTGCGAGGGCGGCTGCCGGCCCTCGGGCGAGCTTGTCCTTAGCGAATGCGTGCTGTGCATGAACTGCCTGGACGCCTGCCCCACGGGCCGCATCGGCTTTGCCGCCCGGCCCTCGGCCTGCGGCGAGCGGGCTCTGCCCGACCTGTCCCGGCGCGGGGTCCTGGCCGCCCTGGCCGCCGGGGCCCTGGCTGCGCCGCTGTGGCGGGTGGGCGGAGCGAGCGCCCTGGGCCGCGACCCGGCGCTGATTCGCCCGCCGGGCTCCCTGGACGAGGAACGTTTCCTGGCCCGTTGCATCCGCTGCGGCCAGTGCATGCGCGTGTGTCCCTCGGCCGTGATCCAGCCGGCCGTGACCGCGGCCGGCGCGGCCGGGCTGTGGACGCCGACGCTCAATTACCGCCTGGGAAGGGCCGGGTGCCTGCAAAACTGCATCGCCTGCGGGCAGGTCTGCCCCACGGCCGCCATCCGGCCCTTCCCCCTGGACGAAAAGCTCGGGCGCGGGCAGTACGCCGCCGCCGGCCCCCTGCGCCTGGGCACGGCCTTCGTGGACCGCACCCGCTGCCTGCCCTGGGCCATGGGCCGGCCGTGCATCGTCTGCCAGGAGGTCTGCCCGGTGAGCCCCAAGGCCATCACCGTGGGCACCGTGCTCGAGCCCGTGCCGGGCGGGGCCGTGTCCGTGAGCGACGCCAAGGGCGCGGCGCTGACGCTCGCCGGCGCGCCGGTCACGGGCAGAAACCTGGGCAGTGGCGACTATTTCCTGCGCGGGGCGGGCCTGTCCGACGACACGGCCCGGCGCATCGTGTCGCATTCCGGCGCGAACCTCGCCCTGGAAAAGCCCCTGCCGGACCTGGGCCAGGGCAGGCGGGCCGAGATCGTGGTGCGGCTCCAGCAGCCCCACGTGGACCCGACCCGGTGCGTGGGCTGCGGCATGTGCGAGCACGAATGCCCGGTTTCGGGGCTTCGGGCCATACGCGTGACGAGCGAGAACGAATCGCGTTCCGGCCCGGGCCGGATGCTGGCCTGACGAATTTCCGTCGGCCGCCGGCGTCGCGTCCTCGAAAAAGGATGCGCTTTGTCGAGGACGCGACGCCGGCGGCCGACGGGATGTGACGGATACGCACCCTGAAAGGCGCAAGGCCGGCTTGCCGGCGCGCCAAGGAGGACGGCGATGGCGGCGGAAAAAAAGGCCGGGCTCACCCGGCGCGATGTGATGAAGACCCTGGGGCTCGGCGGGCTGGCCGTGGCCGGCATGGGCGTGGCCGGGCAGGCCTATGCCGCCGGTGAGCCGGAAAAGGCCGCCCCGGGCCCCATGCCCCGGCGCAAGCTCGGCAAGACCGGGCTCGAGGTGTCCATCCTCGACCTCGGCGGCATGTTCGACACCATCAACAACCAGCTCCTGCTCAAGCAGGCCCTGGGCTGGGGCGTCAACTTCTGGGACACGGCCGAGGCCTACGGCAACGGCATGTCCGAGGAGGGCTTCGGGCGCTTTTTCTCCCGCAACCCCGAGGCGCGCAAGCAGATCGTCCTGACCACCAAGCTCGTGCCCAAGGGCGGCAAGTTCGACGAGCGCCTGGACGCGGCGCTGTCGCGCCTCAAGACCGACTACGTGGACCTCTTCTACGTCCACGGCATCTCGGGCATCGCCGAGGTGGACGGCCAGATGCGCGACTGGGCGGCGGCCAAGAAGAAGGCCGGCAAGATCAAGTTCTTCGGCTTCAGCACCCACTCGAACATGGAGGACTGCCTGCTCGGCGCGGCCAAGCTCGATTGGATCGACGCCGTGATGATCTCCTACAACTTCCGGCTCATGCACGAGCAGAAGATGCGCGACGCCGTGTCCGCCTGCGTCAAGGCCGGCATCGGTCTGGTGGCCATGAAGACCCAGGGCGGCGGCCCGGTCAAGACCGACTCCCAGGCCGAGCTGGACATGGCCGGCCGCTTCCTGGAGAAGGGCTTCACCGACAAGCAGGCCAAGCTCAAGGCCATCTGGCAGAACCCGGACATCGCCTCGGTCTGCTCCCAGATGCCCAACCTCACCATCCTCTCGGCCAACGTGGCCGCCGCCCGCGACGCCACGAGCCTGGCCCGGGAGGACTTCGAGGCCCTTCGCGTCTTTGCCGACGCCACCCACGGCGACTACTGCGCCGGCTGCGCCGACATCTGCGGCACGGCCATGGGCGGGGCCGTGCCCGTGGCCGACGTGATGCGGGCCATGATGTACCACCGCGACTACGGCGAGACGGCCATCGCCCGGGAGCTTTTCGCCAGCCTCCCCGAGGCCCTGCGCCGTGACCCCGGTTCCCTGGATTTCTCCAAGGCCGAGGCGGCCTGCCCGCGCCGGCTCGCCATCGCCTCCATCGTCGACGACGCCGCCAGGCTGCTGGCCTGACGCTCCCTCCGGGGAGTCGCGTCGCCTTCCCCCGGTTCCCGCCGCGCCCGCTCACGTTCCCCCGAGCGGGCGCGGCCTTTTTTCAGCCGGGGACGGCCCTGTTTCCCGTGGCTAGTCCCCGCCGCCGCGCAGGGCCTCGATGGGGTCCATGGCCGCGGCCTTGCGGGCGGGCTTGAGGCCGAAGACCAGGGCGATGGACAGGGCGGCGACAAGCGAGAGCACGAAGACCTTGGGCGACAGGCGCAACTGCAAAAGCCCCAGGCGCGAAAGCGACTCGCCCAGGGCCACCCCGAGCCCCACCCCGCAAAACGCCCCGGCCACGGTCAGGTACAGGGCCTCGGACAGGAACTGGGCGGCGATGGCCGCGCCGCTCGCGCCCACGGCCTTGCGCAGGCCGATTTCCGTCTTGCGCTCGCTGACGCTCAAAAACATCAGGTTGGCCAGCACGAAGCCGCCGACCACGATGGCCACTCCGGCCGTGACGCCCAGAAACGCCACCAGCCCGCCGGTGAAGGCCGTGAGGAATTTGAGTATCTCGCTGGCCGAGAGGATGGTGAAGTCGTCGGGCTCGGTAGGGCCGAGCTTGTGCAGGTGGCGCAGCAGGGCGCGCAGGTTGTCCTTGTGGACGTCGATGAGGTCCGGGTCGTGGAACTTGACGCGAAGCCCCCGGAAGTACTTGCGGTCCAGGTTGAAGCGCTGGGTCAGGGTGGTGATGGGCATGATGATGCGGTCGTCGATGGTCACGTCCGAGCCGCCGCCGGAAAGCCCGCGGTAGGCCAGCCGGCCGACGATCTGCACGGGCAGGTTCTTGACCAGTATGGTGCGGCCAAGGGGCGAGGCGTCGCCGAAAAGCTGTCTGGCCGGCTCGTCGCCGATAAGCGCCACCTTGGCCCCGTGCGCCACGTCCTCCTCGGACAGGTCGCGGCCCTCGGCCAGGGGCCAGTTCCAGGTACTGGCGTAGTTCTCCGTGGCCCCGACCACCACCGGCGATTCGTGGTTCTGGTTGCCGTACCTGAGGGTGATGTTGCGGATCGAGCGCATGGGCAGCACGGCGTAGGCCCCGGGCAGGGACCGGGCCACGGCCCGGGCGTCGGCCCAGGTCAGGGTGTAGACGCGCTGGCCCACGGGCCTGTTCTCGATGTCGCCGCCAAGGACCATGACCGCGTCCGGGCCGAAGAATTCGACGATCTCCAGGGCCTTGCGCCGGGCTCCGTCCACCGAGGCCACGATGACCGTCAGCGCCGCCACGCCCATGGCCACGGCGGCCACGACGAAAAGGCTCCGGGCCTTGTGGGCGCAAAGGGCCAGCACGGCCATGCGCTGGATGCGCCAGAGGGTGCGCAGGGCGCGGCTAGGATTTCGCCACGCGGCCGTCATGGACGAGGATCTGCCGGCGCGCGTAGGCGGCCGTGGACTGGTCGTGGGTGACGACGATGACCGTTTTGCCGGCCTCGCGGTTGACCGTGGCGAGCAGCCCCATGATCTCGGCGCTGGTGGCCGAGTCGAGCTGGCCCGTGGGCTCGTCGGCCAGGATCAGGTCCGGGTCGTTGATGAGCGCCCGGGCCAGGGCCACGCGCTGCTGCTGGCCGCCCGAAAGCTGGGAGGGCTTGTGCCCGGCCTGGGCGGTCAGACCCACCTGGGCCAGCAGCTCCTCGCCGCGCCGGCGCAGGACCGAGCCCGGCATGTCGCTGTAAAGGCCCGGGAGCAGCACGTTGTCCAGCGCCGTGGCGTAGGGCACCAGGTAGAAGCTCTGGAAGACGAAGCCGATGGCCCGGTTGCGAAGCCGCGACAGGTCGTCGTCGGAAAGCTCCCCCGTATCGCGCCCGGCCAGGCGGTAGCTGCCCGAGGTCGGCCGGTCGAGCAGGCCCAGGATGTGGAGCAGGGTGGATTTGCCCGAGCCAGACGGCCCCATGACGGCGGCGAACTCCCCGGCGGCGATGGAGAGCGTGACCCCGGCGAGCACGGCATGGGTCGTTTCGGCCATGACGTAGGTCCGGCCGACGTCGGCCAGTTCGATCAGCGCCTGCCCCGGGGCGGGGCGACCTGCGGCTTCCTTATGCGCCGTCATCGGCTGGACGGCCTGTTGGGCTTGGGGGCGTTGATGACCGGCGCGGCCAGCCCCGGCAGCACGATCTGCGTGGCCACCGGCTCGCCCGGGGAAAGCCCCTCGATCACTTCGGTCTCGTTGAGCCCCTCCAGGCCGAGCCTGGGCCGCACCTCGCGCACGGTCCCGTCCCCGGCCACGGCGAAGACCACCTGCCGGTCGCCGATCCACTTGAGGGCGGCGTTGGGGATGACGAGCACGTCCTTTTTCTCCTGGACCACGATCTGGCACTGGGTGGTCATCTCCGGCCGCAGCCGGGCGGATTCCCTGGGGTCGAGGCGCACCAGCGCCTGGTAGTAGACGATGTTGTCGCGGATTTCCGGCTGGGGGTAGATCTGGTCCACGCTGCCCTTGAACACGGCCCCGGGCTGGGCGTCCACCCGGAACTCCACGGGCAGACCCGGCCGCACCTGCCCCACGTCCGTCTCGTCCACGTAGATCCACATCTCGAGCCTTGTCGGGTCGAGCACGGTGATGAGGTTGGCCACCTGCAGCCCGGCCACCACGGTCTCGCCGGCCTGGGAGGCGACCAGGGCCACCACGCCGTCAATGGGGCTGACGATGCGGGTGTAGGAGATCTTGGTCTTGGCCGACTCGATGACCGCCTCGGCCTCTTCCTTGGCCTTCTGGGCCTTGAAGCGCTCCTTTTCGAATTCGGTCTGCACCCGCACCAGGGAGGCCTGGCGGGCCAGGACCTCGTTTTGGCCGACCAGGGCGTCACGGCGGGCGGCGTCGAGGACGTCCTTGGCGATGAGCGACTTGCCGTAGAGCTCTTCCTGGCGCTTGAGGTTGCTTGCGGCGTATTCGCTCTTGGCCTTGGACAGGCGTTCCTCGGCCTCGGCCTCGGCGATGCGCTTGGGGTAAACGGCTTCGACCTGCGCCAGTTCGGCCGTGGCCCGGGCGAGCTTGGCCTCGGCCTCGTCGAGCTGGGCCCGCAGTTCCCGGTCGTCGATGACGGCGATGAGCTGGCCCGTGCGGACCTCGTCGCCGACCTTGACGTTCATTTCCTTGATGGTGCCCGTGGCGCGCGCGCCGATCTTGACGATGGCTCCGACCTGGGCCTTGATGATGCCCGTGGCTTCCAGGACCTTGCGGACCTCGCCGATCCTGGCTTCCGCCGTGGCCAGCACGCGGGGCGGTTCGACGGTCTTATGGAATTGCGTCCAGGCGTAAAGCCCGGCCCCGGCGGCGACGGCCAGGAGGAGAAGCCACTTCAGTCTGCGCATGCGGTCGTATCCGGGGGACGGTTTTCCCGTCCTATATCCCGGAACGCGGGAGGGGGCAAATCGGGGCGCGGTCAGGCGGTCCGCCTGGCGCGTCGGCAGGTTAAAACGGCGAAATCTGCTTCCAGAACGGCTTCTTGTCCTTGGGCGGGCCGGGCTTGGCGCGGTTTTTTTCCACCTTGCACTCGACCATGGCGAAGGTCTCGGTCTTGCCGTCGGCGCAGCCCACGAACATCTTCACGTGGTAGCTGTTGTCGTTGAAAAGCAGGAAGTACTCGAGCAGCGTCTTGTCGCCCGGGGCCGGGGCGGTGGCGTCGGGGCGGCCGTACTTGGCCACGAACTCGGCCGTGCCCCGGGCCGCGTCGCACTGCTCGAGGACCGGCTTGGAGGGGCTTAAGGAAAAGCTGTCCTTGTAGATGCAGCTGTTGTCCAGGATGTTCTTGCCGCCGGGGTTGGTCGGCTGGACGATGTAGAGCGTCTTGGAGAGCAACTCGCCCAGGGCCGGGTTGGGATGGTAGGTCTGGGCCAGGGCCGGGCCGGCGCTGCAAAGCACGGCCAGACAGGCGAACGTGGCGGCAAGCGTGTGCATTCTCTTTCTCCTTGCGCGTGCGGTCCAACCGGGCCTGGCGGACGGAAACGGCTTACGCCGAAAGCTCCGCAATCCAGCCGGCCACCGGCTCCTCGATCATGCGGCGGATTTCCGCAAGGCGCTCCGGCGTCTCGGCCTCGAAGCGCAGCACCAGCACGGGCTGGGTGTTGGAGGCGCGCAGCAGCCCCCAGCCGTCGGGGAAGGTCAGCCGCACTCCGTCCACGTCGAGGACGTCATGGCGGCCCTTGAAAAAATTGCGCGCCCGCTCCACCACCGCGAACTTCACGGCGTCCGGGCAGTCCATGCGGATTTCCGGGGTGTTGACCGTGGCCGGCCAGTCGGCCAGCATCTCGCCCAGCGGCGTGCCCGAGGCGGCCACGATCTCGGCCAGCCGGGCGGCGGCGTAGATGCCGTCGTCGAAGCCGAAGTAGCGGTCGGCGAAGAACATGTGGCCGCTCATCTCGCCAGCGAGGATCGCGCCGGTCTCGCGCATGCGGGATTTGATGAGCGAATGCCCCGTGGCCGCCATGACGGGCTCGCCGCCGTGGGCGGCGATGTCCTTGTAGAGCAGGTGGCTGCACTTGACCTCGCCGATGACCGTGGCTCCGGGATGCGTCGCCAGGACCGAGCGGGCGTAGATGGCCAGGACCTGATCGCCGTACATGAGCCGGCCCGAGGCGTCCACGACGCCGATGCGGTCGGCGTCGCCGTCGAGGCCCACGCCGAAGTCCGCGCCCTCGGCCACGACCCGGGCGGCCAGGGCGGCCACGTTCTCCAGCACCACCGGATCGGGATGGTGGTTGGGGAACCGGCCGTCGGGCTCGCAGTAAAGCGGCACGACCTGCGCCCCGCACTGGCGCAGCGCCTCGGCGCAGATGAGCCCGCCGGCCCCGTTGCCGCCGTCCACCACGACCTTGACCGCGCGCGGCACCACCATCTGGTCGGCCAGGTGCTCCACGTAGGAGGGCTTGATGTCGTGCTCGCACACGATGCCCGTGCCCGAGGCGAAATCGCCTGCGGCCATGATGTCGTAGAGTTCGCGGATGGCGCCGGTGTGGATGGTGGTCTCGCCGCACCAGACCTTGAAGCCGTTGAATTCCGGCGGATTGTGGCTGGCCGTGACCATGACCCCGGCCTTTCGGGCCAGGGCCTTGACGCCGTAGTAGAAAACGGGCGTGGGCACCATGCCCAGGCACACCACGTCGATGCCGCAGGAGGCCAGGCCCACAGCCAGGCGCGCCTGGTACTCGGGGGAGCTTAAGCGGCAGTCGTGGCCGACCACGGCCTGGGAATATCCCTGGCGCAGAAAATACGTCCCGGCCGCCCGGCCGAGCCGCTCCACCCAGTCGGGATCGAAGTCGACGTCCACCACGCCCCGGATGTCGTAGGCCCGGAAAACGCCCGGCGATACTGGCTTCATGCATCGTTCTCCAAAGAGGATTTGGTTCCGGCGGCCGGCGGGCGCTTCCCTTGACCTTCCCCCGCATCTCTCCTATGCCGCCTGAAATGAACTGGGATTGGGAAAAGCTCTCGGAGCAAAAACGCCGTCAGGGGTCGCCGCTTCCGGACCCCGGCCGCGTCGGCGAGGACCTGGGCAAGAAACTGACATCCCTCAAGGGCCGGCTGCCGGGCGGGCCGAAAATCGTGCTCCTGGCCGTGGTCCTCGTGTGGCTGGCCAGCGGCATCTACATCGTGGAACCCGACGAGGCCGGCGTGGTCCAACGCTTCGGAGCCTACGCCTATTCCACCGGTCCGGGGCCGCATTACCACTTACCGTTTCCCGTCGAAACCGTAAAGACCCCGAAGGTTTCCCAGGTGCGCCGGGTGGAGATCGGCTTCCGCTCCGTGACCAGCCGCGACGGGGCCTCCATGCAGAACCGACCCGTGCCCGAGGAATCCCTCATGCTTACGGGCGACGAGAACATCGTGGACGCCCAATTCATCGTCCAGTACCAGATCGGCAACCCCGTGGACTACCTCTTTCGCATCGACCACCCCGACGAGACGGTCAAAAGCGCCGCCGAGGCCGCCTTGCGCGAGGTCATGGGCGACGCCAAGATCGATTCCGTGCTGACCTCGGGCAAGCTCAAGGTGCAGACCGACACCAAGGTCCTGCTCCAGGAGATGCTCAACCGCTACGACAGCGGCGTCGACGTGCTGGCCGTGCAGCTCCAGGACGTGCACCCGCCCAAGGAGGTCGTGGACGCCTTCAAGGACGTGGCCAGCGCCCGCGAGGACAAAAGCCGCCTCATCAACGAGGCCGACGCCTACGCCAACGACATCCTGCCCAAGGCCCGGGGCCGGGCCGCGGCCATTTTAAACGAGGCCACGGCCTACCGCGAACAGACCATCCGCCGGGCCAAGGGCGGCGCGGACCGCTTCTCGGCCCTGCGCGCCGAGTACGACAAGGCCAAGGACGTCACCCGGGAGCGGCTCTATATCGAGGCCATGGAGAACCTGTTTTCGAGCCCCGATCTCGAAAAGACCATCCTCGACGACGCGGCGGCGCGCCAGGCCGTGCCCTACCTGCCGCTTTCCCAGCTTCCCCCCGCGCCGGGCGCGGCCGATCCCGCCGCCGCCCGTCCCGAGCCGGCCAAGGCCGAACCGGCCAAGGCCAAGGGAGGCCGGTCATGAAAAGTTCCGTCATCATCGCCGCCGCCGTGGCCTTCCTGGGCCTGGTGACCGCCGCCCAGACCGTGTACGTGGTGGACCAGACCGAAAAGGCCATCGTGCTCCAGCTCGGCAAGCCGACCGGCGACGCCAAGGGCCCGGGCCTGCACGCCAAGATTCCGTTCATCCAGAACGTCGTCTACTTCGACGCCAGGCTGCTCGCCTACGACGCCAAGACGGCCGAGATCCTCACCCTGGACAAGAAGAACCTGGTGGTGGACAACTACGCCCGCTGGCGCATCGTCGACCCACTGCTGTTCTACCGCACCCTGCGCACGGTGGGCCGGGCCCACGCCAGGCTCGACGACATCATCTACGCCGAGTTGCGCGTGGCCCTCGGCCAGTATACCCTCCAGGACGTGGTCTCCCAGAAGCGCGCCGCCATCATGGGCGAGGTGACGCAGAAGTCCACACAGATACTCAAGCCCTACGGCATCGAGGTGGTGGACGTGCGCATCAAGCGCACCGACCTGCCGCCGGAAAACGCCCAGGCCATCTACGGCCGCATGCGGGCCGAACGCGAGCGGCAGGCCAAGCTCTACCGGTCCGAGGGCTGGGAGGAGATGGAGAAGATCAAGTCCGGGGCGGACAAGGATCGGGCCGTGCTCCTGGCCGAGGCCGAAAGGCAGGCCGAGGTGCTGCGCGGCGCGGGCGACGCCGAGGCGGCGGTCGTCTGGGCCGAGGCCGTGTCCAAGGCGCCGGAGTTCTTCTCCTTCACCCGCAGCCTCGAAGCCTACCAGAAGGCCCTCGGACACAAGTCGCGGCTGGTGCTCACGCCCCAGAGCCCGTTTCTCAAGTATTTCCGATAGGCCGCCCCCGTCGCCGCGGACGGGGGCCGGTCCTCCGGCCTTGACAAGGCCCGCGCCTTTGGCGGAAGGTGCGGGGCCATTTCCGCGCGGCGGCGACCTGCCCCGCCAGTCGTACGGCGCGATGCCGCCGCCGCACCAACCCAGAGGGGGAGACGATGGTCCTCGAGCTGATCAAGCCCGGCACCAACATCAATTTTCTCAAGTACCGCAAGCTGGCCTACCTGCTGTCCGGGGCTCTCGTCCTGGCCGGGCTCATTTCCCTGGCCGTCAAGGGCGGGCCGCGCTTCGGCGTGGACTTCTCCGGCGGCCTGTCCATCCAGGTCCGCTTCGCCAAGGTCATCGACGTCAAGACGATCGCCAGCGCCGTGGACGAGGTGGGCCTGCAAAACGTGGTCGTCCAGCGCTACGGCCAGGACGACGCCAACGAGTTCCTCATCCGGGCCTCGGACCACGAGGTCAACCAGGAGACCGTGCGCGCCGGGGTGGAGGCGGCCCTGGCCAAGAACCTGCCGGATTCCGGCTATTCCGTGCAGCGGCTGGAAATGGTCGGCCCCAAGGTCGGGGCGGACCTGCGCGGCAAGGCCCTCGAAGCCATCTTCTATTCGGTGCTGCTTATCGCCATCTACATCTCGGGCCGGTTCGAGCATCGCTGGATGGCGGCGGCCATCATGGCGGCCGGGCTTTCCGGCGGCATCTACCTGCTCAAGCTCGCGGGCGCGTCCACGGTCTGGATGATCGTGGCGGCCATGGTCATCACCCTGGTCCTGTGCTTCGTCATGCGGCTCAAGTACGCTCTCGGCGCGGTGGTGGCAGACCTGCACGACATCCTGGTCACGGTGGCCATCTTTTCCCTGCTCGACAAGGAATTCGACCTGACCATCGTGGCCGCGCTGCTGACCATCCTCGGCTACTCCCTCAATGACACCATCATCATTTATGACCGCATCCGGGAGCACCTGCGCGGGGCGGGCAAGCAGAACATGCCCTTCGCGGACCTCATCAACCAGAGCGTCAACGAAACCCTCTCGCGCACCATCCTGACCGCCGGCACCACGCTCATCACCGTGACCTGCCTGTATTTTCTCGGCGGCCCGGTCATCCACGACTTCGCCCTGGCCATGCTCATCGGCATCCTGGCCGGCACCTATTCCTCGATCTTCGTGGCCAGTCCCATCCTGCTCGACCTGGGCTCGGGCCTGACTCCCCGTCCCAAGGCTCCGGCCGTGCCCGGCCAGGCCGCGGCCAAGGCCTAGCGCCCCGGGGTCCGCTGCAACGACGAAGGCCGTCTCCGCGAGGAGACGGCCTTTTCTTTGGCGCGACCAGGGCGGGCCATGGCCCGGAAGGCAGGCGCAGGCGCGGGGCCGGGGGCGTCGCAGCCTGGGCCGGGAGGGCAAAGGGCGCGGCACTGGTCGCGACGACGTTTTCCAGGGCCGGGGCGGCAAGGAGCGGGAGAAGGCCGGCGGCGAACAGCGCCGGGGTCGGGCGCGGGAGGAAGGCAGGCCGCATCGCGGTGGCGCCGGATTCCGTCAGGGAGGCACGGCGTCATCCGACGGCCGGTTGCAGGGGGCGTGCGGCGGCTTTTTCATTCTATCCGCTGGCCTGGTCGGGCCGGGCGTTTCCCCTCCGAAGGGAGCCGGAGCGGCGAACCCCGTCGCCATGGACCGGCGACCGTCGAAAGACCGGACCGGAGGCCCGTCGGCCGGCGCGGCGGCCGACGGGCAGCGAGAGAGGAGGCGCGCGGCGGGCCTATTGGGACAGGCTCGTATGGTGCGCGGTCTTGTACTGGGCCAGTTCCTGGTCGTAGCGCTGGAAGTCCGCCAGCGCCGCCTCCTTGGCCTGGCGGTAGTGGTCCGCGGCCTCGGCGTTGCCGTCGCGGCGGGCTTCCTCCTCGGCCTGGGAGTAGCGCAGGTAGGCGTTCTGGTTGGTTTTGACCTTGTCGGCCAGCATCTGGCCGGGGTCCTGGGTGATCTTGGCGCTGCATCCGACGATGCCGCCCGCCAGGAGCAGGGCGGCCAGGCAGGCGACGAGGCCTGCGCGTAGGGAAAGGGCGTGTTGCATGGCGTACTTCGGGTAGCCCGGTCGCGCGCCGCCCGATAAGGCCGGCGGCGCTAGAGCCGGATGTTGACGATGCCGCCCTGGGCGACCTCCAAAACGCCGGCCGGGACCGTTTGGATCACGCCGGCCGGCACGGGCTCCACATGGCCGCCGAGGGGCACTTCCACATGCCCGGCCGGGGGCGTCTGCACGGCTCCCGCCGGCGAAGGCGTCACCGAGCCGGGAGGGAGGGCCTCGAAGCGGCCTGGGGGCAGCGCTTCGAAACGCCCGGGGGGCAGGGCCTCAATATGGCCGGAGGGAGACGCTTCGACGTGTCCGGCTGGTGTGACGGCGTCGGACATGGCTCTTCCTCCTCGGACGCGTTGCGTCCTTGTCCGTTCTTATGCCGCATTTCAGGCGGCGAGGCAATCCTTGGCGGCATTACGGAACTGTCGCCAAGGCCTCGCGCCTTGTTCCGGATAACATAGGGCAGGATCGCAGCAAGTAAAGGACAAAGGATTCCGGGGTATTGCTTTTCGGCCAGGACGGCCGGACCGCCACGGAGGGCGTCAGGCAGCGCGGGCGGCCTTGCGCGGCCGCACCAGGGTCTCGGCCGCCAGGCCGGCCAGGTAGAGCATGCCGCGCAGCACCAGGGGATAGCGGGGGGCCTCGGCGTCCCGGGCCGCCTCCTCCATGGGAGCGATGTCCCCGGGCCGGGGCGCGCCGGAGAGGCGGCGGTGGATGTTGCGCGCTTCCTCGTTGCGGTCGTTTAGGGCCACGCTCTTGCTGGCGGCCCGCCGGGCCAGGTCCGGCCGGCGCAGGAAATGGTAGGCTTTGGAGAGGCCCAGGTAGATGTCGGCGTTTTTCGGGGCCAGCTCCAGGGCGTGGCGGAAGAGCGCGATGGAGGCGGTGTAGTGCCGTTCGCGCACGAGTTCGTTGCCAAGGGCCAGGAAGGGGTTGAACCCGGCCTCGTCGTCGCGAAGGAGCGTCACGAACTGGTCGCGCAGCTCCACGAACCGGTTGGCCCTGGCGCAGGCCGAGGCCGCCTCCTTCATGTAGTGGCGGTACTGGCGGGTGCTGCCCTTGGTCTTCCAGGCCCGGGCCAGGCCGAGATAGGCCTCCACGAACAGGGCGTTGACGGACAGCGCCTTGTGGAAGGCCAGGATGGCCCGCTCCACGTCCCGGGCGGCCAGGGCGGCCATGCCCTCCTCAAAGAAGCGCGGCGCGTCGTCGGGCCGGCGGGTCACGGCCTCGTAGGCCTCCAGGGCTCCGTCCGCGTCGCCGGCGGCTTCCTGCCGCGCCGCCCGGGCCAGGGCCGCCTTTTCGGCGGCAACGAACCGGGCCATGTGGGAGGCCATGGACAGGTGCTTGCGGAAGGTGTCCTCGGAATAGGGGCGCAGGCACAGGCCGGCCGCGCCGAGCTTCACGGCCGAGAGCACGTCGTCGCGGCGCACGTCGGTCATGGCCAGGATGACCGGGATATGGGCCAGGGCGGGATCGGCGCGCAGGGCGGCCACGAAGGTCCGGCCGTCCATGTCGGGCAGGGCGGCGTCGCAGAAGATGACATCCGCCTCGCCCCGCCGGGCCAGGGCCAGGGCCTCGGTTCCGGTCGCGGCGTGACGCGCGGCGAACATGCGGGCGCGCTTGAAGAAGTCGCGGTCGATGCGGGCATGGCCTTCGCTGGCGGTGACGATGAGCGGCGAGCGGAAAAGCGTCTGCGGCGTCTCTGGAGCGGTCATGGCCGAATCCTCGTCCTGGTTTGGCGGGGCCGGACTGGCCCCTGCCTACACCCTATCGACCGGACGGCCGGATGCTTTAGAGGGGAACGGCCTGCCGGGCCTCCAAAAAACAAGCCGCCCGCCGGGCGCAAGGCACGGCGGGCGGCGATAGAGACGCGGGCAGGGGCGGCGGCCTAGAGGGCGGCCACCTTCTTGATCAGGCGCACGAGCTGGTTGGTGAAGCCGGCCTCGTTGTCGTACCAGGCCAGGATCTTGGCCATGGTGCCGTCCAGGACCTGTGAGGCCTTGGCGTCCACCACGCCGCCGTGGGTGTCGCCCACGAAGTCGATGGAAACCAGCGGCTCGTCGGTGAACCCCAGGTTGTCGCCCGAGGCGGCCCGCAGCACCTCCAGCATGCCGGCGGTGTCCGTGGATTTTTCCAGCTCGCAGGTGAAGTCCACCACCGAGACGTTGGGCGTGGGCACGCGGATGGACATGCCGTCCAGGCGGCCGGTCAGCGCCGGGATGACCTTGGTCACGGCCCGGGCCGCGCCCGTGGTGGTGGGGATCATGGACAGGGCGCAGGCCCGGGCGCGCCGCCAGTCCTTGTGGGAGCCGTCCAGGATGCGCTGGCTCATGGTGTAGGAGTGGATGGTGGTCATCAGGCCATGCTTGATGCCGAAGGCGTCGTTTAGGGCCTTGGCGATGGGGGCCAGGCAGTTGGTGGTGCAGGAGGCGTTGGAGATGATCTTGTGCCCGGCGCTAAGCTCGTGGTCGTTGACGCCCATGACGATGGTGACGTCCTCGTTTTTCCCGGGCGCGCTGATGATGACCTTCTTCGCGCCGGCGGCCATGTGCTTCTCGCAGGACTCGCGGTCCACGAACTTGCCCGTGGTCTCGACCACGTAGTCGCAGCCGGACTCGTTCCAGCGCCATTCGCCGCCGCCGTGGCGGGTGATCTTCACGGGCTTGCCGTTTATGAGCAGGCCCTCGTCCGTGGGCACGGCCGTGCCGGCGAAGCGGCCGTGCACGGAGTCGTACTTGAGCAGGTGGGCAAGCTGGGCGTTGTCGGCCCGGGCGTTGATGGCCGTCAGGGTGATCTCGGGGTCGTCGGCCGCAAGCCTGGTCAGGTACCGGCCGATGCGGCCGAATCCGTTGATGCCGATGGTCACCGCCATATGCGCGTCCTCCTGGGATGGTTCGTGTCGTGTCCGGACGCGCAGGCAGATGCCCAGGCGGGCGACGCGTCCGCAAGCGGCCAAAATGATAGGCCGGATCACGGTTTTGTGTCAATGAAGCGGCGTGAAAAGACACGGTCGGACCGCGCCGGCGGTCAGGGCCGGGAACGGTCGGAAACAACGGCCGGACGGGGCCAGGCGTCGACCGGCCGGACCGCCGCGGCCAGGGCGACCAGGGCCAGGTCGCACCAGGCCAGGCCGGAAAGGGGGCGCGAGGAGTAGAAGTTCCAGGCCGCCTCGGCCGTGGTCCCGGCATAGACGGGAAAAGGGCCGAGCAGCGGCCAGAAAAGGACCGCCGGCTTGACCAGGTCGCAGGCGAAATGCAGCCCCCAGAAGAAGGCGGCCACCCACGGCCAGCTCGCCGGCAGGGCAAGGCGGCGGCAGGCCCAGGCGAAGGCGGCAAGGAACAGCGCCGCGCCGATCAGGCTGTGGGCGATGCCGTGCCCGGGCAGGCCGAAGAAGAGCTTGAGGGGCTTGTCGATCCAGTCCGGTCCGAAGGCGGCGACGAGACAAAACGACAGGCCCGCCCGGCGAAAAAGAAAACGATTGCCGAGCGAGCCCGCCGCGAGGTGGCCGAAAACCATGGCGTCGCCTTGCTATTTCGGCAAAAGCCAGGTCTCGTCGATCTCGAAGAGCGGAAAGGCCGGCTGGGGTTCGGGCACGCCGCGCACCATGCTCTCGTAGCAGTCGCGCTCCTGGTTGAGGGCCCCGTTGTCCGTGATGCGGATCACGTTGCCGGCCGGATCCTCGCCGCTGCCCTTTTCGAAGTGCTCGAGCAGCAGGTCCGTGCCGCCGGTCTTGCTCGTGCCGAAAAGCCAGCGCAGGCCCTTGTACTTGCCGTCCTTGCCGCCGGGCTGGGGCGTGGGCACGCCGTAGCGGGCGGTGAGTTCCTTGGCCAGCTTGTTGAAAAGGGCCAGGGAGCCGTCCTTGTACTTGAGGCGCACCCGCTCCACCCGGTTGGTGGTGGCGCAGCCGCCGAGGATCACGTAGCCGGCGTCGAAGCCTTTGGTGGGCTTGAGGTTGACCCGGATGAGCCACGGGCGGTCCCACAGCGGGGCCATGCGGGAGAGGTCCAGGCGGTCGCGCAGGCTGTCGGCGTCCGCGCCGAGGGCGATGCCGGCGATTTCCGACGGGGCCTTGGCGGCGGCGGCCGGGCCGGCCAGGGCAAGGACGAGGATCAGGACGAGCAGGGCCGTGAGACGGCTGTGCATGGGGCGCTCCTTTGGCGGGGTTGTACGAGCCGCCTCCCACAAAGCCCGGGGGCGGGCTCCTTGTCAAGGGGCCGGGCTTGCCGGTCGCCGCGCCATGGCGTAGAAGGCGCGCATGTCCGCCGGGCGCGCCCGTCGCCCGCTTCCATCCCAAGGAGAACGCCGTCATGTCCAAAAAGGCTCTGCTGCTCGCCGTCCTGTTCGTGTTCGTGATCTTCCGGGGTCCGGCCCTGGCCGCCGCTCCCGCCGCCGGCACGGGCACCTTCGCCCATGCCTGGACCAGTTACACGGAGAAGGAGAAGCACGCCTTCCTGTTCGGGCTGGCCACGGCCGCTCGGGCCATCTGCAGCGACCTGAGCTCGTTCCAGAAGGACGCCAAGCCCCAGGACGTCGAGAACCGTTTCCGCGACTGCTTCAACACCTACGCCGGCATGGACCCCGACCGGGTCGTCGCGGCCATGAACGCCCTGTACGCGGATTCGAAAAACGCCATGATCCCCATCGACGGAGCCTACCGCATCGCACTCATGCAGGTGCGCGGCGACAAGGTGGACGAGATCATCGTCCAGTCCCGCAAGTACGGCGAGGGCCTCAAGAAGCAGCTCGAGCAGCAGCGCAAGTCCGGTCAATAGTCCGTCTGCGGGGCGCGCGCCCCGTTTGCGCCGGGGGAAGGGCCCGTCTTCCCCCGGCCGCGCCCCGCCCGTCCGCAACCCGTTCAAAAGCCGCCCGCCCTTTGAGCACGCCGCCGACTCCCCGGGAGAGGCCGGCTAGTAGTCCCACTTCCAGTTGACGCCCACGCCCTGCTTGTTGTTGGCCCCGACCCGGCTGTCGATGGTGATGTTGGGGGTGACCTGCACCTCCACGGACACGGCCCCGGTCTGCGCGCCCATGCCCTGTTCCACGCCCACGGTCACGCCCTTGACGATCTCCTTGCCGGCTTTAAGCACCGTGGAGCCGATGCCGCCCTTGCCCCCGCCCGAGACCAGGGTGAGCTGGTCGAGGCCCAGGATGCGCCGCGTGCGGGCCAGGATGCTCGTCGGCGTGCCGCCGGCGTAGAGGGAGGCCGCGGCCTGGGCCAGTTGGGCCGCCTGGATCGGGGACAGGGTCGAGGCGCTTTGCCCGAACAGGATGCGCGAGAGGATTTCGTCGTGGGGCAGCGTCGGCTGGGAGACCAGGCTGATGGAGGGATTGGTCGCGTCGCCGGTGATGGCCACGCCGGCCGTGATGTCGTTGGCGGTATGCTGGGCCAGGATGTCGAAGGTGGGGGCCGGCGGCGTCTCGCCGTGGAAGACGATCTCGCCCTTGCTGATTTCGAGGTTGCTGCCGAAAAGCTCCACCTGGCCTTTCTCCACGAAATAGCGGCCCACCACCCGGGGCGCGGCGGCCGTGCCCGTGACCTTGACCTCGCCGGCCCAGCGCGATTCGAGCCCGAGCCCCCGCACGTACACGGCCTGTCCCAGGGCCACGGTCAAATCCAGGTCGATGTGGCGCGCCGCCGCCGGCGGGGCGGCCTTGCCCTTTTTCTTCGGCGCGCTCGGGTCGTTGACC
The DNA here is from genome assembly GCF_029978005.1 of Solidesulfovibrio sp. GTDB lineage: Bacteria > Desulfobacterota > Desulfovibrionia > Desulfovibrionales > Desulfovibrionaceae > Solidesulfovibrio. The sequence continues at coordinate 19,312 of NZ_JARKOZ010000053.1, read as the reverse complement.
AGGGTGACGGGGATGACCGTGACCTCGGGCGGCAGGGAAGTGGGCAGGTTGATGTCCGCCGGCCCCAGGACGATCTTCCCGGCGGCCCGCATGCGCGACAGGGTGCCGGTGACGCCAAGCGTGCCGTCGGCCGTGGCCGTGGCCAGGTCCAGGCCGGCCACGCGCAGGCGTGTGAGTTTCAGCGCCAGGTCCACCGGACCGTTGACCAGATCGGACACGCCGACCTGGCCGGTGAGCGTGAAGCTGCCGCCCCGGCCGTCCTGGCCCGAGCCCTGGGTCACGGTCAGCACGCCGCTCGATGCGTCGGCGCGAAGCAGCACGTTGTGCAGCACCAGCCCCGCGTCGGCGTTTTCCAGCTTCTTGGCGGCCAGGGCCAAAGAGCCCGAAAGCGACGGCGCGGCGAGCGTGCCGCCAAGGCGCAGGTCGGCCGTCAGCCGGCCGTCGATGCGGGTGTTCGCCTGGGCCAGCAGCGCGGCCATCTGGGTCAGGTCGCTGTCCGCGGCGACGCGGCCGGAAAGCGCGCCGCCCGAGGGCAGGTCGCAGGCGAAGGGCGACAGGGAAAGTCGCAACGGCACGGAGGCCTCCACGGTCACGGCCTCCTTTTTGCCCGTGGGCGAGACGCCGGCCTTGAGCGTCGCCTTGCCGCCGCCGGCGGCGAGCTCGGCCCGCACGGCCAGGGTCGTGAGGTTTTTGGCCTTCTCGGCGGCCAGGCTCAGGCCGTCCAGACGGGCCTCGGCCGTGAGCTCGGGCTTGGCCAGGGAGCCGGAAAGCGTGGCCGTGGCCGTGCCCGTGCCGCCCATGCCCGGCGCGCCGAAGGCGGCGAGCAGCGGCAGGGGAAAGGAGCCCACCGTGGCCTTGCCCGAGACTCCGCGCGGGCCGAGGCTGGCCGAGGCCTCCAGGCGGGCCTTGTCGAAGGCCAGGGACAGGCCGGTGAGGCTGGTCGTGTCGGGGCCGAAACCCAGGGCGGCCGGCGCGGTCAGGTTGAAGCGGCGTCCGTCGAGGCTGCCGGAAAGGGCGGAGACCGTGACCGTGCGACCCTTGCCCGAGGCGGCCAGCGACGCCTTGGCCGCGGCCTCCAGCGGCTTGCCGCCGGGGATGGTTCCCTTGGCCTCGGCGCTGGCCGTCAGGGCCCGGCCGTCGCCCGAGGCGGTCAGGGACAGGCTCGAGAGCGCCACGCCCCCGGCCGCGAGGCCGGAGCCGGCGACGGAGGCCTTGCCGCGCGGATTGCCCGTGACGTCGCCGAGGTTGGCCGCCACGGTGAGGCGAGCGGCCGTGAGCCCCGGCAGGGCGAGATTGGTCGCCCCCACGTCGGCGGTCAGGCTCTGGCCGTCGCGGCCGGCCTCGGCCGTGGCGGTCAGGCGCAACGCGCCGGCCAGACGCTGGCCCGTGAACCGGCCAAGGCCGGCCAGGTTGGCGGCGTTGCCCGAGAGTTTGCCGGTCACGCGGCCGCTGCCCAGGGAAATCGCGGCCTCGCCGGAAAAGGCGGCGTCGGGCGCGGCCAGGCGCAGGTCCTTGACGGTCAGGCGGTCGCCGGACAGGGCGAAGGCCGTCTCCAGCCTGGCCGTCTCGCCCTCGCGGCGGGCGGTGAGGGCGAGACGGCCCGAGGGCGCGCCGAAGGCGTCGTCGGCCGCGCCTTCCAGGGTCGCCCCGGCCAGGGCCAGTTCGCCGACGGCCAGCTTCTGGGCGTTGCCCTTGACCGTCAGACGTGGCGCGACGGCCTTGCCCGAAAATTCCACATCCAGGTCCACGGCCCCGGCGCAGCGCTGGCCCAGGGCGTGTTCGAGAACGGACAGGTCCGGGGCCTTGAGGGCGGCCTTGGCGGACAGGATTCCGGCGGCATTGATGGTCCCGGTTCCGGTCAGGCTCGCGCCCTTGCCGTCGAAGGTCAGGTCGCGCGCCCGCAGGCCGTCGGCCGAGAAATCCACGGCGGCGGTCAGGCGGGGAGCGGGGCCGGCCAGGGCGGCCAGCACGGCGCTCAAGGCGTCGTCGGCCGGCGCAGCCGGGCCGGCCAGGCGGGAGAGCTCCGCCCGCAAGGCGGCCTGGCCCCGGCCGGCGGCGTCGGCGGTCACGGCGGCCGAAAGCGAGAACCCGCCGGACAGGCGCAGCCCGGCCCGGGAGGCCGCGCCGGCCACGTCGGCCACGCTCACGGCGGCGTCGCCCGAGGCGCGCCCGCCGGCCAGGCGCACGTCGGTCAGGGCGATCTTGCCGCCCTGGCCGACGATGGAAAGGGATTTGGCGGTGAGCACGCCCTGGCGGTCCACGGCGGCCTCCAGGGACAGGCGCAGGGCGTCGCCAAGCAGCGTCGTGCCGTCGGGGCCGGAAAGGCCGGCGACGTCGCCCGAGAGCGTGAGGCTTGCGCCGGGGAAATCGCCCGCGGCCGGGGCGGAAAGGCCGGCCGTGGCCGTGACGTCGGCCGAGGCCAGCCGCGCCGGGCCGGCCGCGAAATCGGCGGCGCGAAGTCGCAGGGACAGCGCCGGCTGCTCCAGGCTGCCCGAGACATTGGCCTCGGCCGTGACCGCGCCGGACAGGGACGGGTCGAGCAGCGACGCCTGGGGCACGCGCACGGTGGCCGCGGCGGCAAGCGCCTTGCCGTCCGGGGGCAGGTGGGCCGTGGCCGTGACGACGCCGGCGGCCGTGGTCAGGGTGGCGTCGTCCAGGAAGAACTCCCCGGACAGGATGCCGAAGCGGCCGGCCAGGCGGCAGGCCGGGCTTTCGCCCGCCACGGCGGCCAGGGGGGCGGGCAGAAGCCCGGCCGGCGGCACCAGACCCGCGTCCAGGGAAAAGGAGGCCGTGGCCGCCTTGTCCAGGGGCACGGCCAGTCCGATGGCGGCGTGGAGGAATTTCTTGCCGGACAGCTCGCCCGAAAGCCGTCCCTTCCAGGCGGACAGGGGACCGTCGCCGGCCAGCTGCACGGTGAGCGCCCCGCCCCCCCCGGGGCCGGACAGGGCCGAGGACAGCAGTCCCCCCGGGGCGTCGGAGAGCGTGGCTTTGGCCGAGAGCTTCCAGGCGGCGTAGTCGAGCGCCCCGCCCAGGCGCAGGGCCAGGGGCTTCTCGCCGTCCAGGCGCGTGGCCTCGAGCGCCAGGGCCACCACGCCGTTGCCGGATTCGGCCAGCCGGCCCGTGACGGCGATGACCGCGTCCTGCCCGGCCACGGGCGCGTCGAGGATCAGGCGGTTGACGGCCAGGCGGTCGACGAGGAGGGCCGGCAGGCGCGGAAAGCGCGGCGGCCATTCCACGGCCTGGGGCGGCCCGGCGGACGGGGGGATCTCCGGGGCGCGGCGCAGGCGCACCACGTCGGCCGTGGCCTCGTCGATCAGCACCCGGCCGCGCAGCAGGGCCGAGGGCGACCAGGCGAGGCGGGCGTCGCTGACCACCAGCCAGATGCCGTCCTGGTCGGCCAGGGCGAAGCGGCCCAGGCGCAGGGAAAAGGGCAGCACGCCGGAGACGTCGCGGATGGTGGCGGTCATGCCCGAGGCGGCGTGGATGGCCTGCTCGGCGAGAAAGGCCGCGCCGCGAAGCCCGGCCGGGGTGAGGAGGGCGGCCAGGACCAGCAGCACGAGGCCGGCCAGGCCGGCCAGACACAACGCGGCCAGCCGCGCCAAGCGGCGCGCCGGCCGGGGACGCGGCCGCCCGGGGGGGGAGGCCGGCCTAGAAGGATTGTCCGATGCTGAAGTAGAATTGGGCAATGTCGTCGATGTCCTTGCGCGGCGTCACGGGCGTGGCCACGTCCAGGCGCACCGGCCCCACGGGCGTGTACACGCGCACTCCCAGGCCCGCGCCGAGCAGCAGGGGCTGGTTGTACGGCGGCAGCGGGTTTTCGTAGGCCGTGCCGCCGTCGAGGAAGGGGACGATGCCGATGAGTTCGGTGATGCGCAGGCGCAGTTCCGAGGAGAAGGTGAAGACCGAGCCGCCGCCCACGGGCGTCTTGCCCCGAAGCGGCCCCACGGTCTGGTAGGGATAGCCCCTGATGGAGCCGGCGCCGCCGGCGTAGTAGCGCAGGTCCGGGGACACGTCGTCGCGGTCGGCCCCGACGTTGGCGCCGCCGCTCACCCGGGTGGCCAGGACCACGCCCGGCTTGTCCATGATTTTCAGGTAGTTGGCCAGGGAGAATTCCGGACGTACGAAGTTGGGGCCGCCGGCCAGGGTGCCCCAGTAGGGCGCGGCCGAGGCGCTGGCCAGCAGGCCCTTCTGGGGGTCGAGCACGTCGTTTCGCGTGTCGTAGCCCGCTTCCACGGGCACGAACACGAAGCCGTAGCGCTTGTCGTCCTCCCAGGGGCGCGACTGGTCCTTGATGATGCGCGAGGCCCGGTAGCCGAGGCCGGCGGCGGCCGAGAAGGCGTCCGAAAACTGGCGGCGCACCGAGCCCGTGGCCTGGACGTTCTGGCCCTCGTAGGCCTTCTTGTTCTCGTTGGCCACCTTGGCGCTGGCTTTGAAGAGTTCCTTGGGCGTGATGAAGTCCGGCTTCTCGAAGGAGGCCTGGCCGACCTGCTCGATGGCCGAGGCCCCGGCGGACAGGGAGAGCTTTTCGCCGCCGCCGAAGAGGTTGCGGTGCTCCCAGCCGAGGTTGGCTCCGGGTCCCTCGTCGGTCCGGTAGTCCACGCCGCCCTTGACGGTGCGGTGCTTGCGCTCGGCCACGGTCACGACCATGGCCACGCGGCCGTCCGGACCGGGCTCGGGCGCGGGCTCGACCTGGACCAGGGTAAAGAGGTCCAGGGACACGAGCTTCTTGCGGTACTTCTCCACCAGGTCGGCGTCGTAGGGCGCGCCCTCGGTCCAGGGCGTGAGCCCGGCCAGGTAGCCTTCCTTGACCGAGGTCAGGCCGGAAAAGCGCGGCGGGCCAAAGGCCGCCTTGGGGCCGGCGTCGACCTCCCAGGCCACGGTCACGTCGTGGCCGTCGAAGTCGGCCGTGACCTTGCGGTCCGCCACCTTGGCGTAGGGATGGCCCTGGCGGCGCAGGAGGGTCGTGATCTGGGCCTCGGCGTCCACCACGGCCTTGGCGGAAAAGGGCGACGGCACGGTGAGGCCGATGGCCTCGGGCGTGGGCAGGGCGGCGTCCTTTGGGGAAAGGGTCACGCGGCGCAGAGTGAAGCGCGGCCCGGGCGTAATGGCGTAGGTCAGCACGGCCGGGGTCGCGGCCTGGTCCACCGAGGCGGCGATGGCGGCGGCGAAGTAGCCGTCGGACTGGAAGACCTTGGCGAAGGCGGCTTTGTCCTCCTCGGCCCGGCGCTCCAGGAGCAGGATCGAGTCCGGCGGCGACTTGATCAGGGTTTCGGCCTTGGACACCTGCTTGAGCAGCTCCAGTGTGTCCGGGGCCACGTCGCCGGTGTAGCGCACGACGTAGGAAAGCCCCGCCGGCGTCTGGGACGCGGCGGTGCGGGTCGCGGCCGGGGCCGTCCCGGGCCAGGCCAGGGCGACCGTCAAGGCGGCGGCAAGCACGGCGCGATGCAGGATGTGCATGAAAAGCCCGACACGACGTTTCCGGTAAGGCAACGTCCTCCCCTGAGAAACCTGCCTAGCATGATGCGTGCCGGCCAAGCAACAGTCCCGGCGCGTCAGGCGCGTCGGAAAAGCATCTTTTCCGCTTCCATGACGACAAAGCCGGCCACGGCCGCGCCGGCGACGCGCAGCCAGGACAAGGGGCCGATGGCGGCCGCGTCGAACACGTCGCGAAGGGGCGGGGCGTAGGTGAAGGCCAGTTGCAGGGCGAGCGCCCCGGCCATGCCCCAAAGGACGTAGGGATTGCCGGCAAGCGGCAGGGACAGGGCCGGCCGGGTCAGGGAGCGGCAGCTCAGGAGATAGGTCGCGCCCATGGCCACGAAGACGTTGACGGCCGTGGTGCGGGCCATGGCCTCGTCGCCGCCTGCGGCCAGCTCCCATTCGTAGAGCCCGAAGGAGGCCCCCAGCAGCAGCAGGCCCATGAGCGCCACCCGTCGGACCAGGGCCAGGCCGAGGACGGGCCGGCGCGGGTCGCGGGGGGCGCGTTCCATGATGCCGGGCTCGCGGGGCTCGAAGGCCAGCATGAGGCCGAGGCTGCCGGCCGTGGTCATGTTGATCCAGAGGATCTGCCCGGGCGAGATGGGCAGGGGCACGGCGAAGAGCACGGCGCAAAGGACCACCAGCCCCTCGCCCAGGTTGGTGGGCAGGGTCCAGACCAGGAACTTGACCAGGTTGTCGAACACGCCGCGCCCTTCCTCCACGGCGGCGGCGATGGTGGCGAAGTTGTCGTCGGCCAGCACCATGTCTGCCGCCTCCTTGGCCGCCTCGGTCCCGCCCCGGCCCATGGCCACGCCGATGTCGGCCTGCCTGAGGGCGGGCGCGTCGTTGACGCCGTCGCCGGTCATGGCCGTCACGTGCCCCAGCGACTGGAGAGCCCGCACGAGGCGCAGCTTCTGCTCGGGCGAGACCCGGGCGAAGACCTGGGTCCGGGCGGCCAGCTCCGGCAGGGATGCGTCCGGCGCGGCGTCGATGTCCGCCCCGGTCATGGCCGCGACCACGCCCCCGTCGCCAAGGCCGAGGTTTTCCGCGATGGCCGCGGCCGTGGCGACGTGGTCGCCGGTGATCATCTTGACCATGACCCCGGCCCGGCGGCAGGCGGCCACGGCGGCCACGGCCGCGGGGCGCGGCGGGTCGATCATGGCGGCCAGGCCCAGGAACGTGAGCCCGGATGCGAGCAGGCCCTCGCCAAGGGCTTCGGTCCCGGCGGGAAGCCGCCGTTCGGCCACGGCCAGGACGCGAAGGCCCCGCCCGGCCATGACCTCGGCGGCGCGGCGCACGGCCGGCGCGTCCAGGGGAAGTGCCCCGGCATCGCCGCAGCGGGCCAGCACCGCCTCGGTCGCGCCCTTGAGGTAGAGCACCCGGCCCGGATCGTCCGGCAGGGCGTGGAGGGTGGCCATGAACATGCGCTCGGAATCGAAGGGCTCCTCGGCCAGCCGGGGATGGGCGGCCCGGGCCGCGCCGACGTCGAGGCCGGCCCGGCCGGCGGCCACGAGCAGGGCCGCCTCGGTGGGGTCGCCGGCGAACGCCTCGCCGCCGTCGGCGGGGAAGGCGTCGTTGCAAAGCGCCGCGCCGAGAAGCAGCCCGGTGAGGGCCTGCCGCGCCCCGGCGTCCGGGGCCGGGCCGCCCTCGGCGACGAAGGCCTCGCCCTCCAGGCGGAAGCGCTTCCCGACGGGGGCGAGTTCCGTCACGGTCATGCGGTTTTGCGTCAGGGTGCCGGTCTTGTCCGAGCACACGATCGTGGTCGAGCCCAGGGTCTCCACGGCCGGCAGGCGGCGGATGACGGCCTTTCGCGCCGCCATGCGCGAGACGCCCATGGCCAGGATGACGGTGACCGCGGCGGGCAGGCCTTCGGGGATGGCCCCCACGGCCAGGGCCACGGCGGCCATGAACATGGCTTGCGGCGGCTGGCCGCGAGCCACTCCCACGGCGAAACAGACGCCGGCCAGGACGAGGATGGCCACGAGCAGCGCCGAGGAGAACCGGGCGATGGCCCGGGTCAGCGGCGTGGCCAGCACGTCCGCCCCGGCCGTCAGCGCGGCGATGCGCCCGATCTCGGCCCGCGCGCCGGTGGCGACCACGACGCCGGCGCCGAGCCCCTGGGCGACTACGGTGGCGGCGAAGGCCAGGCAGGTCCGCTCGGCCAGGGGCGCGTCGGCGGCCACGGGCGCGACGGCCTTGTCCGCGGGCGCGGATTCGCCGGTCAGGGCCGATTCGTCGGCGCGAAGCGACTGGGCGAAGGTCAGGCGCAGGTCCGCCGGGACCTTGTCCCCGGCCCGCAGCCGCACCACGTCCCCGGGCACGAGCTCCTCGGCCGCGACGACGGCGAACTCCCCGCCGCGCAGGACCTCGGCCGTGGCCACCATGGTCCGGGACAGGGCGGCCAGGGCCGAGACGGCCTTGGCTTCCTGGGAGTAGCCGAGCGCCGCGTTGACCGCGACCACGGCGCAGATCACGCCCGCATCCAGGGCGTGCCCCAGGAGAAACGAGGCCGCGGCGGCTGCGAGCAGGATGACCACCAGGGGCTGGAGGAACTGGGCGGCCAGGCGGCGCAGGGGGCCGGGGCCGGACGGCAGGGTCAGGGCGTTTTTGCCGAAACGGCCCTGACGGTCCTTGGCTTCGGCCGGGGAGAGCCCGCGCTCGGGATCGACGCCAAGGACGGCGAGGACTTCCGGAGCGGGCAGGGCGTGGGGGGACGGCACGGACGGGGGCGGTGCATCGGGCATGCGGAACCTTTTCGTTGCGGTGTGGCTGGCGTTGCGGAAAATCCGTGTTATCACATCCCAGGTTCCCCCGCGGAATTCAAGCCCCCGGGCGATCGCCGGGGCGACTTGACCCCCGGGGAACCGTTATCCTACTATCGTATTCTGAAGGGCGCGACGCGCGACGCGCGACGACGAACGGACAACCGCTGCCAAGGCTGGTGGAATTTGGACAGGCCCAAACGTATTCTGGCCATCGACGACGAGCGCATCAACCTGCGGGTGATCGGCGGGTTGCTGCGCAACCTCGGACATGAGCCGGTCTTGACCGAATCCTTCGCCGAGGCGCGCGGACTGCTCGACGAGAGCATCGACCTGGTGCTGCTCGACGTCATGATGCCCGAAACCGACGGTTTCACCGTGGCCCGCAGCATCCGCGGGATGCCGGGCGTCTCCGACGTGCCCATCATCATGGTCACGGCGCTGACCAGCAAGCAGGACCGGCTCAAGGCCGTGGAGGCCGGGGCCAACGACTTCATCTCCAAGCCCATCGACCTCACGGAGCTGCGGGTGCGCATGGGCTCGCTGCTCAAGATGAAGGAGTCCCAGGACGAGGTGAAGCGGTACCAGGCCGAACTCGAGGAGATGGTGGCCGTGCGCACCTCGGCCCTCAAGATGGCCCTGGAAAACGTCAAGGAATCCCAGCGCACCATCCTGGCCGCCCACCTGGAGACCATCCACCGGCTGGCCGCGGCGGCGGAATTCAAGGACGAGGAAACCGCCGACCATATCCAGCGCATGAGCCGCTACTGCGCGCTTCTGGCCTACAAGCTCGGCCTGCCGGAAGCCGAGGTGGACCTGGTGCTGCAGGCCAGCCCCATGCACGACATCGGCAAGATCGGCATCCCGGACAGCATCCTGTTAAAGCCCGCCAAGCTCACCCCGGACGAATGGGAAGTGATGCAAAAGCATACCATCTACGGGGCCAGGATCCTTGGCGAATCGAATTTCGAGTTGCTGCGCGTGGGCGAGATCATCGCCATGTCGCACCACGAGAAATGGGACGGCTCAGGCTATCCCCGGGGGCTTCGCGGCGAGGACATCCCGCTTTACGGCCGCATCTGCGCCGTGGCCGACGTCTTCGACGCCCTCACCAGCAAGCGGCCCTACAAGGAAGCCTTTTCCAACGAGAAATCCCTGGAGATCATGAGGGCCGGCTGGGGCAGCCATTTCGACCCGGGCATCCTCGACGTCTTCCTCCAGGATTTCGAGAGCGTCGAGGCCATCCAGCGGGAGTTCGAGCTGGACTGGAACTCCGACAAGAAAGCATGACCGAAGATTCCAGCCGGCCGTCCGTGCTCGTGGTGGACGATGTGCCGGCCAACATCAGGGTGTTGGTGGATTTTTTGCGCGAGGGTCACGACCTGCACGTGGCCACGAGCGGCGCGGACGCCCTGACCCTGGCCGAGCGGCTGCGCCCCGACATCATCCTTCTCGACGTGATCATGCCGGACATGGACGGCTACGAGGTCTGCCGCCGGCTCAAGGCCGACCCGGCCCTGGCCGAAATTCCCGTCATCTTCGTCACCGCCTGCTTCGCCCCCGAGGACGAGGCCCTGGGCCTTTCCCTCGGCGCGGTGGACTACATCGTCAAGCCGGTCAGCCGGGCCGTGGTCCGGGCCCGGGTGAAAAACCACCTGGAGCTGCGCCGGGCCCGGGAATCCCTGGCCCGCCAGAACGAGGCACTCACCGAGGCGGCCAAGCTGCGCGAGGACGTGGACCAGATCATGCGCCACGACCTCAAGGCCCCGCTGACCGGCATCATCGGCCTGCCGCCATTGATCATCGAGGAGGGGGGGCTGTCCGACCGGCAGGCCATGTTCCTGCGGCTCGTGGAGGAAAACGGCTTCAAGATGCTGTCCATGATCAACCTGTCCCTGGATCTGTTCAAGATGGAGCGGGGGACTTACGTGCTGCGGCCCGAATCCATGGACGCGGCGGCGGTGGTGCGGCGGCTCTTCGTGGAGCTGGCCACCTTGGCCGGCTACAAGCGCAACGCCCTGCACCTCGCCGTGGACGGCCGGCCCGACGACGGAACGAGCCCGGTCGCGCTTCGCGCGGAAAAGCTCCTTTTCTACACCATGCTGGCCAACTGCCTCAAAAACGCCCTGGAGGCCTCGCCCGAGGGCGCGACGGTGACCGTGGACCTGCGCCCGGGCGACCCGACCCTGGTCGTGGTGGCCAACCGGGGCGTGGTGCCGCCGGAAATACGCTCCCGGTTCTTCGAGAAGTTCGCCACCGCGGGCAAACCCGGCGGCACGGGCCTTGGCGCCTATTCCACCCGCCTGATCGTCGAGGCCCACGGCGGCTTCGCCCGCATGGAGACCTCCGACGCGGCCGACGCCACCACCGTCACCCTGGCCCTGCCCCAGCCCGAAGCGGCGGGAGCGGCCGCCTAGGCGCGCGGACGCGACGCGATTTCCCCCATCTTGCCCGGCGTCGCCGGACGTGCCATGAAACCCTGAAAGCGCGGCCGCATTCGCCCCCTCCCTGCGGGGCGGCTCGGCCGGCGGGAGGACCCCATGGACGCGACCGACGGTCCCGGACGGCTGCTCGAGATTTCCGGCTCCTACTGGCAGGGCTGCGCCCTGCAGGCGGCGGCCATGCTCGACGTGTTCACCCCTCTTTGCCGCGAGCCCCTGGACGCGGCCGAACTGACGGCGCGCCTCGGCTGCGACGCCAGGGCCCTGGCCATGCTCCTCGACGCCCTGGCCGCCATGGGCCTGCTGACCCGGGAGGCCGGGCGCTGCGTTCCCACACCCTGCGCCCGGGCGTTTCTCGACCGGGAATCGCCGCGCTGCGTGGCCCATGTCCTGCGCCATCACCACCGCATCATGGGTTCCTGGGCCCGGCTGCCCGAGGCCGTGCGCACGGGGCGGCCGCTTGGCGAGCACATGACCGACCACGGCGATCCCGGGGCCAGGGAGGATTTCCTCCTGGCCATGGACGGCATCGCCACGGCCATCGCGCCCGGGCTGGCGGCCACGGTCGACCTGGCCGGCCGGCGGCGCTTCCTGGACGTGGGCGGCGGGCCGGGCACCTACGCCTCCCATTTCTGCCTGGCCAACCCCGAGCTTACGGCCACGGTCTTCGACCTGCCGGGCAGCCGGGAATACGCCCGGGCCAAGGCGGCGCGCCTTGGCGTGGCGGACCGGGTGGACTTCCACGCCGGCGACTACCTGCGCGACCCCATGCCCGCCGGCTACGACGTGGCCTGGCTGTCCCAGATCCTCCATGCCGAGGACCCGGCCGGCTGCCGTACCGTCATCGCCAAGGCCGTGGCCTCGGTGGTCCCGGGCGGGCTCGTCTTCGTGCACGAATTCATGCTCGACGACGCCAGGGACGGGCCGCTTTTCGCCACGCTTTTTTCGCTCAACATGCTGCTCGGCACGCCGCGCGGCCAGGCCTACGCCGAGGGCGAGATACGGGAGATGCTCGAAGAGGCCGGAGTACGCGAGGTGAAGCGGCTCGATTTTACCGGCCCCAACGGTTCGCGCATTCTCTGCGGCCGGGTTCCGGCAGAGGCGGCGGCGGGCTAGGCCGTCACGTTCACGAGGGAGCCTTTGGGCAGGAGGGGGGCGTCGCTGGCCAGGAGCGCCTGGCCCAATCCGGCCGACGCGCCGTACTGGTCCGTGAGATAGGCGTCGGCCGCGTCCAGGGCCATGCCGAGCCCCTGGCGGTTGACCCCGGTTTCCTGGAGGCTTTGCGTCATGAGGTCGGACACGGCCTCGGCCGTGTCCTTGCCGAACTTGTCGGCCACGTCGGCGATGGTCGCGGACAGGGTGTTCTGGATGTCGCTCGTCGCGCCGCCCGTGCCGTCCGAGGCGTAGAACAGCTCGTCGTGGCCGTTCTGGAAGTAGCCGTTGACCGCGTCGTTGAGCGCGCCGTTGAACTTGGCGATGGCCGCGTCGCCCGAGGAGACGCCGAAGTTGCGGTCGATGAATTTGAGCGAGGAGACGAGCGCATTGCCCAGGGCGTCCTCGCCGCCCGAGCCGTCGCCCACGCCCTTGACGATGATGCCCATGACCGCCGTGGCGGCGGCGTCGCCGTGCTTTTCGCGCACGTAGTCGATGGTTTCCGCCAAGGACTGCTGGAGGTCCCCGGCCGCGCCGCCGGCGGCCAGGGCCCCGGCGTTGCTGGCCGTCTGGGCCGCCTGGAGCTTTTCCAGGATGTCGGCGGCGAACACGTCCGAGGTGCTGCTCGAGAGGTTGAGCGAGGGGGCGGCGGTGGTTGTGTCGTCGGCCTGGGAGTAGCGGCCGAGCTTGAGCCCGTGGCCGTCGGCCTGGGCTTGGGGCAGAAGCGTCGCGAGCGCGTCGGTGGATTGTCCGAGGGAACCGATCTGCATGTCCGTCTCATCGGCCGAAACGCGCCGAGGTTTAGGCCGGCGCGGCGCGTTGCCTCGTTTTGGCGCATCTGCTACTTCCGCACCTTGCCCGACGCGACAAGGAGCCCCATGCCCCCACGCCCCGTTCCCGCCGTTTTGCGCGTCGATCTCGCCGCCGCCGCCGTGCGCCGCGAGGCCGCCCCGCCGCTGCTCCTTTCGCGCCAGCGCGGCGGCCGGGCCCTGGCCACGGCCCTTTGCGACGCGCCGGCGCGCCTTGCCTGGGACGACCCCGGCGCGCCGCTGTGCCTGGCGGCCGGGGCCCTTGCCGGTTGCGACCTGCCGGGCTGCGGCCACCTCTCCCTGGCCTTTTTCTCGCCGCGCACGGGCGGCCCGGCCGTCGCCTCCCTGGGCGGCGGCCTGGGCCACGCCCTGGCCCGGGCCGGCCTCGCGGCCGTGGTCGTTACCGGACGCGCCCCGGAGCCCGTCGGCCTGTGCCTGGAAGACGGCGAGGCCCGCCTGGTCCCGGCCGGGGAATTGGCCGAACTGCCCGTCCCGGCCCTTTTCGACGCCCTGTCTTCCTTTGACGCGGCCCTGGTCTGCGGGCCGGCCGCCCGGGCCGGCGCGGGTCTGGCCACGGTCGTGGCCGACCGCTGGCACGACGCCGGACCGACCGGGGCAGGATTGGCCCTGGCCGCGAAAAACCTCGTTTACGTGGCCGTTTTCGGCACGGGCGGCGTGGCCGTCGCCGACCCCGAGGGCCTCGCGCGGGCCCGGGCCGCCATGGACCGCCTCATCGCCGCCTCGCCGGCCCTGGCCGGCCCCTGCGGCTTCGGCAGTCACGGCACGGCCGCCCTGGTCGACCTGACCCACGGCCGGCGCATGCAGCCGACCAACGATTTCCGGGCCACCTTTTTCCCGGCCACGGCCCTGGTCAACGCCCCGGCCCTCGGCAAAGGCCAGGGCGTCCGCGGCGTTTCCTGCCCGGGCTGCCCCGTGCCCTGCCGCCGGCTGGACGCGGCCGGGCGGCTCTTGCCCGACGCGGACGCGCTCTCCCATTTCACGGCCCTGCTGGGGCTGGCCGATCCGAAACTTGCCGTGGAGGCTCGCTGGTTCTGCCTGGACCAGGGCCTGGACCCGGCCGGTGCGGCCGCCTGCCTCGCCGCCTGGGGCACGGGCCGGGCCATCGCCCCGGACGCCGCCCTGGTGCGCGAAGGGCTTGCCGCCCTGGCCGCCGGCGACGCCTTGGGCCGGGAGATCGAGGCCTGCTTGCGTCTGGCCGTCAAGGGCGTGCCGCTTCCGGCCTTCGATCCGCGCGGGGCTTGCGGCCTGTCCCTGTCCCTGGCCGTGGGGACGGGCGGCCCCGATCCCTGGCGCGGCGGCTGTCTGGCCCACGAACTGCTGCGAAAGCCCGTGGCCACGGACCGTTTCACTTTCGAGGGCAAGGCCCGGGCCGTGGCGCTCGGCGAAAACGCCCTGGCCGCCGCCCAGAGCCTTGGCGGCTGTGCCTTCCTTTCCCTGGCCGTGACCCTGGAGGAATGGGCGCTGGCCCTTTGCGCCGTCACGGGCGAGGCCGTCTCGGCCGGCGACCTGGCCGCCTTGGGCGAGGGGGCGGTGCGCCGCGAGCGGGCGCAACAGAGGCTCCAGGGCCTGGACGCATCGGCCGACGACCTGCCGGAATGCTTCTTCGCCCACCCGGGCACGGCCGGCGACGGCATCGTCGTGCCGCCGCTGGATCGCCGGGCCTTTCTGGCCGCCCGGGACAAGTACCGCCGCCTGCGCGGGGAGGGGGCCGCCGTCGTCGCGCCGGCCGCCGCGCCGGCTCCGGTGGACGCCCTGACCGGGCGTTTCGCCGAGCGCCTGGCCCGGGCGGGGCTGTGCGCCCCGGGGCAGGCGGCCATCGTCTGCCTGGACGAGGGGGCGAGCTTTTCCCGGCAGGACTTTCCCCTCAACGCCTTCCTGGCCGAGACGGCCGCGCGTCTGGGCGTGGCCTGCCTCATGCTCGTCCCCCCGGCCGAGCCCTACCGCGCCGTCCTCGAATACCTGGCCGCCCGCGAGGCCCCGGCCATCCGGCCCCGGGACTGCGAGACGCGCACCTTCTTCCACGACATCCCCGTGGTGGAGGCTCCCCGGCCCGAGGCCGCCGCCGCCGCCCTGTCCCGGCGCAAGGGAGCCTACCTGCCGGGCTTCGGCATCCTGGCCCACGGCGCGCTCTCGCCCGAGCAGGCCTTCGTCACCGTCTCCTCCGTGGCCTTTGCCGGGTTCGTCAAATTTTTCGCCGACCATCTGGCCGCCCACCGCGCCGGCTCCCCGGACGCCGCCCGCCTGGCCGCCTTCGAGGCCGCCGTGCGCGCCCTGCCGCCCGCGCCCGCGGCCGTGCCGCCCCTGGCCGAGGGGCCGTTTCCCGACAGCGGCACGGCCCTTGCCGCCATGACCCAGGCCGGCCGGGCCACCGTGGACCTGGGACTGGTCGATTCCGTTTTCGGCAACATTTCCTGCAATCTGGACGGCGTGCTGGCCATAAGCCAGACCGGAAGCGCCCTGGACGCCCTGGAAGGGGCCATCGACCTGTGCCCGCTCGATGGCTCGTCCTGCGCCGGGCTCACCGCCTCGAGCGAACTCTCGGCCCACGCCGCCCTCATCGCCCGGGACCCGCGCCGGGCCATTCTCCACGGCCACCCCAAGTTCGCGGTCATCATGTCCATGGACTGCGCCGACAGCGATTTCTGCCCCAGGCGCGATTCCTGCCACGTGGACTGCGACCGTTCCCGCTTCGTGGACGACATACCCATCGTGCCGGGCGAGGTGGGCTGTGGCCCGCGCGGCCTGGTCCACACCATGCCCCCGGCCCTGGCCGGGCGGCGCGGCGTGGTGGTGCTCGGCCATGGCGTGTTCACCATGGGCCGCCACGATTTCCGCGACGCCCTGGCCGACCTGTGCGCCATTGAAACCCGTTGCCGCGCCTGTTATTTCGAGGCGCTCGGCCTCGAACAAGCCTGAAGAACCGGAGTCTCCGCATGCACGTCACGCCGTCCGATCCGACGCTTCGCGTCAGCGTCGTCATCCCCGTCTACAACGAAATGCAGACCCTGCCGACGGTGCTGGCCAAGGTGCTGGCCCGGCCGGAAACCTGGGAAGTGGTGCTGGTGGACGACGCTTCCACCGACGGCAGCCGGTCCTATTTGCAGGGGCTGGACGGCACGGACCGCATCCGCGTGCTGCTGCACGAGCAAAACCAGGGCAAGGGCGCGGCGCTTCGCACCGGCTTCGCCGCCGCCATGGGCGACGTGGTGCTCGTCCAGGACGCGGACCTGGAATACGATCCCGACGACTACCCGGTCCTGCTCGCCCCCATCTACGCGGGCAAGGCCGACGTGGTCTTCGGCTCGCGCTTTTTGGGCGGGCCGCATAGGGTGCTCTACTTCTGGCACTCCGTGGCCAATAAGACCCTGACGCTGCTTTCCAACATGCTCAACGACATCAACCTTTCCGACATGGAAGTCTGCTACAAGGTCTTTCGCACGGAGATCCTGCGCAAGATCCGCATCCAGAGCGACCGCTTCGGCGTGGAGCCGGAACTGACGGCCAAGGTGGCTCGGCTGCGGGCGCGCATCTACGAGGTGCCGGTATCCTATTACGGCCGCACCTATGAGGAAGGCAAAAAGATCGGCTGGCGTGACGGCCTGGCCGCCTTCTGGTGGATCGCCCGCTTCGGCCTCTTTCACCGCGGCTGATCGTTGTCGCGCCGCGAGGCGAGGGCGGCCGCCAGGGCCCGGACGCCGGCGATGACAAAAGGAAAGAGCGCCGCCGTCAGCAGCACGGCTGTGAAATGCTTGGCGAACCAGGGGATGCGCCCCAGGTAGTAGCCGCCGCAGACGTAGAGCAGCGTCCAGGGAACCTTGCCGCAGAAATTGTAGAAGGCGAAGCGCCGCCCGGGCATGCCGGCCAGCCCCGCCGCCAGGGGAACCACGGAACGCAGCATGGGCACGTAGCGCGCCAGGACGATGGTCATGGGGCCGTATTTGTCGAAGGCCCGGCGCGCCGCTTCGATCTGTTCGCTTTTGAGCGCCCGCGGCAGCCGCCGGGAACCCAGCGGCCGGCGCAGCCAGCGGCCCCAGGCGTAGTTGAGCTGGTCGCCGAGAAAGGCCGCCGCCGTGCCGCCCAGAAAAAGCGGCCAGAAGGACAGGGTCCCCCGGGCCGCCAGGGCCGCCGCCGCGAACAGCAGCGTGCCGCTCGGCAGAAAGCCCGTCACCACGAATCCCGTCTCCACGAACACCACCAGGAAGATGACCGCGTAGGTCCAGGTCCCCAGCCCGTCCGTCAGCCGGTCCAGCACGAGATCGAGCCGCAGCAAAAGTTGCCAAGCGTCGCCGAGCATGTCCATCATGGCAAGCTATCGCGGCCGCGTCCTGGCGTAAAGCGGCCGCTCGCGCGGCGTCGCGTAAAAGCGCGCTCGTATTTTTCAGAAAAGCGCAACGCCTGCGCATGTTGTCCGGGGAAGATGCCTGCCGCGCATTGCACGGCCGAGACCCGGGGAGGCCCGGTCAGCCGGCGCGCGGCGGCAGGGCCTTTTCCAGCGCCAGCAGGGCGCGTTTGCGGTCCAGGCCCCCGGCGTAGCCGGTCAGCCCGCCGCTTGCGCCCACGACCCGGTGGCAGGGAACGATGATCGAAAGGGGATTGCGCCCCACGGCCGCGCCCACGGCCCTGGCGCTGCCCGGTCGACCCAGGCGCGCCGCCAGTTCGCCGTAGGAGACGGTCTCGCCGTACGGAATCGCGAGCAGGGCCTGCCAGACCGCCCGCTGCCAGGGCGTGCCACGGGGCGCAAGCGGAAGGGCGAAGGTCCGGCGCTGCCCGGCGGCATAGGCGTCGAGCTGGCGCGCCGCTTCCGCCAGCACAGCGTCGGGCGGCGCGGCGTCGGGGAAAGCCAGTTTCCAGGGAAAATGTTTCTGGCCCGTGAACCAGGCCCCGAGCATCCCGCCGTCCTCGGCCGCGAGCAGCATCGGGCCGAAGGCGCTTTCATACCGAAGGTGCGTCATCATGCGTCTCCTCCATGGAGCGTCCGCCACAGGTGCATGACGGCATAGGCCCGCCACGGCCGCCAGGCCTCGGCCAGGTCGAGGATGCGGCGCGGGTCGTTCTCGGCGAGGGCCTTTTTCACGCCCCCGTCCGAATGGGGAAAGGCGTCCGGCCAGCCGAGCACGCGCATGGCCACGTACTGGGTCGTCCATTCGCCCACGCCCGGCAGGGCCCGCAGGGCGTCGAGGCTCGCCCCGAGGTCGGCCGTGGGGGCGAGGACCAACCCGCCGTCGCGTACGGCCCTGGCCAAAGCGATGATGGCCCGGGCCCGGGAGGCGATGACGCCAAGGGAAGCCACGGCGTCCTGGCTGAGCTCCGCCACGGTCGCCGGCTCGGGAAAAAGCGTCGTCAGCCCGTCGTGGGGCGTGGCCACGGGCTCGCCGAAAGCGGCCGCGAAACGCCCGGCCAGGGTGCGCGCGGCCGCGACCGTCACCTGCTGGCCGAGTATGGCCCGCACCGCCGTCTCGAAGCCGTCCGCCGCGCCGGGCAGGCGTACTCCCTCGTGGCCGGACGCCAGTTCCCCAAGCCCCTTGGCCACGGCCTCGGGATCGCAACCCAGGTCGAAAAGATGCGACGCCCGGGCCAGCACCATGGGCAGCACAGGCAGCAGGCCGGCCGCAACTTCGAGGCGAAGCGCGTTTTTCCCCTCCGCCGTGGTCGCCGCCAGCCAGCCGTCGTGCGCCCGGTCCCTGCGGCGCAGTCGCAACGTGCGGCGATACCAGCCCGCCTCCGTCGTCTCGACGCCGGCCACGGCCCGGGGGCCGAGAAAGCCGAGCAGGCCCTGCCAATCATACGGCGGCCGAAATCCCAGCTCCAGGACCGCCACATCCGGCGACGTCGCCGTTTCCCCCCGCTCCCGGCGCAGGGCCGAAGGCGAAAGGCGATACCGGCTGGCGAAAAGCGCGTTGAATCGCCGCAGGCTGGAAAAACCGCTGGCGTACGCCACGTCCGTCACGGACATGGCCGTGTCCGTCAGCAAGGCCTTGGCCAGAAGCAAGCGCCGGGTCTGGGCGTAGGCCACGGGCGCGACCCCGTAGCGCTCCCGGAACACGCGCCGCAAGTGCCGCGCGCTCACCCCGAGCCGTTCGCCAAGCGCCGCAAGGCCGCCGTCCTCCAGAGCCCCTTCGGCGATCAGCACGGCGGCCGCGTCGGCCAGACGCGCTCCCGCCTCCACCGGCGACAACCCCGGCGCGCGCTCGGGACGGCAAAGCAGACACGGCCGGAACCCCGCCGCCTCGGCCGCCGCCGCGCTGGGAAAAAACCTGCAATGCTCGGGCCTCGGCAACCTGGCCGTGCAGACGGGGCGACAGTAGATGCCCGTCGACGTCACGCCGGTGTAGAACCGGCCGTCGAACCGGGTGTCCCTGGCCGCCCACGCCCTGTAGCATTCGTCGGGATGCAGCAACATGCCGGACATGCTAGCCCCGCCCTGGCGGAGGCGCTAGCCGTTTTCGGCCATGGCGTCGCCCTGGATGGACGCATCGGGGCTTTGCCCCGAACCCCACCGGGGGGCATGATGCCCCCCGGACCCCCTCGGCGGCGTAGGCGGGCGGAGTTGGCTGCGGTCACCGGGAGGCCGGTCGCGTAGCGGACGGATGATGGGGGCGGAATTTCGCCTGCCGATGCCGCCGCTGAGGCGGCAGGCTCGGCAGGCGAAATT
>NZ_JARKOZ010000050.1 GCF_029978005.1 Solidesulfovibrio sp. | reverse complement strand
CCACCCGCTTACCCATTTTCCGCATCGCCCATCGTGGGGGTCCGGGGGGGATCATCCCCCCCGGCCGCCGGAGGCATCTTCATCTTCCACCTTCCAGCCTCCGGCCGCGCCCTTCGTCTACTCTGCCTCGGTCCAGCCGTCTTTCCACCGGGCCACGAGGCTGGCCAGGGCCTTGCCGCGGTGGCTGCGGCTGTTTTTTTCGGCTGCGGTGAGTTCGGCGGCCGTTTTGCCGGCTTCGGGGTCGAGAAAGAGAGGGTCGTAGCCGAAGCCGCCGGCGCCGGCGGCTTTGAGGGTGACGCGGCCTTCCCAGGTCCCTTCGGCCACGAGTTCCCGGTCGTCGGGGCTGGCGGCCACGACGACGGAGACGAACCGGCAGGTGCGGTCGCGTTCGGGCACGTGGGCCAGCGCGGCCAGGAGTTTGGCGTTGTTGGCTTCGTCGGTGGCATGTTCGCCGGAGAAGCGGGCGGAGTAGACGCCGGGCGCGCCGGACAGGGCGTCCACGCACAGGCCGGAGTCGTCGGCGAGGCTGACGCGCCCGGTGGCCCGACAAACGGCCCGGGCCTTGATGCGGGCGTTTTCGAGAAAGGTTTCGCCGGTTTCGGGGATGTCGCCGATTTCCGGGTAGGCGTCGAGGCCGGCGACGCGCACGCCCAAGGGGGCGAGCAGGACGTTTAATTCCTTGATTTTTCCGGCGTTTCTGGTGGCGAGGACCACCTCTTGCGGCGCGTTTTCGGACGGTTGGGCCATCATGCCTCCTCGGGGGCGAGTTCGAGATAGGGCGGCAGGCAGAGCGTGGCGACGACGCCGCGACCTGGCGTACTTTCGATTTCCACCGTGCCGCCCAGGTCTTCGACGATTTTTTTGGTCATGGCCAGCCCCAGGCCGGCCCGTTTGTCGCGGGTGGTGAAGAAGGGGTTGAAGACGTTTCGCAGGATGTCCGGGGGGATGCCCGGGCCGTCGTCGGCCACGGAGAGGTTGACCAGGCCGTGGCGCAGCCCCGTGGACACGGTGACGTGGCCACCGGCGGGCATGGCTTCCATGGCGTTTTTGAGGAAATTGACGAGGCATTGGGTCAGGGTTTCGGGGTCGCCCCGGGCCATGGGCGCGTCGGGCGAGAGGTCAAGGGATACGGCGATGCCTTGCGCTTCCAGGGCGTGGCGCATGAGCGCCGTGGTGCGCCTGGCCACATCGGCCAGGTCGGCCTCGCCGGGCTTGGACTGGGTGGGGCGCGAGAAGTTGACGATGTCTTTGAGGATGTCGTCGAGCCGTTTGGATTCCTTGAGGATGATGGCGGCTTTTTCCCGGCTGGCCTCGCCCAGGTCCTTGGCCCGCAGCAGGGCGTTGGCGAAGCCGGCGATGGCGAAGAGCGGGTTTCGGATCTCGTGGGAGATGAACATGGACAGTTCGCCGATGGCGGCCAGGCGTTCGGATTTTTGCAGGCGGCGTTCCAGGAAGACGTCCTGGGTGACGTCGCGGCGCACCACGGCGATGTGGTCGAGGCGTCCGTCCTGGCCCGGGGCGGGGTAGAAGGTGGTGCGGAAATAGCGCAGCCGGCCCCGTCTGTCGATGCGCGAGCTTTCGCGGTCGGCCTTGCGGCCGGCGGCCAGGGCCTGGCGCACCGGGGGCCGTCCGTCTGGGCCTGGCGCGTCCAGGTCCGGGAATTCGGGGAAGGCGTCTCCGGCGGCGAGGCCGGCCAGTTCTTCCCGGGAGTGGCCCAGCCGCGCCGTCAGCCGGGCGTTGGCGTCGCACAGCCGGCCGTCGGGGCCGAGCAGGGCGATCTCTTCGTCCATGTGGTCGAGCACGGTGGACAAAAGCCGTCTGGCCCGGGCCATGTCCGGCCGGCAGGCGCCGGGGCAGGCGGCGCGCACGAGCAGCCCCAGCAACGGGCCGGCGTCCTCGTAGGTGTAGAGCCGCCAGCCCGGAGGCAGCGGGCAGGGCGGGGCCGCGCCGGGAGTGAGGCAGAAAAGCAGGCCCGGCGCGGCCGCGTCGAGCATGGCGGCCGGATCGTCGTGCCAGGCGATGCCCATTTCCCGGGCTTCGCGCGCGGCGGTGGCGGCAAGGCCGCCGCCGTTGTCCGGGGCGGCCGGGGCGGCGGACAGGGGCGCGCCGGCCAGATTGTCGCCCGGGCCGTTGACGCCGGCCTGGCGCAGTTGTTCGAAGCAGTCGAGCAGGGACGGACCGTCGCCGAAAAGACACAGGCGGGTCTGCGAATCGAGGGCGTGGTCCATGGCTCCTCCGGGCCGGCCGCTGCCGGCGCTTTTGCCATCGGCAGGCTCCCATGGTAGCCCGGGGCAAGACTGCCCGCAAGGATGGAACATCGATCTATGGCAAAGACCTGCCGTGTGCACGCCGTAAGCCTTGGCTGCCCGAAAAACCGCGTGGACACCGAAACCGCCCTGGGCGGCCTGCCGTTCGCCCACGAAATGGTGGATTCCCCCGAGAAGGCCGACCTGGTGGTCATCAACACCTGCTCCTTCATCGCCCCGGCCGTGGAGGAGTCCGTGGCCGCCATCCTGGAGACGGCCGAGGCGCTGCGGGAGCTTTCGCCGCGTCCCAAGCTCGCGGTCATGGGCTGCCTGCCGGCCCGGTTCGGCGAGGAGCTGCGCCAGGGCCTGCCCGAAGTGGACGTCTGGGGCCTGCCGTCGGAACTCGACGTCATTCCCGTCCGGCTGGCCGAGGCCCTCGGCGCGTCGCCGGCCGCGCCCACGGGCCGGCTGGCCAGCACGCCGCCGTCCTACGCTTATCTCAAAATCGCCGAAGGCTGCGACCACGCCTGCCGCTACTGCACCATCCCCTCCATCCGGGGTCCGCTCGTCAGCCGGCCCATGGAGGCGGTGGTGGAGGAGGCCCGGGGACTGCTCGGGCGCGGCGCGTCGGAGCTCGTGGTGGTGGCCCAGGACGTGACGGCCTACGGCCGGGACCTGGGGCTCAAGGAGGGGCTCAAGGGACTTCTGGAGAGGCTCTTGCCCCTTTCCGGGCTCAAGTGGCTGCGGCTGCTCTATCTCTATCCGTCCGGGGTGACCGATTCGCTTTTGTCCTTCCTGGCCGGGGCCGGCCGGCCTTTCGTGCCGTATTTCGACATTCCCTTCCAGCACGTGCACCCGGACATGCTGGCGGCCATGGCCCGGCCCAAGGCGGCGGCCGCCGATGCCGTGGTGGAGCGGGTGCGCCGGCATTTCCCCCAGGCCGCCCTGCGCTCGACCTTCATCGTGGGCCTGCCCGGCGAGAAGAAGGAACATTTCCAGGCCCTGCTCGATTTCGTGGCCCGCTCCCGGCTGCATCACCTGGGCGTTTTCCCCTACCACCGCGAGGAGGGCACGCCGGCCGCGTCCATGGGCGGGCAGGTGCGCCGCGACGTCAAGGATCGGCGCGTGGAGGCGGTCATGGCCGCCCAGCGCGAGATCAGCGCGGACATCATGGAAGGCTACGTCGGCACGGACCAGGAGGTGCTGGTGGACGCGCCCCACGGCGAATGGCCTGGGCTGCACGTGGGCCGCTGCTGGTTCCAGGCCCCGGAGATCGACGGCGTGACCTACGTGAGCGGCCCGGGCGTCGTGCCGGGGAAGATGATCGCGGCGACCATCGAGGAAGCCAAGGAGTACGATTTGGTGGCCCTGGCCTGACCGGGCGTTTCGCGCCCGGCGCGGCGGGCGCGACGGCGCAGGCCAAAACGGTCGGGATATAATGGTTGTGCCCTTCCGGGCTTTCTGCTACGACCAAAAATCCTTTTTACAGGGATAGATCGCGTTGGAGGTCAACTCATGGACAAAACCCCGGAAATGAAAAACAACCCTAACATGGAAATGGAAGTCAACTTCGAAGCCGCGCTGGAAAACTACCTCAATGAGGATTTCGGCGACCTGGAAGAAGGCTCCATTACTCAGGGCGTCGTGGTCCGCATCGGCAAGGAGCACGTCCTGGTGGACGTCAACTTCAAGTCCGAAGGCCAGATCTCCCTCAACGAATTCCTTGACGCCGCTGGCGAACTCGAAGTGCGCGTCGGGGACCAGATCGACGTCTACGTCGTCTCCAAGAACGAATCCGAAGGCACCATCCACTTGTCCCGCGAGCGGGCCAAGCGCATGCAGCTTTTTGATAAGCTCGAGGAAATCCAGGAAAAGGATGACGTCATCACCGGTCGGATCGTGCGCCGCATCAAGGGCGGCTACACCGTGGACCTGGGCGGCGTCGAAGCCTTCCTGCCCGGCTCCCACGTCGATCTGCGGCCCGTGCCTGACATGGACGCCCTGGTCGGCCAGGAGTTCGAGTTCCGCGTGCTCAAGATCAACCGCCGCCGCAGCAACGTCATCGTGTCGCGGCGCGTGCTCCTCGAGGAACGGCGCGACTCCATGCGCAAGGACCTCCTCAAGACCCTCGAGGAAGGCCAGGTCGTGACCGGACGCGTGAAGAACATCACCGAGTACGGCGTGTTCGTCGACCTCGGCGGCCTCGACGGCCTCATGCACATCACCGACATGTCCTGGAAGCGCATCAAGCATCCCAAGGAGTTGGTGCACCTGGGCGACGAACTGCAACTCAAGGTCCTGTCCTTCGACCAGGAGAAGCAGAAGGTGTCGCTTGGCATGAAGCAGCTCGTGTCCGACCCCTGGGAGAACATCGCCGGCAAGTACCCCGAAGGCACGCGCCTGTCCGGCAAGGTGACCAACCTGGTCGATTACGGCGCGTTCGTGGAGCTCGAGGCCGGCGTCGAAGGGCTGGTGCACATCTCCGAGATGTCCTGGACCCGCAAGCTGCGCCACCCGAGCCAGATGGTCCACGTGGGCGACGAGGTCGAGGTGGTGGTTTTGTCCGTCGATCCGGACAAGAAGCGCATCTCGCTCGGCATGAAGCAGGTGCGGCCCAACCCCTGGGACATCGTGGCCGAGAAGTACCCCGAGGGCACCATCCTTGAGGGTTCGGTGAAAAACATCACCGAATTCGGCATCTTCATCGGCATCGAGGACGGCATCGACGGCCTGATCCACGTCTCCGACATCTCCTGGACCAAGAAGGTCCGCCACCCCGGCGAGATGTTCAAGAGCGGCGACACCGTCATGGCCAAGGTCCTCACCGTGGACAAGGAAAACGAGAAGTTCACCCTCGGCATCAAGCAGCTCTCCGAAGATCCCTGGACCCGCGTGCCCGACACCTACCCGGTCGGTGCCATGGTCAAGGGCACGGTGACCAACATCACCGACTTCGGCCTCTTCGTCGAGGTCGAGGAGGGCATCGAGGGCCTGGTCCACGTCTCCGAGATCAGCCGCAAGAAGGTCAAGACCCCGGCCGAGCTGTACAAGGAAGGGGACGAGATCGAAGCCAAGGTCATCCACGTCAGCGCCGACGAGCGCCGCCTGGGCCTTTCCATCAAGTCCATCAAGGACGAGGAGGAAAAGCGCAAGTCCAAGGAGTTCCGCACCGCCGGACCTTCGGACACGGGCAGCAACCTCGGCGAACTGCTGCGCCAGAAGTTGGAAGAGGATGCCCAGCGCTAACCAGTCCTTTGCCCAGAGAAGGCCCGGCCTGTTCGGGCTTTGCATCGCCGTGGCGGCCGTGATCCTCGTGGTGGGGGTCGCGGCCGCCGTCGGCGTTTGGAGCGACGGGGGCATCGGCCGGTTCCCGGGCGTTTCCTCGTCCCGTTTCGGCCTGGTGCGCATCGAAGGGACCATCACCGAGTCCGAGAAGACCGTGAAGTTCCTGCGTGAGCTGCGCGAGGACGATTCCGTCAAGGGCGTGGTGCTGCGCATCAACTCCCCTGGCGGAGCCTTCGGCCCGTCCCAGGAGATCTACATGGCCGTGAAAAAGCTCGGCCGTGTGAAGCCCGTGGTGGCCTCGTTCTCCGCCGTGGCCGCCTCCGGCGGCTACTACGCCGCCTGCCCGGCCGGCCGCATCTTCTCCAATCCCGGCACCATCACCGGAAGCATCGGCGTCATGTCCCAGATGGCCAACGTGACCGAACTGCTGCAAAAGCTCGGCGTCAGCTTCGAATCCCTGACCACGGGCCGCCTCAAAGACGCCGGCAGCCCCTTCAAGCCGCTCACACCCGAACAACGCGCCTACCTGGAAGGGCTCATAAACGACCTCAACAAGCAGTTTTCCGGCGACGTGGCCCGGGAGCGCAAGCTCACGCCCGAAGCGGTCACGGCCATCGCCGACGGCCGGGCCATGACCGGCGCGCGGGCCAAGGAACTGGGCCTCGTGGACGTCCTGGGCGGCCAGGAAGACGCCATCGACTACCTCAAGGAGCAGACCGGCCTGACCGGCGACGTGCCGCTGCTTAAGGGCCCCAAGAAGGGCGGCGGCCTGTCCGAGCTCTTTTCCTCCTCCACCCGTGCCGCCGACCTCAAGGCGTCCGTGCTCTCCTGGCTCCTGTCCGGCCTCGGCGACACGCCGGACGGCGTGCGCCTGCCCTGACCGGCGACCGCGCCGCCCCCTCGCCCGACGACCTGCTCCGCGTCGCCTCCAACGACGGACGCAGGCGCCGCATGAACATTCCCTCTCGGTTCCGCATTCTTCGCGAGACAAGGGCTGGACGACGGACGTCAGGACTGGATCATTCCTGGCAGGTGGTCCCTGCCGCCTGCATCACGTCTTTTCTTGCCTGACCGTCATGCCCGGGAGCGTGTCGCGTCCTTGACGCCGGCCGCTTCCGCCTTCTAGTGTGGAAGCGAAGAGTACGGGAGGTCGCATGCGTCTCGTCACGTTTTTGCATGACGCGCAACCGCGCATCGGCGTACGCCTGGGTGATGTGCTCGTCGATCTGGCCCTGGCCGCTCCTGAACTTCCCCGCAACATGAAAGCCCTGCTCGTCCTGGGTGATTCCGGCTTGCAGGCCGCCTGCGACGCCGCCATGCGCGCCGGGCCGGACTGCCAGTCGCGGTTTTCCGCCGTGCGTCTCCTGCCGCCGGTGCCGGATCCGGGCAAGATCCTGTGCGTGGGGCTCAACTACGTGGACCACGCCATCGAGGTCGATCCGCGAAACCTGCCCGAGCATCCCGTGTTCTTCGCCCGCACGGCCTCGACCCTTGTCGCCCACGACGAGCCCATCGAGCGCCCGGCCGTCTCGCACATGCTCGACTACGAAGGCGAGGTGGCCGTGGTGATCGGCATCGGCGGCCGCAACATCCCCCGCGAGGCCGCGCTGGCCAGCGTGGCAGGGTACGCCCTTTTCAACGAGGCCTCGGTGCGCGATTACCAGTTCCGCACCAGCCAGTGGTTTCTGGGCAAGAATTTCGACAGGACCGGCGCGTTCGGGCCGGAGCTTTGCACCGTTGACGAATTGCCGCCCGGAGCGCGCGGCCTGCGCCTGACCACGGCCGTCAACGGCGAGATCATGCAGGAGGCCGCCACCACGGACATGCTTTTCGGCATCGACGTGCTGATCGCCACGCTTTCCGAAGCCATGACCCTGTGCCCGGGCGACGTCATCGTCACGGGCACGCCCTCGGGCGTCGGCTTTGCCCTGAACCCGCCGCGTTACCTCAAACCCGGCGACGTGGTGGAAGTGGAGCTCGAAGGCTACGGCGTGCTGCGAAACCCGGTCACGGATGCCGGCTGTCCCGGCTAGTGCCGCGTCCGCGAAATGCGGGCATGCGTATTTCGCGGACAACTTCTTTTAGGTGTTATATTTTTCTGGAAAAATACTATCGTTTTTTTCAGGGACGCAACACTGGGCTTTTCGCGTCCAGGACGCCGTGAAAGGGCCGTTGTCCGAGGACGGGCTTCACCCTTCGTTCTGCTGCCGAACTTCCAAAACTAAGCCCCTGCGCGCTTCTCGCACCCTCCAAAACAAAACGCCCTCCGGCGGATGCCGGAGGGCGTTCGTGCTTTTGATCGCGGCCGGCTAGCGCCAGGCCTTGTTCTTGGCGGAGTAGCTGAAGATTTCCCGGATGGCCTCGTCCTTGGACGTGAACGGGCCGGCCAGGGCCGCCTGCTTGGTCGGGGCCTCGCAGGTGTAGACGCGCTGCAAATACGTGATGTGGCCCACATAGGGCGTATGGTCGTATTCCACGCGCTTGACCTCCGCGCCCAGGGACTCGCGGATGATGACGCGGTAGGTGGCTTCCCAATGGTCGCCGACCTGCTTGATCTTCTTGTTGGTCACGGTGCCGACGCCCAGACGGTCGAGTTCGTCCACCCATTTGCGGGCGTAGGTCAGGAATTCGTCGCGGATGTTCTGCGGCACGTTGGTGCTGTTGGAGATGACGCCGGTCTTGCCGAAGGAGGCGCGCATCTTGTCGTCCACATCGATGGTCGGCGCGGCCACGGGCGCGGGCTCGAACTTGCCCTTCTTGCCTTTCTTGCCCTTGGCCGGGGTGGAGTCGTCAACGCCCGGATCGAGGACTTCGCCGCGCTTGGCGGCCTTTCTGGCCGAGGCGTCGGCCTTTTCCTCCACCTGGGCGACCGCGGCCGTCTTGGGCTCGGGCGCGGCCTTGGCGGCCGCCTGTGGAGCGGCGGCCGAGACGGCTGCCGGTGCGGCGGCGCTCGCCGCCGGAGCCTTGGCGTCCGGGATGGGGGCGGCTTTGCCGGGGATCTTCAGCGTCTGGCCGGCCTTGAGCTTTTTGGCGTCGGCCAGGCCGTTGGCGGCCATGAGGTCCTTGGCCGTCACGGAAAATTTCTTGGCGATCGTAGCCACGGAGTCGCCCTTCGCAACCTTGTATTCCAGGGGCTTGGGCTCTTCGATCTGGAGCTTGGGAGCCGGTCCGTCGGCCCGGTAGACATTGAGTCCGGCCCAGGCGGAACCGGGAACGGCCAACAGGAGGAAGGCGAAAACGACGAGGGTTTTTGCGCTTGGCATCAGGCACTCCGTGAAAAATACAAGGCCAGACGCCCCCGGGGGGGCGTCTGGCCAGGGAGACGGCGAACCGTCCCGCTTACATGCTCTTGAACTTGATCACGCACCGGCGGTTCAGGGCGCGGCCCTGAGCGGTCTTGTTGGTGGCGACCGGATCGGATTCGCCGAAGCTGATGGTCTCGATGCGGCTGGCGTCGATGCCCTTCTTCACGAAGAAGGCCTTGACGGAGTCGGCGCGGCGCTGACCAAGCTTCATGTTGTACTGCTCGGTACCGATGCTGTCGGTGTGACCTTCGAGGATCACCTTCATGCCGGGCTTGGACTTGATGATGGCGGTGCCTTCCTCAAGAACGGGCACGAATTCCGGCTTGATGTTGTACTTGTCGAAGTCGAAGTAGATGCTGCGGAAGACGACGATTTCGTCTTCGATCCACTCGTACAGGGCGCACTCGAGGAACTTCTCGCGGGCGGCCTCGTTGCGGAGCAGCTCTTCGCCGAGCTCGATGCAGTTGCACTTGCCCATGGCGGCGATGGCCTTCAGCACCTGCTGGCCATGCTTGCTGTCGGACAGGTCGACGATGTAGAAGCACAGGTTGTCGCCGTACTTCGCCTTCAGGGACTGGGCGACCGCGACGGGGTCGACGCCGCAGTTGGAGTCGCCGTCAGAGAAGATGAACACGCCGGTCTTGCCGGACAGGGTGGAGATGGGCAGCTTGTCCAGATCTTCCAGGCCCTTGCCCATCGGGGTCATGCGGCCGTAGACGCTGTAGTCCGTCTGGATCTTTTCGATGGCGGCAGCCATGGTGGCCTGGCTGTAGGGAGCCATCGGGGCGTACTCCTTGTACGGAGCGAAGGTGTACAGGCCGGCCTTGTAGCCCAGTTCGGGGGTCATCTTGTTCAGCTCACGGGCCAGGGACTTGGCCATCATGATCTTGGAGACGCCACCGAACTGCACGTAGCGCTGACCCTTGTACGAGAAAGCCATGGAGCTCGAATGGTCGATGAAGTAAATGAAGTTGTCGACCTTCGGCACCTGCTTCTTCGCCATGGCCGGGCCGCTGAAGCCCAGCAGCAGGGCGACCACAGCCACCAGCAACACTTGAAGTTTCTTGTTCATAACTCCCTCCTCGGAGCAGTGAATGGATTCACCCTTGCCAAAAAAACACCCTCTTCAATCGTCAACGGGCCGGCCGCCCCCACATTGGGAGAAGACGACCCACCTCGCAAAATCGCCTGAAATCATTAACGAAAGCAAGCGTCTCCGCGAGGTCCCTCTGTTCTCCGGTTAAAGATATAGTGCTTTTTGCAAGCAAGCGCAAGTGGATGCGCTTCTTCTCCCCTGCCAACCCGGTCGGGACCCTTGACCGGACACGGGTCCACTCTAGCAAAAATCTCCCGAATGTGTAGAAAAAAAATGTCCGCGCCAAAACGCGCCGCGGCATTGAAAAAAACCAGGAGTCACAATGGGAAGCAAATACGGGTTCACGGTCCTTCGCGACGAGGACCTCGCCGAATACGCCGCCAGGGCTGTCCTTAGCCGCCACGACCGCACCGGGGCGCAGGTCCTCTCGCTGAGCCTCGACGACGCCAACAAGGTCTTCGGCGTCTCCTTCCGTACCCCGCCCGCCAATTCCACCGGCGTGCCCCACATCCTGGAGCATTCCGTGCTCTGCGGCTCGCGCAAGTACCCGGTCAAGGAACCCTTCGTCGAACTGCTCAAGGGGTCGCTCCAGACCTTCCTCAACGCCTTCACCTACCCGGACAAGACCTGCTATCCCGTGGCCTCGGCCAACCTCCGGGACTTCTACAACCTGGTCGACGTGTACCTCGACGCCGTGTTTTTCCCGCGCATTCCGCCGCACATCTTCAAGCAGGAGGGATGGCACTACGAATTCACCGACGCCGGCGAACTCATCCGCAGCGGCGTGGTCTTCAACGAGATGAAGGGCGTCTATTCCTCGCCCGATTCCGTGCTCGGCGAATTCTCCCAGCGTCTGCTCTTCCCGGACACCGCCTACGGCCTGGATTCCGGCGGCGACCCCAGGGTCATCCCGGCCCTCACCTACGAGGAGTTCAAGGCCTTCCACGAAACCTACTACCATCCTTCCAACGCCCGGGCCTTCTTCTCCGGCGACGACGACCCCGACGAGCGCCTGCGCATCCTCGGCGACTATTTCGACCGCTTCGACGCCCGGCCCGTGGATTCGCACGTCGCGCTCCAGAAGCCCTTCGAAGCCCCGGCAGCGAAGGAGATGCCCTACGCCGCCGCACCGGGCCAGGCCGACCGCGCCTTCGTCACCGTCAACTGGCTGCTCCCGGACACCGAGGATCAGGACCGGGCGCTGGTGTTCGACGTGCTGGAGCACGTGCTCATCGGCCTGCCTACCTCGCCCCTGCGCAAGGCCCTCCTCGACAGCGGCCTGGGCGAGGACCTGGCCGGCACGGGGTTGGAGACCGAACTGCGCCAGATGTTCTTCTCCGTGGGCTTAAAGGGCATCAAGCCCGGGACCGCGGCCGACGTCGAGCGCGTCATTCACGGCGCGCTGACCTGGCTGGTCGATTCGGGCCTGCCCGCCGACGCCGTGGAGGCAGGGGTCAACGCCCTGGAATTCGCGCTTCGCGAGAACAACACCGGCTCGTTCCCGCGCGGGCTGTCCATGATGCTGCGCGCGCTCGCCACCTGGCTCCACGACGGCGATCCCCTGGCCCCCCTGCGCTTCTCCGGGCCCCTGGCCCGCCTCAAGGAGCGTCTGGCCGCCGGCGAGCGCGTCCTGGAAGAGGCCATCCGGACCTGGCTCCTCGACAACCCCCACCGGGTGACCCTGGTGCTGACTCCCGACACCGAACTCGACGCCAAACGGCTGGCCGAGGAGAAAAAGGAGCTGGCCGACATCGCCGCCGGCCTCGACGAGGCCGCCCGCCAGGCCGTCATCGACGGCCAGGAGGAGCTGCGCCGCCTCCAGGAAACCCCGGACGCCCCCGAGGATCTGGCCAAGATCCCCAGCCTTTCCCTCAAGGACCTGCCCGAGGCCGAGACGCCCATTCCCCAGCGGGCCTACGACCGGGGCCAGGTCGCGCTGTACGTCCACCCCCTGGAGACGGCCGGCATCGCCTACCTCGATCTGGCCTTTCCCCTGGCCGGCGTGCCGGACGGCCTCGTGCCCCTGCTGCCGCTCTTCGGCCGGGCCCTTCTGGAACTCGGCACGGACAAAAGCGACGCCATCACGCTGACCCGGCGCATCGCCGCCAAGACCGGCGGCATCTCCCGCGAGGCCCTGGTCGCCTCCCGCTACGGCGACGGCCCGGACGACGCGGCGGCAAGGCTCGTCCTTCGCGGCAAGGCCACCGTGGAAAAGACCGGGGAATTCCTCGACATCCTGCGCGAGATCCTTGGCGGCACCGATTTCGGCAACAAGGAGCGCTTCGCCCAGATGGCCCTGGAAGCCCGCTCCCGTCTGGAACGCCGCATGGCCCCGGCCGGCCACGCCACGGCCGGAGCCAGGTTGCGCGCCCGCTACACCCTGGCCGGCAACCTGGCCGAACGCCTGCGTGGCATCGCCCAGCTCGAATACCTGCGCGGTCTGACCGCCCGCATCGAGACGGACTACGACGGCGTGCGCCGCGACCTGGAAACCCTGCGCGACGTGGTGCTGACCCGCAACAACGCCGTGGTGGGGCTGACCGCCTCGCCGGCCGACCTGGACGGCCTGGAAACCGCCGTGGCCGGACTCCTGGACGACCTGCCCGACGCCACGCCCCGGCCGCAGGCCTGGACGCGCCTGGCCATGCCCGCCAACGAAGGCGTGCCCATCCCGGCCCAGGTGCACTACGTGGGCGTGGGCCTGGACCTGAACGGCACAGGCTGGAGCTTCGACGGAGCCGACCTCGTGGCCGCCCGCTACCTGCGCATGGCCTACCTCTGGGAGCGCGTGCGCGTGCGGGGCGGAGCCTACGGCGCGTTCTGCTCCCTGGACCGCATCGCCGGACAGGCCGTGTTCGTCTCCTACCGCGACCCCAACACCGAGGCCACCATCGAAGCCTTCCGCGCCGCCGGCCGCTACCTCATGGACGCCGACCTCCACGACGACGAAATGACCCGGGCCGTGGTCGGGGCCATCGGCGACATCGACAGCCACATGCTGCCCGACGCCAAGGGCCACGTGGCCATGGTGCGCCGGCTCGTGGGCGAAACGCCCGAGATCCGGGCCACCACCCGCGCCCAGGTCCTCGGCGCGACCAAGGCCCGGTTCCGCGAATTCGGCCAGGCCCTGGCCAAGGCGGCCGAATCCCCGGCCATCGTCGTCCTCGGCCCGGCTTCGTCCCTGGACGCGCTCACCGTCCCGGACATGACCCGCACCGACGTGCTGTAGCGGGGCTTTGCAGGGCGCTGCCCTGCTCGCGTCAGGGCGTTGCCCTGGACGAATCGGGGCTTTGCCCCGAACCCCACCGGGGGGGATCATCCCCCCCGGTCCCCCCGTCCGGCGTGGTTTGGCGGGGGTGGCTGCGGTCACCTGGGTGCGGTCGCCGTTGGCGGACCGAAGATGGGGGCGAAATTCCGCCCCCAGGCCGTCGCCCCTTCGGGGCGAAGGGGGTGGATTTTTTTGCTTTGGGATGCGGTGTAAGGGCGCGGGAATGCGGAGGGACGGGCGGCCTCGGAGAGGCGGGATGAATAAATGATGTTGACAATGAGACTCATTATCATTAAATCAATTTCCCATGCGGACGGCACGAGCCGCCCGGAAAAAAGCAGTTGCGG
>NZ_JARKOZ010000045.1 GCF_029978005.1 Solidesulfovibrio sp. | reverse complement strand
GGCGCTGGTCCGAGGTGTAGGTGCCGGTGGCCGCCTGTTCGGCCAGTTCCTTCATGCGGATGAGCTTTTCGTCCACGACCTGGAGCGCGCCGTCCGCCGTCTGGATCATGGAGATGGCGTCGTTGGCGTTGCGCACGCCCTGGTTCAGCGTGGAAATATCGGAACGCATGAGCTCGCGAATGGCCAGACCCGCCGCATCGTCGGCGGCGGTGGTGATGCGAAGGCCCGAAGAAAGACGCCGTGTCGATGTCGCCAGAGCGCCGTACGAGTTGGACAGGTTTCTTGAGGCGTTCATCGCCATCATGTTATGGTTGATGACCAGGGACATAAAAACCTCCTTGTTGCAACCAGACGTTCCTTGTTGGTTTTGCCTTTATTAAGCACAAGTCGTACCAACAAGATTTTCCCCTTTAATATCAGTATATTGTATTGTTCTTTTGCGCCCCTGGGAAAAATCTACCGCGCCCGGCGCCAAAGTCTTCACGTCTTCAGGCGCGGCGCGGCGGCCCGGCGGGCCGGCGGCCTGCAAGGTTTTCCGCGCCATGAAAAAGGCCGCCTCCCGGGGGAGGCGGCCTCGACGCGTTGGGGGGAGTCGCCGGCTAGCGCTTGAGCTGGATGACCTCGGAGAGCATGGAGTCCACGGTGGTGATGGTCTTGCTGTTGGCTTCGAAGCCGCGCTGGGTCACGATCATGTTCACCATTTCCGTGGCCAGGTCGACGTTGGACGACTCCAGGGTGTTGCCGGAGATCGCGCCCACGGACCCGGTGTTGGCCCGGTTGGTGGTGCCCTGGCCCGAGTCGAGGGTGGACGAGTAGAGGTTGTTGCCTTCGCGGCTTAAGCCCTGGAGGTTGGTGAAGTTGGCCAGGGCCAGCACCCACAGCTGCAAGGTCTGGCCGTTGGAGAAGGTGCCGGTCAGCACGCCGTCGGTGTCCACGGAGACGCTGGTCAAAAGCCCCGCCGTGTAGCCGTTTTGCGAGCTGAACACGGTGGAGGAGGACGTGGCGTAGTTGGTGGTGACGTTGCTGTTGATCTTGAGCGTGGCCGGGTCGAAGTAGGCCAGCGTGGTGGGGTCGCTGGTGACGCCGGACAGGTTGCCCGTGCCGGTGGGATCGGTGAAGCCCTTGGTGTTGCGCATGCCGAGGTTGAGCGTGACCAGGGTGGCGTTGGCCTGGTCGGTGAAGCTGGCGTTGGACACGCCCTTGAAGTTGGCCGTGAACGTGGGATAGCCGTTGGAGGTCGAGGCCACGGACCAGTCGGCCGCGTCGAAGCTCGTGGAATTCACGTAGCTGCTCGACAGCGTATAGGAGCTCATGTTCGTCATGGAGCCCGAAGAGTCGAAGGTCATGGTGCCGAGCGAAAGCAGGCCCGCTTCCTTGGAGTTCGGATAGAGGGGGTCGCCGTTGGCGTCCACCCGCCCGTCCTCGGTGGGGTCGCAGGTCACGGCGTATTCCCAGTATTCGCTGCCGTCCTGGCTGGTGACCTTGTCGTAGTAGACGGTGAGCGTATGGGGCGAGCCGTTGGCGTCGTACACCTTGAGGGTGGTCTGGTAGGTGTAGTTGTCCGAGGACATGGCCGGACTGGCGGTGCCGTCCCAGGATTCGCTCATGGCGTAGAAGTAGTCGGAACTGGTGGAGTCGCGCGTGGCCGCGCCGGTGGAATCGGAATCCAGGTTGGTGATGACCGTGACGCTGGTGGTGGCCTTGGCCGGGCTCGAATAGGAGTCCAGGACGATGTCCTGGATCTCGCCCGCCACGGGCGTCTGGCTGAGCGTGGTGCCCGAGGCCGTGGCGGAGTCGACCTTGTCCTGGTCCACCTTCCAGCCCTGCACGGCCAGGCCGGTGGTGGAGGTGAGGTAGCCGTCCTCGTCGAAGCTGAAGTCGCCGGCCCGGGTGTAGTAGGTCGTGGTGTTGCCCGTGTTGAGCATCTTGCCGTTAGACCCGACCTGGCTCTTCTGCTTGACCATGAAGAAGCCGTTGCCGCTGATGGCCATGTCCAGATTCTCACTGGTCGTTTCCAGGCCGCCCTGGGAGAAGTCGCTGACGACGGACCCCACGCGCACGCCGCGGCCGACCTGGTCCACGCCCGAGGCCGTGCCGATCGTGGCGCTCATGAGATCCACGAAGTCCGTGCGCGCGCCCTTGAAGCCGACGGTATTGGTATTGGCCAGGTTGTTGCCGATGGTGGTCATCCGCGTCGAGTTCGCCTGCAGGCCGGAAACGCCCGACCACATGGCTGTTCCAAGTCCGACTCCCATGATCGTTCCCCCTTTGCGTCTTCACTGCGGCGCAGCTCTGGAAGCCTAGTTGCTTGCGCTCGACGATTCGTTGACGACGTTGGTGATGTCCGTGAAGGCCACGTACCGGTCGTTGCCGATATCGAGGTAGTAGGTGCCGCTTTCCTGCTTGATGCCCGAAACCGTGCCGGTCATGGTCGACGTGACCGAAAGGACGTTGCCGTCGGCGTCGGTGGCGTTGACCGCCACCTGGTACTGGCCGTCGTCCATGGTGTTGCCGTCGTAGTCCTTGCCGTCCCAGGTGAACTCGACCTGGCCGGCGCTGGTGGCCCCGAGGTCCACGGTGCGCACGATCTGGCCCGTGCTGTCCAGGACGTTGACCAGGCAGGTCTCGGCGTCGTCGGGCAACGTGAAGGTCACAGCAGTGGCCGTGCCGCTGTTGAGGCTGACGGCGGTGCCCGTGGCGTCGATGGTCTTGCCCATGAAATTGACCGCGCCCATGAGCTGCTGGGTCTCGCCGATGCTGGCCAGGTTCTCGATGCCGGTATTGATTTCGGTGAGCTGCTCGAGGCTCGAGAACTGGGCCAGTTCGGCCACGAATTCCTTGTCGTCCATGGGGCTGAGAGGATCCTGGTACTGCAGCTGGGTGACGAGCAGCTGCAGGAAGGCGTCCTGGCCCAGGGAGGAGGAAGAAGAGCTCGACGTGGACGTCGTGGAAGTGGAGCTGCTGGTTCCGAGAAGGCTGCTGACGTAGCTCATGGCTTACTCCCCGATTAGGCGAAAAGGTCCAGGCCCTGGGGCCGGTCGGCGATGGAGGACGGCACGAACCCGTCCGCGTCCGCCTCGAAATCGAATCCGTTGGCCCTGGCCAGGCGCTGGCTGGAGCGCAGGCGCTCGGCCTGCTCGCGCTGCTCCCGGGCCAGGTTGTGCTGCTCCGGGCTCTGCCAGGCGTTCTTGTCGTCGCTGGCGATGCCGGTCTGCACCTCGAGCTTGGTGACCTTGAAGCCCTGGTCCTCCAGGGTCTGCTTGATCTTGGCCGCCTGGTCGTTGAGCATGGCCGCCGTGTCGGACTGGTCCGCCGAAATGACGGCCCGGACTTCCTTGTCCTTCACGGTGATGGTGACGCTCACCTTGCCGAGGTCCTCGGGCGTGAGGTTGAGGGTGAGCTGCTTGGCGTCCTGACCGACGTTGCGCAGGATGCCGGTCTCGACCTGGCGGGCGGCGCGGGCGGCCAGGGCGGCGTCGAAGGGCTTGGCCGCGTTCTTGGCCACGTTCTGGCCGCCCGCCGCGTCCATGGCGGCCATGGTCTGGGTCGTCGCGCCGGAGGTCGTGCCGGTCGCGCCCGTCGCCTGGCCGGCGCCCTTCTCCACCCGGATCTTGCTCAAAAGTTCGCCGAGGGCTCCGTCCTGCCCGGTCTGATTGAAGAACCCCCCGCCCTGCTGTCCGGCGTTCTGGCCGGGGTTCTGCCCGGCATTCTGGCCGGCGTTCTGGCCGGAGGCGTTGTTTTCGGCCGAAAGCTGCATGGACTGGGCGGCGGCCTTCTCGGAGCCGGCCGGGCGGACCTGGCCGGCGGTTTGGCCGGCGGTCTGGCCCTGCTCGGAGGTCGTGGCCTGCGCGGCCGCTTCGCCGTGCCCGGCCAGGGTGGCCTGTTCGGCGGCCACGGCTCCGGCCTTGTTTTGAAGCGTATTGGCGGCGCTCTTTTCCGACGCGGACTTCTGCCCGGCCGTCTCGACGGCCTGCGCCCCCGTCGCCTGCCCTTCCTGGGGCACGTCGGCCAGCACGTCGAGGCCGGGCTTGGCGGCCGTGGACGTCTCGGACGTCTTCCCGCCCGTCTCCTGGCCCATGGCCACGGCCTGGGCCGCCTTGCGGGCCACGTCGTCGTTGTGCAGACCGGCGTTGAGCTTGCCGGATTCGCGCAGCCAGGCCTGGTCCAGGACCGCCGAAGCGGCCTGGCGGAAATCGGCCATGGCCTTGTTTTCCTGACTGATCTGGGCGAGCAGCGCGTTTTTGACCAAGTTGAAGGCCGTGGTCAGCCCCTGGCCGGAGAGCCCGGAGGCGGCGCTGGACTGGTCGAACAGGGCCGCGAGCTTGGACTGGGCCTCGTCCGAGAGGTTCATGGCCCGGCCCAGGGTGGTCATCTCGTTGGAATTGAGGCTCACCTTGGAATCGGCGGCAAGCCCAGCCACCTTGGCGTCGATGGCGTCGAGCACCGACTTGGTGTCGCCGCCGGCCAGGGCGTCGACCATCTTCTGGGATTCCTCGGCCGTGAAGCCGAGCTTGCCGAAAAGGCCCAGCAACTGGACGGTGTCCTCGTTGGAAATTTCCTTCTTGGCGGTCGAGGAGGTCGAGTCGGCCTTGTCCGACTTGTCGGTCTTGGAGATCTTCTTCTCCACGGTCCGCATCATCTCGCCCCAGGTCATGCCCGACTCGCTGCCCACCTTGGCGTCCATGGCGGCGAGTTCGTCGTCGGAGAATCCCTGCTCCTTGAGGTCGTCGCGCAGGGCGGCAAGATCTTCCCGGGTCATGCGCAGGTTCATGAGGTCGTCGTTGCCGGGCGTGCGGGCATCGTCCCTGGCGGACGTCGCATCCGCGGCGCGGGTCGCGGTCAGGTCGCTTCCCGTCGTGTTCAGCACGGTTTGGGAGGCGCCGGAGGTGGTCCTGGCGCTGTCGAGCAGGCTCGCGAAAAGCGCGGACTGGCGGCTGGCAAGGGTGGCGTCCAGACCACCGTTCTCGGTGGCGGAAGCGTTGCGTGCGGTGACGAGCGGAAGAATCTGCATACCGGACCTCCTGACGCCCGGTATTGTTCAAGTCTCGTTCCAAATGACGAAACGGCAATATTTCGTAAGGTTGCCGCAAGGGGCGCGGCGCGGGGCAGGAGTTTTTTTCCGCCCGGCTCAGGCGCGGGAGAGCAGGCCGGCCACGCGTTCGAGCAGGGACAGGCAGCGCAGACGGCAGGCGGGAGCGCCGTCGCCGTTTTGCAGCACCCGCTCGACGAACCCGGCCAGGGGACGCAGGCACGGGGCGAAGCCCAGGGCGAAGCGGGTGTCGGGCACGGCTCGGGCCCGGGCCTCGCGGCGAAGGGACGCGGCCAGGACGGCCAGCCCCCGGGCCAGATGGACCTCCAGCCGGGGATGGGCCGCGACGAGCACCTCCCGGGCGGCCAGGGCCGGGGCCTCGCCCCAGGCCCCGAGGAGCCAGCCGAACACGTCGCGCCAGAAGGCCCCCACCGCCTCCCGTGCGTCGGGCCGGGCGTCGGGCCGGGCGTCGGGCCGGGCCTCGGGCCGCAGCGGGTGCAGGGCGTAA
The DNA here is from genome assembly GCF_029978005.1 of Solidesulfovibrio sp. Classification (GTDB taxonomy): domain Bacteria; phylum Desulfobacterota; class Desulfovibrionia; order Desulfovibrionales; family Desulfovibrionaceae; genus Solidesulfovibrio. The sequence continues at coordinate 7,252 of NZ_JARKOZ010000045.1, read as the reverse complement.
AGCCCCAGGGCGTCGCGGGCGCTGACGGACAACTCGTACCCCGGCACGACCGCCCCGGCCAGCCGAGCGTCCTCGCTCCGGGCCAGGCGCGCGGCCACATAGGCCGCCCGGGCCGGATCCAGGCGCTCCCGGCAATGGGGCCGGCCGCGCACGCAGCCCCAGCAGCCCCGGCAGGACATGCGCGGCCGCAGCACGTAGTGCCCGGGCTGATAGGGGCCGGTCTCGTGGGCGCTGACCGGACCCACGGAGATGTTGAGCGTGCGCAGGCCCGTCCAGGCGGCCAGGTGCATGGGTCCGGTGTCCGGGACCACGAGCAGGGAAAGCTCCTGGCCGAAGACGGCCAGTTCCTTGAGCCCGAGCTTGCCGCACAGGTCGCTGACCGGAATGCCGGCCAGCCGGGCCACCTCGGCCCCGAGGGCCGCCTCGCCTGGGCCGCCGAGCAGGACCGGCGTCAGGCCGCGCCTGGCGAGTTCCCGCACGAGGCCGCCGTAAAAGGCCCGGCTCGGGCGCTTGTCGCGCTCGCTGGCCCCCACGAACACGCCGACGCGCCCGCGGCCCGGCCCGCCGACGCGGGGCGACGGCCAGGTCGTGGCCGCCATGTCGGCCACGGGAATCAGGTCCAGGGCGTTGAGCTCGGCCCAGTGGAAGCGGTTGTGGCGGTTGTTGTGCACCACCGAGGCCCGGTAGAGCTGCCAGTCGCCGGCCACGCGCACGACGCCGGCCGCGTCGGCCACGGGGCCCAGGCGCTTTCCGGCCGGGATGCGGCCGGCCAGGGCGGCGGCCTCGGGCCGGATGCTCAGGTTGACCACGGCGAAATGTTCCCGGACCGTGAGCTCCGCGCCCCGGGAAAGCGGCAGGTAGGCGGCCGGCGGGCTCACGGGAGCCAGGGGCGCGGCGAAATCCGGCTCGGCGACCACCGTCACGGGATGGTCCGGGTAGCGCCTGGCCAGCCACAAGAGCAGCGGATAGGTCAGGATGAGGTCCCCCATCCGTTGGGTCTGGATGACGGCGATGGGCGCGCCGTCAGCGGCCATGTCCCCCCTCCCCGTCCCTCGCTCCGCCCCCGGCCAGTCCCAGGCCCTCGACGACGTGGCGCTTGGCGGCCGCGTCTGCGGCCAGGGCGGCGAAAGCCGTGTCCGCGGCCCTGGCGACGGCCGCGTCGTCGTACTTGTGGTGGAGCTTGAACTGGTTGGCGAAGCCGAAGCCGTAGTTGACCCCGCCCGGCAGGCTGGCCGCGCCCGTGGCCTTGGCGTGGACCACGGCCAGATGTCCCTGGCAGACCGGAACCTTGCCGGCCAGGAGCAGGCGCAGGTCGTGGTCCAGGTCGTCGTACTGGGTGGGCGAAAAGCGGATGTCGAAATCCCCGACCGCGTCGAAGACGTCGCGGCAAAACAGGTGGCAGCAGCCCGTGACCGTGGCGCAAGGGCGAAGCTGGGCGTACTGGCCCCAGTCCGGGGTGACGAGCCAGGGGCTGGCCAGGTCGAAGGCCCGGCCGAAGCCGCCCTCCTCCCGGGGGGTGGGCAGCAGGTGGCTGTCGGCGCACTGGACGAAGGCCGGGGCGTCGCGGCCGACGATGCGGCAACCCCAGACCCCGGCTTCGGGGCGGGCGGCCACGGCCGCGCCCAGGCGTCCCAGCCAGTCCGGGGGCGCGAAGGCGTCGTCGTCGAAAAAGGCCGTGAACTCCCGGGCGCGGACCCCGGGCAGGCGCAAAAGCCAGTTGCGTGCCGCCGGCGCGCCCACGTTGACCGGAAGCGGCACGACCTCCAGCCGCCCGGCCAGGCGCTCGCGCCAGGCGGCGAGCACGGCGGCCGTGTCGTCGCCGCTGCCGTTGTCCAGGGCGAAAAGACGCGGCCCGCCGCCGGCCGGGGCGAATCCCCAGTCCGTGTCGGCCAGGCAGGCCAGGGTCGCGTCCAGGAGCCGGGCGTTGTTATAGGAATAGAGGAGCACGGCCAGGCTGCCCGGAAGCTTGGCTACGGCCGTGTCCGCGCCGCAGGCCAGGTCGTGCAGCCGTCCCAGGGCCAGCACGTCCCAGGGCCGGGCGGCGACCACGGCGGCCAGGGCGGCCACGGCCCCGTCCCGGTCGCCCAGGCGAACCAGGGCCTCGGCCAGAAGCAGCCGGGCGGCGGCGGAAGGAAAGGCGGACAAAAGGGCCAGGCAGGCGTCCCGGGCGGCCGCGCAGCGACCGGCGAGCAGGTCGAGCCCGGCCGCGGTCAGCGCGCCGAGGGGATGAAGCGCCCCCGACAGACCGGAAAAGACGTCCCGGGCCCGCTCGTAAAGCTCCCCGCCGCCGGCCGGCCCCAGGGCCATGGGCGCGAAGACCGACAGGCGGTAGAGCGGCGTCGGATCGTCCGGCACTTTCTCGTGGCGGGAGAGGAGGTAGTGCACAAGCTTGGGGATGTCGCGCCGGGCGGCCAGGCGGTCGAAATAGGGGTCCGCGACGGCCGGACGACTGGCGGCCTCGGCCACGGCCCGGGCGGCGACGGCCAAAGTCGGGGCCAGGGGGGCGGCGCTGGAAACGGCCAGGGCGGCCGCCTCGGGCCAGAAGGGCGCGCCCTCCCACACGGCCAGGCCCAGGGCGTCGGCCAGGGGCGCGGCCGAGGGGCCGGCGGCCAGGGCGGCGGCGCGGGCCGGGGCCAGGCCGGGGCCGCTGCCGCCGATCAGCAGGCGTCGGGCCAGGGCATGGGGGAGCCCGTCAAAGGGCGGCAGGAAGGACACGCCGCGTCCTCACGCCCCGAAGGTCTGTCGCATGACGTCGAAAAGCTGCGTCAGGCGCATGGGATAGGTGTGGTGGGCCAGGACGCGGCGATGGCCGGCCCGGGCCATGGCCTCGCGGGCCGGGGCGTCGGCCAGGTAGCGTTCCGCCAGCGCCTCGAGTTCCTCAGGGCCGTCGTAGACCGCGACCTCGCGGCCGGGCTCGAAAAGCCGGTCCATCTGCGCCCGGACGTCGGTCAAGAGAAACGCCCGGCAGGCCGGCACGTCGAAGACCCGCTGGTTGACCGCGCCCTTCATCTGGCGGCTGGTGGCGTTGAAGTTGACGTCGGACAGGGGATAGAACTGCGGCAACTGGTCGTAATAGGCCAATTCCGGCAGGTAGCTCCAGGTTCGCCCCTCCCCGTCCAGGCTGTCGTGCCAGCCCGGGTCGCCGACGACCAGGGGCTTAAACGGCAAAAGCCGCGTCAGGCACTCCTGGCGGTAGCGCCGGGTGGCCTCCCAAATGACGGCCGTCTCGAAGGCCAACTGACGTTCGGTCGTGCCCAGGGCGGCGTAGGCCGGCAGGAGATCGGGCCGGGACCGCTCCATGTACTGGCGCACCAGCCGGCAGGGCGAGGCGGCGAACCCCTCGGCCAGGGAGGCGAAGGCGTCGAATAAAAGACGCGACGGCCTCGAGGCGGCCAGGCGCATGGCGGTCTTTCGCCACATGGAATTGCCCACGAAAGAGAGTCTGGCCCGCCAGGGATGGGCCTCGTCGCGGGAGGCGCGCGGGGTGAAGCGCGTCTCGTCGGCGGCCAGCGGCAGGTAGTGGACGTGGGGGAACCCGGCCGAGACCAGGGGTTCGATGCTGTCCAGGTCCCAGGTGAAGATGACCGTGCCCTCGGTCGCGGCCGGCCGGTAGAGCGGCAGGGTGAGCTCGGGGCTATCCACGAACCATGAGGCCAGGGGCAGGCGCAGCTCGTGCAAGAGCCCGAGCAGCACGCCCTCGCGGTCCACGCCCAGGTGGTTGACGGTCAGGACGCAGTCGGGCCGGAAGCCCTCCACCGCCGCGCGCACCATGGCCACGAAGGCGTCCCGGTCCAGTTCGTCGCCGGTTTCGAGGTAGCGGCACGGCGCACCCAGGCGCTCGCAGGCCCGCACCACCTCGCCGAGCAGGAAAAAGCGGCTGGTCAGGCACAACACGCGCGGCAGCGCCTTGGGAAAGACCCGGCGCGGCGACGGCGCGGGCGCGGCGGCGGCCGGCGGCGCCAGCAGCGCGGCCAGCGCGCCGTACCAGGCCGGGTCCAGGCGGCGATGCACGGGGTGGACGACGGGGAAAAGGGGTTCACCCGGGGCAATGGCGGCGGCGAAGGCCCGGATGCGGGCGGCGGCCTCGGCCGGGTCGGCGTCGTCCACCCAAATCAGGCCCGAATCGTCGGCGCAGGCCTCGCGCGCGCCCGTGGCCAGGCTTACGGCCGCGTCCCTGTCGGCCACGGCCACGGGAAGGCCGGCCCGGCGGCAGGCGGCCACGGCCACGCCCAGGCCCGCGCCGAGAAAGACCGGTACGCCGCCGTCGGCCACCCGCGCGGCGGCCAGACGCTCCTCGGCGGCCCGCCCCGACCGGCCGGCCAGACTCCAGGTCTTGCCGCCCGACTCCAGGCGGACGTCGATGACGCGCCCGTCCTCGACGACGGGCGTGGCGACGGTGTCGGAGGCGGCCACCCCGCCCTACTTGCCGCAGGCGGCGGTCAGCGCGGCTTCGTCGGAAAGTATCTGGAAGAACTGCAGCAACTGCACGAGGCCCAGGGTCTTCTCCACGGGGGGGCTCAGGCGGTAGAGGAAAAAGGCACGCCCGGCGCTGCGCATGCGGGTGTTGACCGAAACCAGGAAGCCGATGCCGGAGGAATCCATGAAGGAGACGTCGCCGAGGTCGATGACCACCGTGGCCACTTCGTCCCCTTCCAACTCGGCGTCCAGAAGCCGCTTGAGGTCCCCGGTGATCTCCAGGGTGATTTCCCCGACGTAGTGCAGCATGAGCGCGTTGCCGATGCGCCGAAGAGTCAGCTTTTCCACTGCGTCGCCCCTATGTCCTTGTGAATGAAGACCACGTTTTCGCCGTCCCGCCGGTCCACCCGGCAATGGTTGGACAGCATGCGCATGATGTAGAGTCCCCGGCCGCCCTCGGAATCGGGCCCGGGGTTCTCGAAGCGGGCGTCGCCGGCGAAGCCCTTGCCCCAATCCACGATCTCGAGTTCGACCCACCGGCCGGGATTCACGCCCAGGCGCACTTCCAGCCGGCCGGGCGCGCCGCCGTAGGCGTGGCGACAGACGTTGGCGCAGGCCTCGGTGAGGATGATGTCCAGGTCGTGGAGGGCGTCGGGGTCGGCCAGGTGCTCGCGCGCCAGGTACTCCACCACCTCCTTGGCCAGCTTGCGGCTGTCGCCGGGATGGGAAATGGCCTGAAAGACCTTCTTGACCGCCGCGTGCTCCAAGACCCTGCTCCGATGGTTTGCGGCGGGCCGCGCCACGCCGTGACCTGACTACGCTTTGCGCCGAAACCTCGCGCGCCGTCAAGAGGCGGTGAAATCGCGGCTGTCGAGGACGATGGTCACCGGCCCCCGATTGACGAGGGACACGTCCATGTCCGCGCCGAACACGCCCGAGGCGACCTTGCCGGGCAAGGCCCGCCGGGCCAGTTCCACGAAGCGCTCATACAAAATAGCGGCCGCCTCCGGCGCGGCGGCGTCGGAAAACGACGGCCGCCGGCCCTTGCGGCAGGCGGCGTAGAGCGTGAACTGGGACACGAGCAAAAGCTCCCCGTCCGTCTCGCGCAAGCTCAGGTTGAGCTTGCCGGCCGCGTCGGGGAAGATGCGCAGGTCAAGCACTTTTTCAAGCAACATCCGAGAGACCGGGCCGTCCACGAAATCCGGCCCGTCGTCGCGGCCAAATCCCACCAGGGCCAGCAGCCCCGGCCCGACCGCGGCCACCTCGCCGTCGGCAACGTCCACCAAAGCGCGGCTGACGCGCTGGAGCACAAGACGCATGGAATCCCCCGACCGTCAGTAGCGGTACAAGTCCAGGCAGGCGTCCTTGAGAACGCCGCCGATCATCTCCATCGTGGCCGGCGCGTTGTCCACCACGGTCCGGCTGTCCACCTGGATGCGCGTGCGCCCGATGGCCACGGTGTCCGCGATGGAGGCCCCGTAGACGATGGACGTCACGTTGCACCAAACGGCCATGGCCGCGCACATCGGGCACGGTTCGCAGGTGCTCACCAGGACCGCGCCAGTGAGGTTCGTGTCGCCGTAGGCACTCACCGCTTCCCGCAGCACCTTGAACTCGGCATGACGGCTCGGGTCGCGATCCGTCACCGCCGTGTCATGCCCCACGGCCAGGATGTCCCGGCCCATGACCACCAACGCCCCGTACCCTTTGTTCCCTTCGGCAAAGGAAGCCTTGGCCTCGTCGATGGCGATGCGCATCATGTCGTCGAAACGGACGCGCACGATACGTTCCAGACAATGCGGCGCATGGGGCCGGATGGTGCGGTAGTCCCGGACAAAACGCAGCTGTGGGTCCAGGCGGGACAGGAAACGTTGCGTCGGGCGATCGTAGACCGCCCGGCAGACGTCGCGGGTATCCTTTCCCAGGCGAAGGCAGGCCTCCAGCGTTGGACAGGGGTTTTCCGAACGCCAGACGATCTCGTCCTCGGATTCGGCGATGACCGGCAATGTCTCGGGAGGCAGTCCCATGTAGGTAAAAAAAAGCGCCTCAAAGGCTTCCCGCGGCGTCAGGCCGTCCCGCCGTGACACCCGGTCGACCGCAGCGTCGATCCATTCCTCGCGCCGGGCCGCCACCCGCCGCTCCAACCGCCACAACGGCCCCTCCTGCAACTCCCGGATGCGACCCGCCACCTTTGCTTCGAAAGCGTCCGCCCCATCTGCCGTCATCATCGACTCCTCCGCTTCCAGACTTCACAATTCCATGTAGGTCGCCTTGCTGGCTTCCTTCTCGGACACGGACACGCTGACCAGCCGCGCCGCCTCGGCCTCCAGGGCCGGCTCCAGCGCGCGGTAGATATGGCGGGCCAGATTTTCCGACGACGGGTTCTCCCGATCGAAAGGCGGCACGTCGTTGAGATGCCGATGATCGAGCGCCGCCAGCACCTCCCGCAGCTTCCCGCGCAGCTTCTTGAAGTCGAGTAGATACTCCACCTTGGGGTCGAGACGCTCGCCCTCCACCACCACTTCGACGCCGAAGTTGTGGCCGTGCAGATTCTCGCACGGGCCCTCGTAGCCCCGCAAGCAATGGGAGGCGCAAAACCCCTCCGTCACCGTCAACCGCCATATGCCGCGTTTCGTCATGTGCATGAAGATGCCTCCGGCGGCCGGGGGGGATAATCCCCCCCGGACCCCCTTGCCCGGGGGCGCGCATCGGGCCCCCAATCAATGGATTCCAGAAAAATTACTTGCCTTTCCCCATGCGGCGCTTCGCCGCTGGCGCCCGTGGTCGGGGAATCGGTCCGGACGTGCTGGCCGGCTTTGCGGCCTGCGGGTGCGGA
>NZ_JARKOZ010000030.1 GCF_029978005.1 Solidesulfovibrio sp. | reverse complement strand
GATCCGCACCGGGCTCATGCGCGACATCGGGGCCACGCCCGCGCCGCTCAACAGCTTCCTGGTCATCCAGGGCATGGAGACGCTGCCGCTTCGGGCCAAGGCCCACTGCGCCAACGCCCAGAAGGTGGCGGAATTTTTGGAAGCGCACCCCAAGGTGGCCTGGGTCAATTACGCCGGCCTGCCGAGCCACAAGGACCATGCCCGGGCACGGCGGTTCTTCCCGCTGGGCCCGGGCGCGGTCTTCGGCTTCGGGCTCACGGGGGGCATCGAGGCCGGCCGGACCTTCATCAAGTCGGTGGAGCTGTGCTCGCACCTGGCCAACATCCTGGACGCCAAGACGCTGGTCATCCACCCGGCCTCCACGACCCACTCCCAGCTCACGCCCGAGGAGCTGGCGCAGGCCGGCGTGCCGCCGGACATGGTGCGCATCTCGGTCGGCATCGAGGACGTGGAGGACATCCTCGCGGACCTGCGGCAGGCGCTGGAGAAGGTGTAGGGCCGGCGCAAGGCACAAGCGAGGGGAACGGCCGCAGGGCCGTTTCCCCGCTTCTCATGAAATCAAGGCGCTTCCTCCACCAGCCGGCGCAGGAGCAGGCGCTGCATGTCGCGTCGGGAGTCGGCCACGACATGGACGTACACGGCGGCCTCGCCGATCTGGATCAGGCGGCAAGGCCCGCAAGATTCCCGGATGCCGCAGGCAGGCAGTTCGCCTCCCCCAAAAAGAAGGCCACCCTGAAAACAAGGTGGCCTTGGCGACGAAGGATGGTGGGGTCTATTTGGCAAACAGCCTGATGAGGGCGGCGATGAGCGCGGCCTGCCCGATCAGCATGGCCGCCACCCACTTGAGGATGTCCGTCTTGGCGTCGGCGTTGAGTTTGGACATTTCCGCCAACAGACGCAACTCCGTTTCGCGCAGGTCGTGCCTGGTGGCAAGTTCGCGCCTGGCCGCGTCGTCCTGCTTTTCCAAAATGCCGATGAGCACCCCGGCGGCTTCCTCGCCCAGGGCCTTTTCCAGCTTTTTGGTGTCGTCGAAGAGAAGCGTCATGGGATTCCCATGGGGGCAGATGGGGCGAAAGTCAAGTCGTGCGGCGCATACCCACGGCGAGGCGACGTCATGTCGTTCGAGCCGCGCGCGACCAAGTGCGTTTCCGGCATCGGGCGCAGGCCGGACAAAGGGAAATCGGCGCGGCCGCAGGCCCTCTACGGCCCGTCCTGGGAGCGTTCCGTGGGGCGCATGTCGGGGCTGGTGTAGAAGAACTCGATGCGGCGGTTTCGGGCCTTGTTCTCGGCCGAGGTCGGGGGGACCAACGGCTGGCTGTCGGCCAGGCCCACGGCGCGAAGGCGCGTGGTGGCGATGCCGGCCTTCTCGGCCAGGTAGCGGGTGGCCGCCGCCGCCCGGGCGGCCGAAAGCTCCCACTTGGACGGGTACGGCCCGCCCTTCTCCTCGTCGTCGGCATGGCCGCGCACGGTCAGGTTGATCTTGAAGTCGCGCAGGATCTTGGCCACGCCGTCGAGCATCGTCACGGCCGTGGGCGTCAGCTCGGCCGAGCCGGGCTTGAACATCACCGAGTTGTTGACCTGCATCATGACGCCCGAGGAGTCGTTGCTCACGCCCGAATTGCTCTTGACCGACAAGTCCGAGGTGATGAGCTCCTTGACCAGAAGCGCGATCTCGTACTTGAGCTTGTTCTCCTGGGAGAGCTTGAACTCGGGGTTGCCCTTGACGGCGTCCGGGCTGATGAAGGTGGGCACCTTTTCGAGGTTTTGCACCTTCTCCTTGCTCGGTACGTTCTTGTCCTGGAAGACCAGGGACAGCTCCTGCTTCTTCTGGGGCTTGAGCGACACCACCAGCCACAGGAGCAGGAAGAAGGCCATGAGCGCCGTGACGAAGTCGGCGTAGGCCACCTTCCAGGAACCGCCGTGATGCCCGCCGTGCCCCTCGTCGGACTCGCGGTAGACGACGATCGTCTTGCCGTGGTCGTTATTTTTTGCCACGCAGCGCCCCTTCCATGTCCTCCATGGTCGGCCGCACGTCGTCGGGGATGGCCCGGCGGCCCATCTCCACGGACAGCATCGGGGAAAAGCCGGAGTTGAACGCGCCGAGGACTTCCTTGACCACGTGCAGCATGTGCTGCTGTGCCTTGGCCTGGTATTCCAGGTTGGTGGCCATGGGGCCGATGAAGCCGTAGCACAGGAGGATGCCGAGGAACGTGCCGACCAGCGCCGCGCCGATGCTGTGGCCGAGCACCTCGGGCGGCTCGTTGATCTTGCCCATGGTGAGCACGATGCCGAGCACCGCCGCCACGATGCCAAGTCCCGGCAGCGAATCCGCCACCTTGGTCACGGCCGTGGGCGCGATCATGGCGTGGTGGTGCATGGTGGCGATGTCCGTGCGCATGAGGTCGTCGTAACGGTGGGCGTCGATGCCCTCGGAGAGCAGGCACTTGATGTTGTCGCAGATGAAGTAGGCCAGCTGCTTGTTCTTGGCGATGTTGGGGTAGCGGTTGATGGTGGAGGACTGCTCGGGCTTGGCCACGTGGGGCTCCAGCGCCACGATGCCGTCGCGGCGGGCGATGTTGAGCAGCTCGAAGAGCAGCGTCAGCAGGTCCTGGTAGTCGGCGGCCGAGGATTCCTTGCCCGTGAACACGTGCATGGCGTGCTTGAAGGTGCCGATGACCACGGACTTGGGCGCGGAGATGAAAAACGACCCCAGGGCCGCGCCGCCGATGATGAGCAGCTCGATGGGCTGGATGAGTACGCCCAGGTGGCCGCCTTCCAGCAAAAAGCCGCCGATGACGCAGCCGAGGACCACCACGATGCCGATGATGACGAACATGACCCACCGTGCGGGCGCTCGTGCTGGCCGCCCCGTATGACCGGCAAGGGGGAGGCAAGCCCCCTTCCGGACGATGTCAGGAGTGCGCGCGCCGCGCGTTTCCGGTCATCTGTAAAAAAAACGGGACCGCCGGGCAAGGGAAACGGCCGGCTTTCCGGTTGCGTCCGGGCTGGCCTCCCGCCGCCGCACATTTCCCGACGCCTTCAAGCGTCCGCTGCCGCGCGGCCGTTTGAGCCCCCTTCCCGGGGAGGTCCGGGAGGGGCCCCGGCCCCTCCCGGCCGCCGGAGGCGTCCCTCCCTTTTTTTCTCGCGCTATTTCGCGCCGCAGCACTTCTTGTATTTCTTGCCGCTGCCGCAGGGGCAGGGATCGTTGCGCCCCACCTTGGGCTCGACGCGGCGCTTGGGCTCCTTTTTGGAGTCCTCCTCGGCCGAACCGCCGGAATACTGCATGTGGGCCGTGTCGTCCTTGTGCTGGAACTCCTGCTCGCGGACCTCGCTTCGGACCTGCACCCGGGACAGGGACCGGATGGCGGCGTCGCGCATGCTGTAGATGAGCTGCTGGAAGAGTTCGAAGCCCTCGCGCTTGTACTCCTGCTTGGGGTCCTTCTGGCCGTAGCCGCGAAGGCCGATGCCGTCGCGCAGGTGGTCCATGGAGAGCAGGTGCTCCTTCCAGTGGCGGTCCAGGCTGTCGAGGAGGAAGTAGCGGGCGATCTCCCTGTAGTGGTCGCCGGCCACCTCGGACAGGGTGCGCTGACGACCGAGCACGGCGTCGAGCACGGCCTGCTTCTCCTCGGCGCTGCCGGTTTCCAGGGCCATCTTGAGGTCGAAGAGGTCCTCGAGCTGGGCGGCGGCCATCTCCAGGCTCTCGGGGTCGGGCGTGCCCTTGGCCGCTTCCAGGGGGGCGAAGATCTCGCCGACGATGTCCTCCACGTATTCCGTGACGAAGGTCTCGGGCTCGGTGGTCCCCATGAGTTCCCGGCGGCGCGAGTAGATGACCTCGCGCTGCTGGTTCATGACGTTGTCGTACTCGAGCAGCTGCTTGCGGATCTCGAAGTTGTGGGCCTCGACCCGCTTCTGGGCGTTTTCGATGGCCCGCGAGACCATGCGGTTCTCGATGGGTTCGCCGTCCTCCATGCCGAGCTTGTCCATGAGGCCCTTGAGGCGGTCCGAACCGAAAAGGCGCATGAGGTCGTCGTCGAGCGCCAGGTAGAAGCGCGAGGAGCCCGGGTCGCCCTGGCGGCCGGAACGGCCGCGCAACTGGTTGTCGATGCGCCGGGACTCGTGGCGCTCGGTGCCGAGAATGTGCAGGCCGCCGAGGTCGACGACGCCCTCGCCGAGCACGATGTCCGTGCCGCGGCCGGCCATGTTGGTGGCGATGGTCACCCGGCTCTTCTGGCCGGCCAGGGCCACGATCTCGGCTTCCTTCTCGTGGTGCTTGGCGTTGAGCACGTCGTGGGGCACGCCGGATTTTTTCAGCATGCCCGAGAGCAGCTCGGACTTCTCGATGGACACGGTGCCGACGAGCACGGGCTGGCCGCGCTTGTGGAGCTCCTTGACGTCGGCCGCGATGGCCTCGAACTTCTCCCGCTGGGTCTTGTAGACCAGGTCCGGGAAGTCCTTGCGGATCATGGGCCGGTGCGTCGGGATGGAGAGGACTTCCAGGTCGTAGATCTCGCGGAATTCCACGGCCTCGGTGTCGGCGGTGCCGGTCATGCCGCCGAGTTTCTTGTACATGCGGAAGTAGTTCTGGAAGGTGATGGTGGCCAGCGTCTGGTTCTCGGCCTCCACCTGCACGTGCTCCTTGGCCTCCAGCGCCTGGTGCAGCCCGTCGGAGTAGCGCCGGCCGGGCATGAGGCGGCCGGTGAACTCGTCCACGATGAGCACCTGGTCGTCCTTGACCACGTAGTCCACGTCGCGCTGGAAGATGTGATGGGCTTTGAGGGCCTGGAGCACGTGGTGCTGGAAGGTGATGTTGGCGGCGTCGTAGAGGTTGTCGATTTTGAGCACCTGCTCCATGCGGGCCACGCCCTCTTCCGTGAGCAGCACCGTGCGGGCCTTCTCGTCCACGGTGAAGTCCGTCTCCTTGCGCAGCATGGGGATGAAGGCGTCGATGCGGGCGTAGAGCGTGGAGGAGTCCTCAGCCTGGCCGGAGATGATCAGCGGCGTTCTCGCCTCGTCAATGAGGATGGAGTCCACCTCGTCCACGATGGCGAAGTTGAGCTCGCGCTGGACCAGCTGCTCCTTGTAGAACTTCATGTTGTCGCGCAGGTAGTCGAAGCCGAACTCGTTGTTGGTGCCGTAGGTGATGTCCGCGCCGTAGGCGGCCTGGCGCTCGGCGTCGTCGAGGCCGTGGACGATGACGCCCACGGACAGGCCCAGGAAGTTGTAGAGCTTGCCCATCCAGGCCGCGTCGCGCTTGGCCAGGTAGTCGTTGACCGTGACGAGGTGCACGCCCTTGCCGGACAGGGCGTTTAAGACGATGGGCAGGGTGGCGACCAGGGTCTTGCCTTCGCCGGTCTTCATCTCGGCGATCTTGCCGCGGTGCAGCGTGAGGCCGCCGATGAGCTGCACGTCGAAATGGCGCATGCCGAGCGAGCGCACCGAGGCCTCGCGCACCAGGGCGAAGGTCTCGGGCAGGACGTCGTCGAGGCTGCGCCCACCGGCGACCTCCTCCCGCAATTCCGCCACGCGGGCGCGCATGGCCTCGTCGGACAGCGCCTGCACCTGCGGTTCGAACGCGTTGATGGCCGCGACGATGGGGCGCAGGCTCTTGAGGTACCGTTCGTTTCGCGACCCGATGATCTTTCGGGCGATGGCCTTGAGCATGAATGGACTCCTTATGTGGTGGAGGGCGGCGTCGGTCGGAAAGGCCCCGGATCGTCCGGGGCGCGGCGCCCTCCCTGGTGGCGGGGGATCGGGGGTCAGCCCAACAGTTCCAGCCAGTGGCCCACCCGGACGGCGTCCGGGGCGGCGGCGCGCAACTGGGTGACGCAGCCGGCGCAGCCGGTGACGATCTGCTCCCCGGGGCGCGGGGCGTAGACGGCCAGGGCGTGGCTGGCCACGGCCTCGGACAGTTCCGGCGAGGTGAGCTTGGTCAGGCCGCCGAAGCCGCAGCAGGGCGTCTCGTTTTCGTTGAAGGTCAAACGGTCGCCCATGGCCCGGCGCAGAAAGTCCAGGTCCTGGTTGCCGCCGGCCCCGTGGCAGGGGCGGTGGTAGCGCACGGCCGGGGGCGCGGCCTCGCCGGCGCGAAAGGTCGTTGCACCCATGAGCTCGGCCAGGGAGACGAGATTTTCGCGCCAAAGGGGCAGCTCGTCCATGGTCAGCCCCAGGTCCTTGCGGGCGTAGGCCCGCAGGCCGCAGCGGCAGGTGGCGCAGAAGACGGCCATGAGCGGCCGACCCGCCGCGCGCCAGGCCTCGATGTTGTGCTGCTGCATGGCGGCCTGGGCGGCCGGGGCGCCGGCATGGCCCAGGGTGCAGCCGCAGCAGGTGAAGCCCGGGTCGGGCAGGACCTCGACGCCAAGGCCGGCCAGCACCCGCCGGGCCGCTTCCTTCCAGCGGGGATTGGCGTGCTCGGCCACGCAGCCGGCGAAGATCACGGCTTTCTTGCCTTCGTGCCGCCGGTCCCAGGTCTCGGGGACGAGCCAGGGCTCGGGGGCGCGGCCGGAGCCCATGGCCTCGATGGCGGCCTTGGCGCGGCTGACGGCCTCGATGGGGATGTTGCCGGGCAGCATTTTCGTCAGCGACCGGGCCAGCGGCCACATGAGCCCGGCCCGCTCCACCCAGAGCTTCCAGAGAAAGCCGGCGAAGCCCGGATGGGAGGCGCGCAGCTCGGCCACGAGGTCGGGCCCGCAAAGGCCCAGCGGACAGGCGCTCTCGCACTTGCCGCAGGACAGGCAGACCGTGGCCAGAAGCTCGGCGGCCTTTCTGGACAGGTCCGCCCGGCCCTCGGCCACGGCCCGGGCCAGGAAGAATTTGGCGCGCGGGGAGAGTTCCTCGCGGCCGGTGGCGGCGAAAAGCGGACACACGGACAGGCAGCGGCCGCACAGGATGCATTCCGGGCGGCGGCCCTGGCCGTGGAGGCAGTGGGCGGGGTCAAGGGGCTTGGACACGTCAGTAGGCCTTTTGCGGGTTCATGATGCCGGCCGGGTCGAAGACGGCCTTGACGCGGCGCATCAGCTCGCGCTCCCCGGTCGAGAGCTGGCGGTCGAGGAAGGGCAGCTTGGCCAGGCCCACGCCGTGCTCGCCGGAGAGCGTGCCGCGAAGGCGCAGGCACAGCTCCAGGATGCGCTCCCGGGCGTTCTCGGCCCGGCCGCGCTCGTCAGGGTCGGCGGCGTCGTGCATGATGTTGACGTGGAGGTTGCCGTCGCCGACGTGGCCGAAAAGCAGGATGCGCACGCGCGCCTCGTCGCCTATGGCCGCGATCCCGGCGGCGGCCTCGCGCAGCGCCCCGCGCGGCACGGTCACGTCGTCGCTGATCTTGTCCGGCGCGGCCTTGAACGAGGCCGGGTTGAGCAGCCGGCGCAGCTCCCACAAGGCCTCCTCGGCCTCGGGCGCGGCGGCCTCCTCGCGCCAGACCGGCCCGGCCCGGTCGGCGGCCGCGGCCAGCAGCCGCAGATCGGCGGCCACGGCCTCGGACGAGCCGTCCACGCGCAAAAAAAGGGCCGCGCCGGCGTCCCGGGGCCAGGGGACGCCGGCGATGGCGGCCACGGCGTCCATGGCCTCCTTGCCCAGAAGCTCCACGGCCACGGGCAGGACGCCGGCCTTGAACACGTCCCCGGCGGCGGTCAGGGCCGCGTCCACGGACGGGTAGGCCAGGGCCAGGGTGGCGGTGGCGGCGGGCTTGGGCAAAAGCTTGAGGATGAGCTTGGTGAAAAGTCCGAGCGTGCCCTCGGAGCCGACGAGAAGGCGCGTGAGGTCGAGGCCGACCACGTTTTTATGGGTGCGCCCGCCGGCGTGGATCACCGTGCCGCCGGGCAGCACGGCCTCGATGCCGAGGACGTGGTCGCGCGTGACGCCGTACTTGACGGCCCGCATGCCGCCGGCGCAGGTGGCGGCGTTGCCGCCCACGGAGGAGAATTTCACGCTGGCCGGGTCCGGGGCGTAGAAGAGCCCCTGCCCCGCCAGCACGGCCTGGAGGTCGCCGGTGGCCAGGCCGGGCTCGACCACGGCCACGAAGTCGTCGCCGTCGATCTCGAGGATGCGGTTCATGCGGGCCGAGGACACCACGATCCCCCCGGCCACGGGCACGCAGTCGCCCACGGTGTTGGTGCCCCGGCCGCGCGGCAGGACGGGGATGCGCTCGGCCTGGGCGAAGGCGAGCAGCTCCCGGACCTGGTCCAGGGTCTCGGGGCGCACCACGGCCCAGGGCGCGGCGAAGCGCCGCGAGGCGTCCGTGCCGAAGACGAAGGTCTCCTCGGGGGTAAAAACGGCCGCGTCGCCAGGGAAAAGGCCCTCCAGGAATCGGCGGGCCGCGGGGGACAGCAGGTTTCGCACCGGCATGGCGTCTAGTCCGCCTCGGCGGTCCAGGTCATGGAATCGACCTGTCCCTTGGCGTCGAAGGTGAAGGCGAGCTCGTTGTAGCCGCTCATGTCGGAATAGCGCCAGATCTCGTCCTCGGCGTCCTCGGGCCGGCCGAGGACGGCGGCCAGGCGCTCGCGCGGGATGCCGAGGCACACCTTGCGGGCGAAACAGGTGGGGCCGGCGGTGACGCGTATCTGGTGGAAAAACTGCCGCGCCCCGCCGTCCATGCTGTAAAGCGACACGGTGAGCCCGTCGTAAGCCAGGGTGACGATCTCGTAGGGGGCGTCGTCGTGGGGGCTGTTGAAGGGCACGGCCTGGCGGTCGCGGGGCGCGCCGAAGGCCCGGACCACGTCGGCCTCGGAAGGGCCGAAGAGCCCGGCCGTCTCGTCGAGAAAGGCGTCCACGCGCTCGTCGGCCTCGGTGGGTCCGGCCTTCGCCGCCCCGGCCAGCAACAACAGGCCGAGGAGCAGGACAAGGGACGTTCCAATTCGCTTTGCTGCCATCAAACGACTCCTCGCGGCGCCCGGATCGGGCCGCCCGGCGTCAAAGCCCGCCGGACGGCCGTCAATGGCCGGCCAGTTCCCGGGCCGCGTCGCGGGCGAGGTCCCGGTTTTTCAGGTCGTCGCGCCGGTCGAAGACCTTCTTGCCGCGCGCCAGGGCGATCTCCACCTTGGCGCGGCCGTTCTTGAAATACACCCGCACCGGCACCACCGTCAGCCCCTTCTGCTCCACCTTGGCGCGAAGGGCCCGGATCTCGGCCGCGTGGAGCAGGAGCTTGCGCGGCCGCTCGGGCTCGTGCCCGGCGTAGCCGGCGTTCTCGTAGGGCGCGATGTGCACGCCCGTCAAAAACGCCTCGTCGCCGGAGATCTTCACGTAGCCGTCCTTGAAGCTGATGCGCCCGGCCCGAAGCGACTTGACCTCCGAGCCGACCAGCACCATGCCGGCTTCGTACTTCTCCAGAAATTCGTAAAGATGCCGGGCTTTTTTATTCTGGGCAATGAGCTTTTCGCCCGATTCCTTCGCTGCCATGACGCCCCTTCGACTTCAAGGATTGGAGCAATACGTTTTTTCGGCGCGCCGCGCCAGTGAAAAGAGAACGGCTCGCCGGACGCAGGCCGTTTAATGGGACGAAGGTTCCTCGCGGTCAAGCAGCGA
>NZ_JARKOZ010000224.1 GCF_029978005.1 Solidesulfovibrio sp. | reverse complement strand
CATCGGAAACCCAATTCCGGCCTCGCCGACGCACTTCCGCCCATCACCACCTGCCCACCCGGCTCACCCTTCCCCGCTTCCCCATCGAGGGGGACCGGGGGGCATCATGCCCCCCGGACGACGGATGCAACTGCAATATTTACACGGAAAACCACATCGCCTTGGCCAGCTCGACCATGCCTCCGCCGCAGCCGGCGAAGGGGCGGCGTTCCCAGAGGGCGTTCTGGGCGGCCCACCAGTCGGGATGCAGGTCCAGGTCGGCGGCGCGTTTGACGAGGGCGGCGAGCTTGCGGCAATCCGGGTCCGGTTCGGCGGCGCGGCGGGCGGTTTCGGCGGCCAGCCGGGCTTCCAGGGCCGCCTTGACGGGCGAGTTGCGGCCGGCTTCGAGGAGGAACAGGCGCAGCAGCGCGGCGCGTTTTTCCGGCAGCGGCAGGTCGAACACGTCGTGCCAGACGAGTCCCGGCCACAGGTGCAGCCACAGGGGGGCGAGGTTGATGGTGGTCTGGGCTTCCTGGAGTTCGGTGACGAGTTTGCGGGCCCGGGCCGCCTGCGAGAGCATGGCGGCGAAGGCGGTTTCCTCGGCGTGGCGGGCGAAGGCGTCGGCCAGGGATTGTCGTTTGTTGACGGGCAGGCCCACGTCGCGCAGGCAGAAGCCTTCTTCCGGGCCGCCGGGCGCGGTGAGGGACAGGCAGCCGTCGAAGGGGTCGGCGGTTTGGGCCGGCCGGTAGCGGACGGCCAGTTCCTCCACGGCGGTTTCCAGGCTGTACCGGATACGGGCCGTGCCGGGGCGGGCGTCGTCCTCGGGGTCGTCGAGGCGCACGGCCACGGCCACGCCCGGCCAGACGGCCTCGGCCGTTTCGCCGGCCGGGGGCAGGCGGTCTTCCAGAGTCAGTTGGAGCAGGGCCTGGGAGACGAGGGTTTTGGGCGTTTCGCGGCGCGGGCGCACGAGGTTGTCCCAGATGTCGCGGCCGGTGCCCATCTCGGGTTCGTTGGAGCGGGCCTCGGCCAGGATGCTGGTGACTTCGGGCTCGGGGTCGGCCATGCCCGTGGCCCGGGCCAGTTCCATGGCCCGGCAGGCGAAGGTCAGGCCGTTGACGGGCTCCAGGCGGGAGATCTCGTCGAAGAACCAGGCGCAGCTGGCGAAGGAGGACAGGCCCCAGGCCTGCATGGACAGGAGCTTCCAGGCCGTGCCCCGGCCGGCGGCGGGGAGTTTCGGCGCGAGGTGGGCCGCCTCGAAGGCTTCCGGGGCGAGGCTTGCGGCCATGACCTCGCCGTAGGCGACCAGGGCCTTTCGGGGGTCGACGAAAAGGGGCTTGCCGACGTCGAAGAAGTGGGCGTCCAGCCGGGATTTCAGGAGATTGAGCGCCTTTCGCAGCGGCGCGCGCCATTTCTGGTTGTAGCCGGGGTGTCCGCCCGTGGTGCAGCCGCAGTCCGAGCGCCAGCGCTCCACGCCGTGGGCGCAGCTCCAGGCCGAGGCCTCGCGGATGCGGGCGAAGCGCCGGGGCGGCTCGGCCTCCAGGAAGGCGGCGTAGTTGGTCAGGGCCAGGCCGTCGCGGCCGCTTCGGGCCTGGTCCAGCACGTAGGCCAGGGCCATTTCGCCGAAGGTGAAGTGGTGGCCGTAGGTTTCGCCGTCGGTGGCGAGCGAGAGCAGGCCCTGCCCGGCCGCGCCCGACAGGCGGCGGAAGAACTGTTCGCCGTCGGCCAGCAGCCGCTCGAAGGCCACGGCCTGGGACAGGGGGCCGTGGTAGAAGAAGACGGCCATGGGCTTTCCCGAGGGCAGGGGCACCTTGTAGGGCCGGCGGATGTCCAGGCTGCCGGCGTCCACGCCCTGCCAGCTTTTGCCGTCGTCGCTGACGGCCTCGGCCTGGGACGGGGCCAGGATGGTGAAGCGGATGCCGGCGGCGGCCAGGGCTTCCAGGGTGGGCGTGTCCACGGCGGTCTCGGCCAGCCACATGCCTTCCGGGGCGCGGCCGAAGCGCGCCCGGAAGTCGGCCACGGCCCAGGCCACTTCCAGCTCCTTGTCGAGCTGCGAGGCCAGGGGCAGGATGACGTGGTGGTAGACCTGCGCCAAGGCGTTGCCGTGGCCCAGGCGCGTCAGGCTCGCCTTGTCCGCCTCCAGGATGCGGGCGTAGGTCTCCGGGGCCGAGCGGGCCATCCAGGAGAGCAGCGTCGGCCCGACGTTGAAGCTCATCCATTCGTAGCAGTTGAGCAGTTCGACGATGCGGCCCGCGCCGTCCAGGCGTCGGGCCCTGGCCATGGGCGTGTAGGACTCGCGGCAGATGCGTTCGTTCCAGTGGCGGCTGGGGGCGGCGCTGCCTTCGGGCAGGATGTGGCCGAGCCAGGGGTCTTCGCGGGGGGGCTGGTAGAAATGGCCGTGGATGCAGAGGGCGCGGTCCATGCTGGGGCTACTCCTGTCCGTTTGGGCGTTCGATGCCGGGGCCCTGGGCCTCGGGCGGGGAAAAGACCTTCAGGTCGAGGTCGTGCAGCGCCTTGCCGGCGATGCGGGCCTCGCGGCGTCGCAGAAGCGAGGCGTCCACGTAATGCACCTCCATGGGGCCGACCTTGGGCCGGACCAGGGCCAGGGAGATGCCGGGCCAGGTCCACAGGTGAATGCGGCCGCCGTCCTCGCCGGGCCGGTCCGAAGGCTGGCCGTATTTGGCGCTGTAGGCGGCGAGCACCCGTTCGTAGTCCTTTTCCGGCGCGTCGCCCGAGGGCGCGACGACCAGGGTGACGCTGGCGAGGCGATTCTCGTCGTAGGCGTACAGCACGCTCGTTAAGGGAATGTCGCCGAGATGCAGCCGTTCGTCGGCGCGGCGGAAATAGCGCCGGTCCCGGTGGGTGTAGAGGTATTCGCCGGCCGGCAGGCTCTGGGGGGTGGAGCCGAAGGCCGCGCCGCGAAAGGAGCGGGGCGGCTCGCCGCGCGAGAAGATGCGCAGGCCGCCCGAGAGCGACGGCGGCGCGCCCCCGGACGCCTCGGCCGCGGCGGCCTCGGCCAGGAGCCTGGCGTCGGTGTAGCGCACGGCCACGCCGCCGGCCTCGGCGTCGCGGGTGAGGGCGATCTGGGCGTCGGGCCAGCTCCAGACGAGCTCCTCCTCCAGGGTGGCGGGGATGGCCCGGGGCGGGCCGTACTTCGTCTGGTAGGCCCGGCGCAGGGCTTCGAAGTCGTCGGCGTTTTCCATGCGCATGACCACGGCGAAGAGGCGGTCGCGGAAAAAGCCGTAGAGCACGTCCGACAGGCGCATCTCGCCCAGTTCCAGGCGGTCGCCCCGGCGGCGGTAGTAGTTGGCCGCGCCCTCGGCGTAGGCCGGGACGAGGCCCGGGATGGAGGGCCGTTCGCGGCCGAAGCGCAGGCCCCGGAAGCCGATGGGGCCGCGCGCCCGGACGTCCTCGGCCGACTGCCAGACCTCGCGCTCGTCCTGGGTCAGCTCCGGCAGGTAGACGTAGTCGATGACCGTCTCGCCCTCCCGGGCGAAGTGCGACAGGGAGACGCGAAGCGTCGGCTGGTTCCAGACGAGGCGCACAAAGCCCGGCGCGCCCTCGCGCAGGGGCCGGCCGTACTTGGATTCGTAGGCGGCGATGAGCGGGGCCAGCCCCTGGCAGCCGGACACGGTCATGCGCACGAAGTAGAGGCCGACCCGGGAAAAGCCGTAGCGGATGTCCGTGGGGCAGTCCTCGGCCAGGGGTTTGTCGCCCTCGCGGCGGTAGAAGTCGGTTTCTCCGGAGCTGGCGAGGTGAGCGAGTCCAGGGACGGCGGCCGGGGCGGCGCCGAAGGGGATGCCCCGGAATTCCGGCGGCTTTGGCGGCTGGGACGCGGCCTGGGTCGGGGCGCGCAGGCCCAGGAGCAGGCAGGCCAGGAGCGCCAGCAGGCAACCGGACGAGGCGGCGGCCGTTTTTCGGGCAAACGTGGGACGGGAGGTTTTTTGCGCCATGGCGTCTTCCGGGGCGAGGGGCTAGCGGGCCAGGCGCTTGCCGAGCCGCCGGGCCATTTCGCGCAGGCTTTCGGCCAGGCGGCCCACCTCGTCGCGGCGGGAGACGGCCAGGGTTCCGGTCAACCGGCCGTCGGAGAGGTCCCTGGCGAAGGCGGCGCAGCGGCGCACCGGCAGGCCGAGGGCGAAGGCCATGGCCACGGCGAAGGCGACGCCGCAGACGAGGATGCCCCAGGCGGCGACGAGGAGCGTCAGGCGCGAGGCCCGAAGGGAGGCGGCCAGGGCCCCGGCGTCGCCGGCGGCTTCGGCCAGGGATGCGCCGCCGAGGGCCGTGGCCGCGGTCAGGGAGGCGCGCTCGGCCTCCAGGATCTGCCGGCCCGTGGCCCGCAGGGCCTCCCATTCGGCCAGGAGCGCCGCCACGGCCTGGCGGTAGTCGGCCAGGGCGGCAAAGGACGGCCCGAGCCGCCGGGCGTCGTCGTCGGAACCGGCCCTGGCCTCGCGCAGGGAGGCCTCGGCCGCGTCGAAGCGGGCGGTAGCCTCGACCAGGCGGGACGGGTCGCGCTGGGCCCGGGCGGTTTCGGCGGCCTCGCGCACGTCGCGGCCGGCGGCCAGGGCGGCCTGGGCGGCCTTGAGGCGCTTGGCGTACAGGCGCAGGGGGTCGGGCTGGGGATATTTGGCGGCGAGCTCCTTGTCCCATTGGGCGGTCTTCTGGTCCATGTAGCCGGTCACGGCCTGGGCGTAGCCCTCGGCGGCCCGGTCCAGGGCCGATCGGGCGGCGTCCACGCGCTCGTTGCCGACCACCGAGGCCTCGGCGGCCTTCTTGTAGGCGTCCAGGAAGTAGCCGATCTTCTCGGCCTCGGCGGCCAGGGATTCCATGCCCGGCCGGGAGGCGGCCTCGCTGGCGTCGTGCAGGGCGTCGGCGGCCTTGGCCAAGTCCTTTTTCGCCCGCTCCAGGGCCTCGCGGTCGGCCGTCAGCGCATAGCCGCGGATGGCCTGGGCGGCGAGCAGCAGCCGGCGCTCCACGGCCACGGCCAGGTCGGCCCGGGGCAGGCGGGCGGTTTCCAGGGCGCGGGAGCGGTCGGCCAGGGCGTCCAGGCGGGAGACGGCGAAGAGGCCGAGGAGCAGGGCGGCCGCCGCCGGCAGGATCACGGCCGCGGCGATCTTGGCGGGGAAAAGCGGAAACCTCATGCCGATGCGTCCTTTGTTTGGGAATGCGGCACGGGGGCGACGGGACACGGCTGGCCGGGCTCCCGGGCGAGAGTATGACCATGCATAGCGAGTATTGGCCGGAAATCAAAGGGGGAAAAGGCGAAAGCGCCCCGAGGGGAGGGACATTTCCGGTCGAAGCGGGCGGCAAGGGGCGGGGGAGGGGCGCCGGAAACGGCCCGGTCGGCAAGGGCCGGGCGGCCGGAAGAGGGGAGCCGCCGCCCGGGTCCGGGGCCCGGGGGCGGCGCGGAGCCGGCCGGCGGCATGGCCGGCTCCGCGCGCGGCATCAGCCGAAGCGGCCGGTGATATAGTCCTCGGTCTGCTTCTGGGCCGGCCGGGTGAAGATGGTTTCCGTGGCGTCCACCTCGATGAGCTTGCCCATGTAGAAAAAGGCGGTGCGGTCCGAGACGCGGGCGGCCTGCTGCATGCTGTGGGTGACGATGATGATGGTGAAGTTGCGCTTGAGATCGTGGATGAGCTCCTCGATCTTCTGGGTGGCGATGGGGTCGAGCGCCGAGGCCGGCTCGTCCATAAGGAGCACCTCGGGTTCGATGGCCAGGGCCCTGGCGATGCACAGGCGCTGCTGCTGGCCGCCGGAAAGGCCCAGGGCCGAGTCGTGGATGCGGTCCTTGACCTCGTCGAAGAGCGCCGCGCCCTTGAGGCTTTTTTCCACCTGCTGGGAGATGTAGGTGTTGTCGCGTACGCCGCCGACCCGAAGGCCGTAGGCGACGTTTTCGAAAATGGTCTTGGGAAAGGGGTTGGGCTTCTGGAAGACCATGCCCACCCGGCGGCGCAGCTCGACCACGTCCAGGGTCGAGGCGTAGACGTTCTCCCCGTCCAGGGTCAGCTCGCCTTCGACCCGGGTGCCCGGAATCAGGTCGTTCATGCGGTTGAGTGAGCGGAGTACCGTGCTCTTGCCGCATCCCGACGGACCGATGAAGGCCGTGATCTTGTGCCGCGCGATCGGGATCGTGATGTGTTTGACCGCCAGCTTCTCGCCATAATAGACGTTCAGGTTGCGGATTTCGATGGCGTGCTTGCCATCGTTCAACAGCTCTCTTTGAGTCATGCTTTCCCGTACCCCTACAGCTTCTTGCTCAGACGTTGACGCAGGATGATCGCGAACGAGTTCATGAAGAGGAGCAAGCCCAGCAGTACGATGATCGCCGCGGCGGCGATATTGCGGAACTCCTCTTGTGGCCGGGCGGTCCACTGCCAAATCTGAACCGGCAGCGCCGTGAACTTCGAGAACGGCCCGCCGGGATCGACGAAGATAACCGCTGAGGCGCCAATCACGATCAGCGGCGCGGTCTCTCCAATCGCGCGGGAAAGAGCGATGATCGTCCCGGTCAGAATGCCGGGCATGGCGGCCGGAAGCACCTGGTGCCACACGGTCTGCC
>NZ_JARKOZ010000223.1 GCF_029978005.1 Solidesulfovibrio sp. | reverse complement strand
GGCCGCCGGGGCCGGGTTCGGCTACAAGCTCCTGTGGATGGTGACGCTCTCCACCGTCATGCTCATCGTCCTGCAGCACAACGCCGCGCACCTGGGCATCGCCACGGGGCTCTGCCTCTCGGAGTGCGCTTCGCACCACCTGCCGAAGCCCGCGTCCAACTTCGTGCTGGGCACGGCCGTGCTGGCCTCGGTCTCCACGGCACTGGCCGAGCTTCTGGGCGGGGCCATCGCGCTCAAGATGCTCTTCGGCCTGCCCCTGTGGCTGGGGGCGCTCCTGTGCCTTTTCGTGGTGGCCTGGATGCTCTTCGCCAACTCCTACAGGCGCATCGAGCGCTACATCATCGGCTTCGTCTCGCTCATCGGCCTGTCCTTCATCTTCGAGCTGGCCATGGTCAGGATCGACTGGCCCCAGGCCGTGGCCGGATGGGTCGTGCCCTCGTTTCCCGACGGCTCGGTGCCCATCGTCATGAGCGTGCTGGGCGCGGTGGTCATGCCGCACAACCTCTTCCTGCACTCCGAGATCATCCAGAGCCGCCAGTGGAACCTGGACAACGACTCCATGATCCACCACCAGCTCAAGTACGAGTTCCTGGACACGCTGGTGTCCATGATCATCGGTTGGGCCATCAACTCCGCCATGATCCTCCTGGCCGCCGCCGCGTTCTTCACCCACGGCGTGGCCGTCACGGAACTGGAGCAGGCCCAGAACCTGCTCACCCCGTTGGTGGGCGGGTCGGCCGCGCTGGTCTTCGCCCTGGCCCTGCTGCTGGCGGGCGTGGCCTCCTCGCTCACGGCGGGCATGGCCGGAGGGGCCATCTTCGCGGGCATCTTCAAGGAGCCCTACGACATCCGCGACCTGCACACCCGCCTGGGCGTCGCCCTGACCCTTGGCCTGGCCTACCTGATGATCCTCGTCATCCCGGACCCGTTCACGGGGCTCATCTACTCGCAGATCGCCCTGTCCATCCAGCTGCCCTTCACCATCCTGCTCCAGCTCTACCTGACCTCGTCGAAGAAGGTCATGGGCAAGTGGGCCAACAAGCCCTCCACCACGGCGCTGCTCGCCGTGATAGCAGCGGTGGTCATCGCGCTCAACGTCGCGCTTCTCATCGACACCCTGTCCGGCTAGGGTGGCCCTTCAGCCGATCCAACCAGCCTTCCCAGAGGACCACAGATGCAGTTCGATTCCGAAACGGTGTTGATCGCCTTTTCCCTGACCCTTTTCGCGGGCCTGGCCACGGGCGTCGGCTCCATGATCGCCTTTTTGACCCGCAGGACCAACACGCGAGTCCTGTCCATGGCCCTCGGGTTCTCGGCCGGGGTGATGATCTACGTCTCCTTCGTGGAGATCTTCGCCAAGGCCCAGGAGGTGCTCACCGGGTCCCTGGGCAAGGTGGGCGGTGCCTGGAGCACGGCGGGGGCCTTCTTCGGCGGGGTGGCGCTCATCGCGCTCATCGACAAGCTCGTGCCCAGCTACGAGAACCCCCACGAGATGCACACCATCGAGGAGATGGACTGGGGCCAGGAGAACCTGCCCAAGAACGAGACCCACGACTTCGCCAAGCTCAGGCGCACCGGGTTGTTCGCGGCCCTGGCCATCGCCATCCACAACTTCCCCGAGGGGCTGGCCACCTTCACGGCCGCCCTGACCGAGCCCGCCCTGGGCGTGGCCATCGCCACGGCCATCGCCATCCACAACATCCCCGAGGGCATCGCGGTGTCCATCCCGCTCTACTACGCCACGGGCAGCCGCAAGAAGGCCTTCGCGCTCTCCTTCCTCTCGGGCGTCACCGAGCCGGTGGGCGCGCTGGTGGGCTACGTGCTGCTCATGCCCTTCTTCACCCCGGTGGTCTTTGGCGTGCTCTTCGCGAGCGTGGCCGGGATCATGGTCTACATCTCGCTGGACGAACTGCTCCCGGCCGCCGAGGAGTTCGGCGAGCACCACATGGCCATCTACGGCCTGATCGCGGGCATGGCCGTGATGGCCGTTTCGCTTCTGCTCTTCCTGTAACGGCCCGGCGCAGGCGAGCGATTGCGCTTGCCTTTTCCCGCCAAGGGATTATCTGGGCTTGTTCAGAACGATTCCGGAGTTTTCATGAGTCAGCGAGTCATCCGCATCGAGGGAGCGCGCCAGCACAACCTCAAGAACATATCCCTGGACATTCCCCGCGACCAGCTGGTGGTCGTGTGCGGCCCCTCGGGCTCGGGCAAGTCCACCCTGGCCTTCGACATCGTCTACGCCGAGGGCCAGCGCCGCTACGTGGAGTCCCTCTCGGCCTACGCCAGGCAGTTTTTGCCCCAGATGGACAAGCCCCAGGTGGACAAGATCGAGGGGCTGTCCCCGGCCATCTCCCTGGAGCAGCAGACCGCCACGCGAAACCCGCGCTCGACGGTCGGCACGGTGACGGAAATCTACGACTTCCTGCGCGTCTTCTTCGCCCGCCTGGGCAAGCCCCACTGCCCCAAGTGCGGCCAGCCCATCGCCGCCCGCACCACGGACGAAATCATAAACGACGTGCTGGCCCTGCCCGAGGGCGCGAAGCTCCTGCTGCTGGCCCCCCTGGTCGAGCACCAGAAGGGCACCCACGCCGACCGGCTCAAAAAGCTCAAGAGCCAGGGATTCGCGAGAATCCGCGTCAATGGCGCGGTGGCCCCCCTGGAGCCCATGCCGGAACTCGAAAAGAACAAGCGCCACAACATCGACCTCGTGGTGGACCGGCTGGTGGTCAAAGACGGCATCCGTTCGCGCCTGTCGGATTCGGTGGAGCTGGCCCTGGCCCAGGGCGAGGGGCGGCTCATCATCGCCGACCACGAAGGCAAGGCGGCGGACCGGGTCTTTTCCACGGCCTCCTCCTGCCCCACCTGCAAGATCAGCGTGCCCAAGCCCTCGCCCCAGCTCTTTTCCTTCAACAGCCCCCAGGGAGCCTGCCCGGCCTGCTCGGGCATCGGCGCGGTGGAATACTTCGAGCCGGCCCTGCTCGCCCCCAACAAGGGCCTGTCCCTGGCCACGGGCGGCATCCTGCCCTGGAAGAGCGAGCGCGCCCTGGCCCGCTACGCCCGCCGGCTGGAGGATCTGGGCAAACGCCACGGGTTTTCCCTGCGCACGCCCCTGGCCGATTTCTCGGCCGAGGCCTGGGCGGCGCTCTTTTTCGGGGACAAGGCCTTCGGCTGGGACGGCGTGGTCCACCTGCTCGAGCACGGCCAGTCCTTCGGCTCGGTCTGGCGCGACGAACTGGCCCGCTACCGCCAGTCCCGGCCCTGCCCGGTCTGCCAGGGGGCCAGGCTGCGGCCCGAGGCCCTGGCCGTGAAAGTGGCCGACGCCGACATCTTCGCCTTCTGCTCCCTGCCCATCGACAAGGCCCTGGCCTGGCTTTCGGGCTTGCGCTTCGCCGGGGCCGAGGCGATCATCGCCGAGCCGCTGCTCAAGGAACTCACCCACCGCCTGAAATTTCTCACGGGCGTCGGCCTGGACTACCTGGCCCTGGCCCGCAACATGGCCACGCTCTCCGGCGGCGAAGCCCAGCGCATCCGCCTGGCCGGGCAGCTCGGCTCGGGCCTGGTCGGGGTCACCTACGTTCTGGACGAGCCGAGCATCGGCCTGCATCCCCGCGACAACGACCGGCTCCTCGGCACCCTGCGCCAGCTGCAGGGCCGGGGCAACACCGTGCTCGTGGTGGAGCACGACGAGGCCACCATCCGAAACGCCGACCACGTCATCGAACTCGGCCCCGGCTCGGGGCGTCTGGGCGGCGAGATCGTCTACCAGGGCGACGTGGCCGGCATGCTGGCCGACGGCAAGTCCCTCACCGGCAAGTACCTGCGCGGCGACGCCGCCTCGCCCATCCCCGAGACGCGCCGCACCGGGGAGAAGTCCCTGGTCCTTCGCGGCGTGACCACCAACAACCTCAAAAACATCGACGCCGAGATTCCGCTCGGCCGGCTGGTCTGCGTCACGGGCGTGTCCGGCTCGGGCAAGAGCTCGCTGGTCATGGACACCCTCTACAAGCACCTGGCCCTGTCCAAGGGCCTCAAGGTGGACGCGCCGGGCATGATCGCCGGCATCGAGGGCGCGGGGCTCGTCGAGAAGATCGTGAGCATCGACCAGACGCCCATCGGCCGCACGCCGCGCTCCAACCCGGCCACCTACACCAAGGTCTTCGACGAGATCCGCGAGATCTTCGCCGGCACGCCCGACGCCAAGCGGCGCGGCTTCAAGCCGGGCCGCTTCAGCTTCAACGTCAAGGGCGGGCGCTGCGAGGCCTGCGGCGGCGACGGCCAGATCCGGGTGGAGATGCACTTTTTGCCGGACATCTACGTCACCTGCGAGGTCTGCGGGGGGCTTCGCTACAACCGCGAGACCCTGGACGTGCGCTACAAGGGCCTGACCATCGCCGAGGTGCTCGACCTCACCGTGCGCCAGGCCCGGGGCTTTTTCGAGAACTATCCGGTGCTCGACCGCCGGCTGGCCGTGCTCGAGGAAGTGGGCCTCGAATACCTGCACCTGGGCCAGCCGGCCACGACCCTGTCCGGCGGCGAGGCCCAGCGCATCAAGATCTCGCGCGAGCTCGGCAAGCGCAGCCTGCCCGGGGCGCTCTACATCCTCGACGAGCCCACCACCGGCCTGCACATGCAGGAGGTGGGCAAGCTCATCACCGTACTGCACAAACTCGTGGACAAGGGGGCCAGCGTGGTGGTCATCGAGCACAACACCGACGTGGTCGCGGCCTCGGACTACGTGCTCGACCTCGGCCCCGGCGGCGGCGAGGCCGGCGGGCGCATCGTGGCCCGGGGCACGCCCGAGGAACTGAAGGCCAACCCCGACTCCGTGACCGGAAAGTTCCTCACCCTGCTCAAATAGCCGGCCCGATCAGAGAAACGTCTCTGGCTCCCGGCGTTCCCGGCAGGTCGCGGCCA
The DNA here is from genome assembly GCF_029978005.1 of Solidesulfovibrio sp. Lineage (GTDB taxonomy): Bacteria > Desulfobacterota > Desulfovibrionia > Desulfovibrionales > Desulfovibrionaceae > Solidesulfovibrio. The sequence goes on along the minus strand of NZ_JARKOZ010000223.1, from coordinate 3,685 downwards.
GCCGGCGCGCCGTCTCCAGCAGGGCCGGGTGGTCGAAGACGCGCGCCCCGCTGGGGCAGCCCTTGACGCAGGCGCAGCAGCGGATGCAGCGCGCCGCCTCCGTGAGCACCGCTCCCCCGTCCAGGCGGATGCCTCCCATGGGACAGGCCGTGGCGCACTGGCCGCAGGCCTCGCAGAGCTCGGGGAGCGTGCGCGGCGCGACGCCGCCGGAAAGCCCGGATTCCCGGTAGGGGAAGTCGCCCGGGACCGAGAGCGGCGTCCAGGCGGCCAGATCGCCCAGCCAGCCGAGCTTGGCCGCCACGGCCCGGCCGAAGTCCCGGGCCGCCCGCAGGTCCTTGCCGTCCGGCCGCCCCGAGGCGATGGGCGTTTCGGGCGAACTGTAGGAATGCTCGCCCACGAACGCCCCGCCGCCGACCGGCACGAAGCCGAGCTCCCCGGCCAGGTCGCGCAGTTCCAGCAAGGCGTCCTCGAAGGCCCGGTTGCCGTAGGTCACGGTGACCACGGCCGGCCCCCCCGCCCCCCGCAGCCGCCGCAGCCGGTGCACGGCCTCGGCCGGCAGGCGTCCGGCGTAGACCGGCGCGCCGACCACGGTCAGCACGTCCTTGTCCGAAGGGGGCGCAGCCAGGCGGGCCGGCCCCGTCAAGTCGAGCTCCTCGCACGTCTTCAGGCCGAGCCCCTGGCCGATGCCCCGCACGATCCTGCGCGAGGTTCCCGTTGGGGAAAAATAGACCAGCCGCATGATTCGGGCACGCATCATGTCGCCTCCCGCCGTCGGGACGGGCGGGGCTGCCCCGTCCGGGCGGCTTACAGATCGTCGTCCCGGTCGTCCTTGCCGGTCATCCATTTGTCGATGGGATTGTCCTTGCCCGGATGGCGCTCCTTGTAGTTCTTGGCCCGGCGGTTGAAGTAGGCCAGGACCACGAAGCCGAACACGATCAGGACCAGCAGGAACATGCCGTTGCTCATACGCGCCTCCGGGGATGCGACCCGGTTCGGGCCGGGACAGGGTTCCCACGTCGGGCCGCCCGACGCCTCGCCCATGCCGAACCTTGCGAAAGCGTCATTCCCATTCTGACAGATACGCCGCACCAGGCCACTTGTACAGTCCCCGCCGCCGCATCGCCGCGCCGCCGTTTCCTTTCCGACACACGCTGCCCGTACAGTCCCCTTCCTCGAACATCGGCCGGGGGCCGAACCGCCCCCGATTCCGGCGCAACATCTTCCCTGGAGTACCCCATGCGCACCCTAGGCATCAGCGGCGTGCTGACCCTCGCCGTCGGGACCACGGTCCTGGCCGGCATCCTGGCCCTGCTCCTCTACGTCTCGCACACCACCACCGCCCTGGCCGAGTCCATGGCCGAGCAGTCCATGCGCCAGATGGCCGACGCCGCCTCCAAGGCCCTGGACATCCACGCCGCGGCGGCCATGGAACTGGCCGTCGCCCTGGCCCGGCGGCCGGGCGTCCGCGACGCCTACGACGGGAATCCGGCCATCGCCAAAACGGTGCTGGCCGAGACGCTGGGCAGCTACAAGGGCGTCCGCTCCATTCTGGTCCTCGACGCCTCGGGCAAGCTGCTGGCCGGGCGCGACGCCGCAGGCCAGGACTTCGAGGCGGGCCCTTCCTACGCCGAACGCCCGTACGTGGCGGCCTACCGCTCCGGCCAGACCGCTTACGTCACGCCCACGGCCATGCGGGCCAAGCACGGCGGCGGGCTCATCGTGTCGGCGGCCAGCCCGGTCCTCGGCCCGGACGGCAAGGTCAGAGGCGGCGTGATCGTCAACATGGACATCGCGGGCGTCGCCGCCGGCCTGGTCGCGCCCCTGCGCCTGGGCGAGAAAGGCTACGGCTTCGCCCTGGACGCCTCGGGCACGGTGCTCTCCCACGGCGCGGACGCCGAACAGGTCGGGCAGGACGTGTCCAAGCTCGATTTCGTCCGGAAGCTCATGGCCGCCCAAAGCGGCGTGTTCGACTACGTCTGGAAGGGCGACGAAAAGGTCATGGCCGTGACGCGCAGCGCCGCCACGGGCTGGTACACGGCCATGACCGCCTCCCGGTCCGACCTGACGGCCACGGCCCGGGCCCAGCGCTGGGTGCTGGCCGGCGTGGGGCTGGCCGTGGTCGCCCTGGTCACGACCGTCATCGCGCTCGTCAGCCGCCGCCTGGTGCTGCGGCCCCTGGCCGCCCTGTCGATGTACGCCGACCGTATCGGCTCCGGCGACTACGCCGCGACCCTGTCCGGGCGGTTCCGCTTCGAGATGGCCGGCCTGGCCGGGCACGTGCGCACCATGGTCGGCCAGCTCAAGGAACGCCTGGGCTTCGCCAAGGGCCTCCTGGACGCCATGCCGCTGGCCTGCGTGGTCTCGGGACCCTCCGGCAACCTGCGCTTCATCAACCAGCCCGTGCTCGATTTCCTGGAGGCCGACGGCAAGCCCGAGGACTACCTGGGCCAGCCGGTCGGCCAGTTCTTCTACGGCGACCCCGGGCGGCAGACCATCACCGGCCGAGCCGTGGCCGAGGGCCGGGCCATCACAGGTATCCAGACCGAGACGCCGACCCGCAAGGGCAACACGGCCTTCACCCAGATCGACGCCGCGCCGCTTTTCGACCTCGACGGCACGTGCCTGGGCGGCTTCGCCATGTTCACGGACCTGTCGGAACTGCGCCGCCAGCAGCAGCGGATCGCCTCGCAAAACGCCGTCATCGGCCACGCCGCCGCCGAAGCCGCCGCCGTGGCCGAACGCATGGCCTCGGCCTCCCAGGAGCTCTCGGCCCAGATCGAACAGTCGAGCCAGGGGGCCATCGAGCAAAGCGACCGGGTGCAGGGCGCCGCGACGGCCATGGAGCAGATGAACGCCACCATCCTCGAGGTGGCCAAAAACGCCGCCGACACGGCGGAAAACGCCCGCCAGGCCCAGGAGATGGCCCGCCGGGGCGCGACGCTGGCCGATTCCGTGGTCGCGGCCGTGGACACCGTGCGCGGCCGGGCCGTGGGCCTCAAGGACACCATGTCGGGCCTTGGCCGGCGGGCCCAGGGCATCGGCGCGGTCATGAACGTCATTTCCGACATCGCCGACCAGACCAACCTTTTGGCCCTCAACGCCGCCATCGAGGCGGCCCGGGCCGGCGAGGCCGGGCGCGGCTTCGCCGTGGTCGCCGACGAGGTCAGGAAACTGGCCGAAAAGACCATGGCCGCCACCAAGGAGGTGGGCGAGGCCATCGCCGGCATCCAGCAGGGCACCATCGAAACCGTGTCCCTGGTGGACGGCGCCGTGGCCAGCGTCGAGGAGGCCACGACCCTGGCCAGATCCTCGGGCGCGGCCCTGGCCGACATCGTGGCCGTGGTGGAAGCGGCCGGAGAACAGGTCCGGGCCATCGCCACGGCGGCCGAGGAGCAGTCGGCCTCGGTGGAGGAAGTCAACCAGTCCGTGGCCGCCATCCACCGCATCGCCTCGGAGACCGCCGACGCCATGCTCCAGTCGGCCACGGCCGTGACCGAACTGGCCGACCAGGCGCAAGGGCTTTCCGTCCTGGTCGCCGAAATCCGAAGCGACGGCCAGGCCGCCCTGCCGGCCTGAGGCCGTCCCCGCCGCGAAGATTGTCGGGGGCCGGCGCCCCACGGCGGCGGCCCCCCACGACACCCCGTTATACCCCCCCAGCGCCGCGGCGGCCATGTTTGACAATACT
>NZ_JARKOZ010000222.1 GCF_029978005.1 Solidesulfovibrio sp. | reverse complement strand
CCGCGTCAGCGGCGGCAGCGGCAGGCGAAATTCCGCCCCCATCTTCGGTCCGCCAAGGCAAACCGCACCGGTGACCGCAGTCCCCCCGTCCGACCACGCCGACGGGGGGGCCTGGGGGGAGTGACTCCCCCCAGTGGGGTTCGGGGCAACGCCCCGATGGGTCCAGGGCAACGCCCTGGCAGGGCCGGGACAGCGTCCCGGTTCTTCCAACAGTTAGGCGGCGACGACCATGCGCTGGGGCTTTTCGGGCCTGGGCGCGGCGTCGGTGGCGGGCGCGGCCACGGCGTCGCCGTCGTACATGGCCCAGTAGTCTTCGAAGGCCTGTTCGATGGTGCGTTCCTCGGCGTAGGCCCGGCCGGCCAGGCCCATGGTCCGCATGCGCGCGGGATCGGCGAGCAGGGTTTCCATGGCCGCCTGGAGCGCGGCGGCGTCGCCGGCCGGCACGACCAGTCCGGTCTCGCCGGGCAGGATGTTTTCCATGGGTCCGCCCTGGTCGGTGACGATGATGGGCAGTCCCGAGGCTTGGGCTTCCAGCACGACGTTGCCGAAGGTGTCGGTGGCGCTGGGGAAGACGAACAGGTCGCTGCTGGCGAAAAGCGCCGCCAGTTCCTCGCCTTCGCGGTAGCCGGTGAAGGTGGTGGGCGTGCCTTCGAGCAGGGCGCGCAACTCGTCGAGGAAGGGGCCGTCACCGACCACGGTCAGGGTCGCGTCCTTGCGCTTGGCGCTGACGGCCCGAAAGGCCTGGGCCAGCAGGTGCAGGTCCTTCTCGCGGGACACCCGGCCGGCGTAGAGCAGGCGCGGGCCGCCGCCCATCTGGAAGCGGCCGGCGACGTCGTCCGAGCGCTTGGCCGGGTGGAAGCGGGCGACGTCCACGCCCCGGGGAAACAGCCGCAGTTTGGCCGGGTCGAGGCCCTTCTCCTCGAGTTCCCGCCCGGTTTCCCGGGAGGGGATGTAAACGAGGTCCATCTGGTTGTAGTACCAGATGATGAATTTCCAGGTGAGGTCTTCCATGGCCTCGTCGCCGGTGAGAATCTGCGCGTACTGGGGCAGGGCGGTGTGGTAGGTGCCGTAGATGGGCAGGCGCAGGGTCTTGGCGATGCACAGCGCAGCCAGGCCGATGGGGCCGGGCGTGGCCGAGTGGATGCGGGTGAAGCCGCCGGCGTAGACGTAGTGGAGCATTTCCAGAAGCGGCGGGTAGAAGAGCTTCTGGTCCGGGTATTCGTCCAGGTGGTAGACGCCGATGGGCTTGAAGTTCTGGACTCCCGGCTCGAAGACGCGCTGGCCGTGGTCGCAGGTGACGATGGACAGGCCCTTGCCGGTGCGGATGGCCAGTTCGGCCTGCTGGCGCAGGGTGCCCGAGACGCCGTTGATCTCGTGGAAGGTGTCGGTGAAGTGGGCCACGCGGACTTCGTCGCCCTGGCCGTTTTTTCCGGTGACGGCCTTGCGGACCTCGGTGCTGAACTGCCGGTCCTTGGTGAAGATGGAGTAGGCCAGGAAGTAGGGGGCGAGCATGGTGTAGAGCGCCCCGGCCGAGCCCAGGGTGCCGAAGATGTCGAAAACGTTGGCCCCGCTGACGTGGTCCAGCAGCGTCCGGGCGAAGTGGGAGGCGATGCGGTTGGTGGCCCGGTTGACGAAGGAGAACCAGCCGCTTTCCAGGTTCTCGCCGTTGAGCACGCCGGCCTGGGCGAATTCCATGAGCGTGGCGTCGGAGCGGATGAGCGACTCGGTCTCGGTGCGGATGAGGTCTTTGAGCGGCGTGTTGGCCGTGGAGCGGCGGCGGGTGAGGGTGCGCACGATCCTGGTGCGCAGCTTGAAGGCCAGCCCGACGCTGGCCTGTTCGCCCGGTTCGAGGAAGCGGTCGATGACCTTGAGGCTCACGTCCTTGTCCAGGAAGCGATCGATGCTGAAGCGGTGTTTGTAGTACTGGTAGGCGATGCTGTAGAGGGTGCGGGCCATGGTGCGGGGCGTGGAGGACGCGCCCACGGCCCTGGCCGCGCCGTTTTCCAGGCCGTCGAGGAATTCCCTGAGGTTGGTCGCGCCGTCCACGTGGGTGTAGGTGGAGGCGATGTAGAGGGCGCTGTGGTCGTCGGAGCCGCCGATGAGGTTCTTGCGCCAGGGCTGGGTATAGCCGGGGTCGATGCCGTACTTCTCGGCCAGCCGCCAGATGGCGTCCTCGCCGAGGCTCGGGATGATCTCGCGCAGGCAGTCGTTTTGCCAGGCGTCGCGCGCGCCGTTGATCTCGAAGTTGCGAAAGAGCAGCAGGAGCTTTTCGAAATTCGGCACGGTGATGCGGTCGTTGACCCCGAAGAGGGGGTGGGCCGCGGCGTGGTGGATGTTCTCCCGGCGCAGGTAGTCCACCAGGTCGTAGACGTTCTCGCGCAGGCGCTGGAGTTCCCGGTGGATGGCTTCGTTGATGTCGTAGACCAGCACGTGGACCTTGCAGCGGTCTTCCGGGAAGTAGGAAGTCACTTCCTCGCTGATGAAGGTGTCGGGCAGGTGGGCGATGGACAGCGCCCCTTCGATGCGGTTGTGGTCGGAGATGGTGACCAGGCCCATGCCCTTGCGCTTGGCCTCCTCGTAGATGCGCATGGGCTCGGTGAAGCTCTCCGGGCAGTTGAGCTTTTGCAGCACCCACTGGGAGGGCCGGGTGGAAAATTTGGAATGCACGTGCAGGTCGATCTTCATGGTCTCTCCTTAGAAGGAAAAGGACCGGCGGGACGACCGGCGGCGGGACGGGCCGTGGCGGCGTCGGGCGGCGTTTGGGCCTTCTAGCGCCGCCCCGTGGCGGGCCGGTTGCGGTTGCCCGCTCTTTTGTTGACGCGCGGGAACGGATCGTCACGCAAATGACGCTTGTTCCGGGCGCGGCGGCGGCGCATGGGAATGGCATGGAACCGTCCATGCTCGAACCCCGCGACGTGGCGGCGCAGGCCGAAGGGTTGCGCCGGCAGGGGATGTCGGTGCTGCGGGCCCTGGGCGAGCGCTCCCTGGCCCGGGAGTTTTCCCGGCGCGCCGTGGCCATGGAGAACCCGGAGGCCCTGGCCGCCCTGCTGCTCGAGTACCTGCTGCGGCGCAAGTCCCGGTAAGGCCCGCCGCGATGGGCGCGTCCGGGCGCGGCTCCGCCGGAAGCGGCTGTTGCGGCCAGGCCGGGACCGGCGGCACGCGCGGCGCATCCCCCGATCGCCGACGTCCGACGGCCCTACCGAAGGACGTTGCGTTGTCATCTCCGGCCGGACACTCGACTCATTGTCACCTGTTCGCCACATTTCCATGGCGGGATCGTCAAGGTGGTTTGTCAGTGATTTCGTGGCGTGCCGGCTGCCCACGGCGGCGCGGCCGGTTTTTCATGGTTCGCGAAATCCCGGCACATCCTCCCAGGTGGAGTCGCCATGCCTTGGAAAGCATACGCGTGGGGTCGGCTCGTCGCCTTGAAAATCACACGTCAAACAAGGCCCTGAAACCAGGGCGTCGGGAGCTTGAGAGATGGAACCGAGATCGCATTTCCACGCGGAACTGGAGGCCCTCAAGGCGCGCGTCGTCGCGCTGTTCCAGTGCGTCGAGACCTCCAGGCAGGGGGCCGTGGCGGCCTATCTGCAAAACGACGGAGCGGTGGCCCGCCAGATCATGGAGGCGGACAAGGGCATCAACCAACAGGCCTGCGACCTCGACGAAACCTGCCTGCGCCTGTTGGCCCTGGAGCAGCCCGTGGCCCTCGACCTGCGCCGCATCGTGGGCTACGCTCGGGCCAGCATCAACCTGGAACGGCTGGCCGACGAGGCCGTGGGCGTGGCCGAAAGCGCCCTGAACGGGCCCGGCCTGCCCGGCGACTGCGACAAGTCCCTGGAAGCCCTGGCCGCCCACACGGCGCACATGTTCGGCCTGGTCACCCAAGCCTTCGTCGCGGACGACCTGAACCAGGCCATGGAAGTCTGCCGCCTGGACGAGCAGGCCAGGGAACTGGCCACGGCGGCCATGCGCTGCATCACCGAGGCCCTGTCCCAGTGCCATGCCCAGCCGGAAGCCTCGGTGCGGGCGATCCTGGCGGCCCGGTGCTTCGAGCGCATGGGCGGCTACGCCGCCAACCTGGCCGAGGTGGTCGTTTTCATCCTCAAGGGCGCGACGCTGAGCCAGCAGTGCCAGCCCAGGTAACGCCCGGAAAGCGTGGCGAGAAAAAGCGCATGGAGCAAGGACCGGTCACCTGCCGCGGCGTCGCCGAGGCCTACGCCCGGGGCGTTTCGGCCCCTCTCGTCCTCGGCCTGCGCCTGGGCCGGACCGGGGTGCGCCTGCGTTCCAACTCCGGGGCGGTCATGGACGCCCTGGCCGACCATTACCGGGATTTTCCCGGCGACGCGGACGCGGCGGACATCGAGGTGACGGTCCTGGACCACGGCCCGGTGTCCCTGGACCTGCCTTTCGTGCTGTGGGAAGGCGCAGACGACGAGGCCAAGGAAGAGTATGCGGACCTGGCCGACGGCCGGGCGGTGCGCAAGCGGCGCACCGGCATGTGGCTCGTGTTCGGGCGCGGCGGGCACTACGTGCTCGGGCCGTGCGTCGGCCATGTCGACCAGGTCGTCAACTGCATCAATGCCCGGGCCGCCGACCGGGAGCTGCGGGACGGGGCGCTGCTCTTCCATGCCGCCGGCGTGTCCGTCGCCGGGGCGGGGCTGGCCATAGCGGGCTTCGCCGGGGCGGGGAAGTCCACCCTGGCCCTGGAGATCATGCGCCACGGAGCGTCGTTTTCCTCCAACGACCGGCTCCTGGTCGGGCCGGCGGAGCAGGGCCTGGTCATGACCGGCGTGGCCCGTATGCCCCGCGTCAATCCGGGCACGATGCTGCACAACGACCGCCTGGCGCCGCTGCTCACCGAGGAGGAGCGCGCCGGCTACGCCCGCCTGTCGCGCGAGGCGCTGTGGACGCTCGAACGCAAGCACGACGTGCCCATCCGCGACTGCTTCGGCCCGGGTCGGTTCAGGCTGCGCTCGACGCTGGCCGCCCTGGTCGTGCTGCGCTGGCGTCCCGACCGGGGAGGCCTGGACGAACGCTGGGTCGAGGGCCGGGAGCGGGAGGCGCTGCTCCCCGCCTTCATGAAGGATCTGGGGGTCTTTTTCGAGGAGGGGCCGCGCCGGGCCCGCCCCGAGGAGTATCTCGAACTTCTCGCCGACTGCCCGGTGCTGCTGCTCGAGGGCGGGACGGACTTCCCCCGCGCCGCCGCCCTGTGCCTGGACCTTCTCGACGCCAGGGCCGCCGCGGCCTGCCCCGCCTGAGCGCCCGGAGACGACGCCATTTTTCGGACAGTCAAAAAGGAACGGCCGTGCCCGACAAGAAATCCTCCGCGCGCGTGACCATCGCCCGAAACATCCGCCTGCCCGACGCCGCCAAGGCGACCTTGTACCGGCGCGCCCCGGAGCTCGGCCCGAAGGTCCTCTTCTTCAGCGGCGGCACGGCGCTTCGGGGCTTAAGCGAAACGCTCATCGAATACACCGCCAACTCGATCCACCTTATCACGCCCTTCGATTCCGGCGGCTCCTCGGCCGTGCTGCGCCGCCATTTCGCCATGCCGGCCGTGGGCGACCTGCGCAACCGCATCATGGCCCTGGCCGACCGTTCCATCACCGGCAATCCGGCCGTGTTCGAGCTGTTCGCCTATCGCCTGCCCAAGGACGCCTCCCAGGAGGAGCTCGTCAAGCGCCTGCACCGGATGATCGCCGGCGAGGACCCGCTCGTGCGCCGCGTGCCCGACCCCATGCGCAAGATCATCCGCACCCATCTGCGTTTTTTCGAGCAGCGCCGCCCCGAATCCTTCGACCTGCGCGGGGCCAGCATCGGCAACTGCATCCTGACCGGCGGCTATTTCAACTACAACCGCATGCTCGATCCGGTCATCTACTTGTTCATGAAGCTGGTGGAGGCGCGCGGCGTGGTGCGCCCGGTGGTCAACGCCGATCTGCACCTGGCCTGCGAGCTGGAAAACGGCCGGGTCGTCATCGGCCAGCATCGCATGACCGGCAAGGAGGCCGCGCCCATCGACGCGCCCATCACGCGGATGTGGCTGACGCAGACCCTCGACGACCCGACGCCGACCACGGTGCGCATCCGCGAGAAGACCGAAGTCCTCATCCGCCAGGCCGACGTGATCTGCTATCCTTTCGGCAGCTTCTATTCGAGCCTGCTGGCCAACCTGCTGCCCCAGGGCGTGGGCGACGCCGTGGCCGCCAACACCTGCCCCAAGGTCTACATCCCCAACCTCGGCCACGATCCGGAGCAGTACGGCATGACCGTGGCCGGCCAGGTGGCCCGGCTCCTGGAAACCCTGGAAGCCGGCTGCGCCAAGCCCTGCCAGCGCCAGGACCTGCTGCGCTTCGTGCTGGTGGATGCCGCGCACGGGGCCTACGAAAACGCCCTGGACCTGGCCGCCATCCGCCGCCTGGGCGTGGAGGTCCTGGACGTGCCCCTGGCCCGGGAGGACGATCCCAGCCAGGCCGACAGCCGCAAGGTGGCCGAGCTGCTCGTTTCCCTGGCCTGATATCCGCGCTGGCGGTCCCGTGCCGTGTCCCCGGCCCACCGTCCCCGACCGGCGGGCGGCTAGCCCCCGCCGCGCAGGTATTCGCCCAGGGCCTTGTCCCGATTGGCGATGTGGTCCACGATCCAGCCCGTGAGAAAGACCAGCAGGTCGTCGATCATCTGGCTCGTCACCAAGCCGAATTCCTTTTCGATCTCGAAAAAGATGACGTTGTTGACGAAAAGCTCGTGTTGCCCGGCGTGTTCCGCCAACTGCGGGTAACCGGTCTCGCGCATGAGGCTCTCCTCCATGGCGAAGTGCCGGTCGAAGTAGTCGCGCAAAAAGCGCAGGGCTTCGGCCACCACAGCCGGCTCCTCGCATCCCTGCTTGCTTTCGAGGCCATTGACCAGATCGATGATGGCCTGATGCTGGGCGTCGATTTCCGCGACGCCCACGGACAGACTGGGGTCCCAGTGGATCATTGGCGCACTCCCGGCCCGGGGGAGGGAACGCGCCCCGGTCTTGGCGTCCGGGTCGGCCAGCCGGCCTGCCCGGGCGTGTTGTTCGATTCTCAAGCAGCATGCCCCGTTTAGCGCCGCCGGACAAGTCCTCTTGACGTGACGCTATGGCGAAGGCACCCATGGAGAGGGCAAAGACGGGGGAAATCACGGCAACCCCTGGCCAGGACGCGGGAAATGGGTGTAAGCCTGTCCCAACGACCCGCAATATCCCCAAACACACGGAGACGCCCATGCGCCGTCAGCATCTTGTCTTCCCGCTCGTATTGTGCCTCGTCGCCGTCCTCGCCGCCTGCCAGACCGCTTCCAAACGTCCGGTGTCGGCCGTGTCGACCTCCACGGCCGCCTCCCGCCAAGCCTCGCCCCTGGCCGGGGCCCGGCAGATGGTGGTGGTGGCGACCGAGGATTTTTCCACCGACCAGGCCAGGCTTCGCCGGTTCGAGCGCTCGGGCGACGGCCCCTGGCGGCCGGTCGGCGACGACGTGGCCGTGACGATCGGCAAGAACGGTCTGGCCTGGGGCCGGGGACTCCACGGCGCGCCGCCGGCCGGCGGCCCGGTCAAGGTCGAGGGCGACGGCAAGTCCCCGGCCGGGGTCTTCACCTTCTCCACCATCTTCGCCTACGAGCCGGCCAACCTCTGGGCTCCGGCCAAGATGCCCGTGCACAAGGTCACGAACCAGACGGTTTGCGTGGAAACCATCAACTCCAGCCAGTACAACCGCATCCTGGACGAGAACACCGTGGCCGTGCGGGACTGGGACAGTCCGGACCGCATGCTGCGGCCCGACGGCCTCTACCGCTACGGGCTCATGGTCGACCACAACGCGCCCGACACCAAGCCCGGGGCGGGCTCGTGCATCTTCATGCACCTGTGGCGTCGCCCGGGCGCGCCGACCGTCGGCTGCACGGCCATGAACGAACCGGCCATGCTGGCGATCCTGGCCTGGATCGACGCCGCCAAGCACCCGGTCCTGGTCCAGTTGCCCAAAGCGGAGCTGGCCCGGCTGGCCCCGGCCTGGGGCGCGCCCGAGATCGTCGATATCGTGGTCGGCCGGGACGGCTAGCGCCTCTTCCCTTGCCTGTACGATGGTTTTTTAAATAAATACTGCTATTCAAGAATTTTACCAGCGATATGCACATGCTTCGTTCTCGCGGACGTGACGTGAGGCGGCTAGGCGCGCACGCGTTTTCGCGCCCGGGGAAGGCTTTGCTTCGCTTGGGCAAATGGGAGGTCACCGCCGGTGCGCAAAAGCGACCGGGCCTGACGCGGTGAAGGGAGGTGGGCGCTTTACGGGCGCGGGGCTGAGTCGATCCTGCTGGACACCCCGGCGGCCATCCGGGGGTGCTTTACGGCCGCGGGGCAGGGCCTTGTGCCCTTTTGCTTGGCCTGACGGGAGACGCCGTCCAAGAGGCCGCGCTGGGGCACGGAAGGCCCAGCGCCACGGCCCGGCGGCTGCGGAGGCAGACAGGCGTCGGCACGGCAGGCGTGGGGGCCCGGCGATCGTGATGCACGGCAGTCGTGAAACAGGGTGACGCAGACAATGCGCCGCAGGAGGCGGGGTCTTCAGCCCGCCGGGGCGGGTTCGGGGTCCTTGCCCTGCTTCTTCAGGGCGAAGTTGAGGAGCTTGTGGGCCTCGATGAAGGCCGGGGAGAGGCGCAGGGCCAGGCGGGAAGCCCGTTCGGCCTTGTCCCAGCGCTGCCAGTCCAGATAGACCCGGCCCAGGTTGAAGTAGAGGTTGGGATCGGACTTGGCGAATTCCACGGCGCGCATGAAGTACTTTTCCGCGATGTCGTACTTGCGCAGCTTGCGCAGCACGATGCCGATGCGGTTGTAGTGGTGGATCTGGTCCGGGGAAAGCTCGATGGCCTCGTCGAGGTACTTGAAGGCTTCCTCGTAGAGGTCGCCGCTGATGAACAGCTCGGCGATGCGGGCGCGCAGGTCCGCGTCGTTGGGAAACTCCTTGGCCAGCTTCTCCAGGACCTGCCGGGCCTCGTCGAAGCGCTTCTCCTCGATGAGCAGCTTGCCTTCGGCCAGGCCCTTGGTGATGCGCTGCTCCATGTCCGCGATGATGTCCTTGGCCTCTTCCACGGCCGTGGCCTGGAGTTCGGTCAGGACGCCGACCAGGGTGTCGGCGAGTTCCTTCTCGCCGCCCGGGCTGAATTCGAGGATGAGCGGATAGATCTTGCGCAGGTTGCGGTCGCCGTTGAGGAGCAGCACGGCGTCGTTGATGAGCCTGGAGAACTCTTCCTTCTCCGCCTTCATCAGGGGCGTGCGCAGAACGGCGTTGACGGCTTCGTACAAGGCCGAGACGGCGGGCAGGGGCTTGGCCTGCTTGAGAAACGTCCCGACCTTGTTGATCTGGGCCCGGGCCTTGGTCAGTTCCGCGGACATGCGACTTCACCGTCGGATCGGCGCCTTTGTGTCTACTTGCCCGTCTCCCGGCGCACGATGTTGCGGAAACGGGTGAAGAAATACCGGCTGTCGTGGGGCCCGGGCGCCGCCTCCGGGTGGAACTGGATGGCGATGACGGGCTTTTTCTTGTGCGCGAAGCCTTCCAGAGTGCCGTCGTTGAGGTTCACGTGCGTCAACTCTACGTCGGACAGGCTTTCGATGTCCACGCAAAAACCGTGGTTTTGCGAGGAAATTTCGATGCGGCCCGTTTCCAGGTCCTTGACCGGATGGTTGAGGCCGTGGTGCCCGAACTTGAGCTTGTAGGTCCTGCCGCCAAGGGCCAGACCCAGGAGCTGGTGCCCCAGGCAGATGCCGGCCAGGGGATAGGCGTCGGCCAATGCGGCCGTGGTCTGGACCAGGTCCGTCAGCGCGGCCGGGTCGCCGGGGCCGGGGGAGAGGAACACGGCGTCCGGGGCCAGGCGCTTGGCCTGCTCGGCCGTGGTGGTGTGGGGCACCATGAGCAGGTCGAAGCCCTGGGCGCTGAGAAGTCGCATGATGTTCCACTTGATGCCCATGTCGAAGACGAGCAGGCGCGGGCCGTCGCCGGGCCAGTCGTAGCGGCCGTCCACGATCTTCGCCGGGGCGATGCCGTTGCCGGTCCAGACGAAGGGCGCGTCGCAGGACACCCGGTCGGCCAGGCCCAGGCCCTCCATGGAGGGCAGGCCCTTGGCCGCCTCCACTGCCTTGCGGGGGTCGGAGACGTCGGTGGAGATGTAGCCGCGCATGGCCCCGTGCAGGCGCAGGTGGCGGGTGAGCGCCCGGGTGTCGATGCCCTCGATGCCCGTCACGCCCTGGCTGGTCAGGTATTCGGGCAGGGTCATGGTGGAGCGCCAGTTGGAGGGCTCCTTGCAGCATTCCTTGACGATGAACCCGGCCACCCGGATTTGGGCCGATTCCATGTCCTCGGGGTTGATGCCGTAGTTGCCCACATGGGGGTAGGTCATGCAGACCATCTGCCCGGTGTAGGACGGATCGGTCAGCACTTCCTGGTAGCCGGTCATGCCGGTGTTGAAGATGACCTCGCCGCCGGCGCTGCCCTGGCCGGTAAAGGTTTGGCCGTGAAAAAGGGTCCCGTCTTCAAGGGCCAGAATGGCTTTCATGCATGTCTCCGCGGGTCTTGGGCCTTGGCCGTGAAAATCGGCCGCAGGCAGCGTACAAGGGAACGGGGTCGGCGTAAAGGCCGGGCGCGCCCGCCGGTTGCGGTCAATTAAGGCCTCTTGCCCCGGCGCGCAAGCCCCAGTTCGATGAGCCGGGCGATGAGCGCCGGAAAGTCCAGGCCCACTGCCCGGGCCGACCGGGGGAGCAGGCTCGTCGGCGTCATGCCCGGCAGGGTGTTGACCTCGAGCAGCATGAGGCGTTCGCCGTCGTGCATGAAGTCGGCCCGGCTGTAGCCGTCGAGCCCCAAGGCCTTGTGGGCGGCCAGGGTGACGCGGCCGATCTCCTCGGTCAGGGCGGCCGGGATGGGGGCCGGACAGATCTCGTCGGCGGCGTCCGGCTCGTACTTGCTGGCGTAGTCGAAGAATTCCCCGGCCTTGGGCCGGATGAGGATGGGCGGCAGGGCGACGTCGCCGAGCACGGGGCAGGTCAGCTCCGTGCCGTCGATGCCTTCCTCGACGAGGGCCGCGTCGCCCGTGGCGAAGACCTTGGCCAGGGCCGCCGGCAGGGCGGCCGGGTCGCGCACCAGGGACATGTGTACGCTCGAGCCGCCGCTGTTGGGCTTGACGAACCAGGGCGGGGGAAAATCCGGGGCGAAACCCGCCGGCGGCGGCCCGGGCAGGAAGACCCAGCGGGGCGTGGCCAGGCCGGCCGCGGCGAAAAGCTGCTTGGAGGCGGCTTTGGACAGGGCCAGGAACGACCCGGCCGGGCCCGCGCCCTGGTAGGGCACGCCGGCCGCGTCGAGCAGCGCCTGCGGCAGGCCGTCCTCGCCGGGCGCGCCGTGGAGGTTCAGGAAGACGAAGTCGCAGGCCTTGGCCGCGCCGAGGAAGCTCGGGAAATCCTGGGAGAAGTCCCAGGGCGCGACGATGTGCCCGAGGCTTTCCAGGGCCTTGGCGATTTGCCTGGCCCCGGACAGGGACACTTCGCGTTCACTCGACCAGCCCCCCGCAACCAAAAGTACTTTCATGGAGATTCATGTCCAGGGTTTGGGCCAGGGCGCGTTCGATGGCCTCGGCCTGTTGGAAGGATTCGCGGATGCGCTCGCGGATGTACTCCGTCTTGCCGTAGCGCACGAGCAGGTCGTCGAACCGGGACTCCAGGGTGACGACCTGGTTGTGCTTGACCCGCTTGTCGCTGTAGATGAGCACGAGCGGCAGGAAATTGGCGCGGATGTCCACGGCCTCGGGCCAGGAGACGTGGCAGGCCACGCCTTGCGCCAGGGCCGGATTGCCCGTGATCTCCTGCACCCAGGCCCCGCCGAGCTGGCAGTGGTTGCCGCCGTGGCGGATGGTGTAGGTCTTGGCCAGGTCGTGGAGCAGGGCCGCCGCCCGGACCTCGGCCACGTTGACCGGAAGGCCGGCCCGCGCCGCCGCCTCGGCCAGGGCCGTGGCCACGCAGGCCACGAGCTCGCTGTGCTCCCGGATGTTTTGCAGCATGCCGTAGGCGTCCCAGAGCAGGCGGCACTGCTCGTCGCTCGGCACGGGGTCCACCCGGGGCGGGGCGGCCGGCAAGGGTCGCTCTTCGGGGAGCGTGGCGGGCATGGGGTCGGTGGGGCGGGAAAAAATGTCTTCGGGCATGGCAAACGCCGGCGGTAAGCGGTGAAACGGTGACGCCGTCGTCGGACGGTGATAGCAACCCCTCGGGAAAAAGCAAAGGCCGGCGTGGGGCTTCCCCTCGCGCCGGCGCGGATCGCCATGAAAACATATCGCGTGCGCTACGAAACCAGGTTGATGCGGGAAAGGGAAGGCGTGGAGGTGGTGGCCGCCTCGGGCAAGGGCCAGGCCATGCTGGCCGCCCAGGCCAGGGTCCATCCCGACGAACGCGCCGACGAGCCCTATTTCCATTTCGAGCCCCTGACCATTCGCGCCCTGGACTCGGGCGACTATGAAGTGGCCTACCGGACCAAGGTCGAGGAGCCCGTTTCCGGCGAGATCGAGGTCGCGGCCGAATCCCCCGACAAGGCGGCCGCCAAGGCCCGCTTCGCCGTGCACCAGGAACTCATTCCGCCCAAGTGCTTCAAGGCCCTGGAGGTCGTGGAGGCGGCGGACCGGGAGTAGGCCGGCGCGTTTTGACAAGCGCGCCCGGGATGCGCATATACTGCCCACGCGGCGGACGCGCCGTCCGCCGCCAAGCCCCCTTCGGGGAGGAGCCCGCCCTATGTGCCTTGCCGTGCCCATGGAAATCACCGCCATCAACGAAAAAGTGGCCGACGTGGAAATCGGCGGCGTCACGCGCCAGGTGCGCCTGGACCTCATCGACGCCGCGCCGGCCGTGGGCGACTTCGTCATCGTCCACGCCGGCTTCGCCATCCGCCGCCTGGACCGCGAGGACGCCCTGGAAACCATCAAGCTCTTCCAGGAAGGCCTGAACCTTGAACTCATTTGACGCCTTCAAGGACCCGGCCCTGTGCCGGGCGCTGCTGGCGCGCCTGACCGAGGAGGCCGTGCGGCCCCTGCGCTTCATGGAGGTGTGCGGCACCCACACCGTGGCCATCTTCCAGTCGGGTCTGCGGGCGCTTCTGCCGCCGACCATCACCCACGTGACCGGCCCCGGCTGCCCGGTGTGCGTCACCCACGAATCGGAAGTGGCCTGCTTTCTGGACCTGGCCGGCCGCGACGACGTGGTCCTGGCCACTTTCGGCGACCTCATGCGCGTGCCCGGGCCCAAGGGACGCAACCTCAAGACGGCCAAGGCCGACGGCGCCCGGGTGGAGGTCGTCTATTCGCCCGTGGACGCCCTGGCCGTGGCCGAGGCCAATCCCGGCCGCACGGTCGTCTTCCTCGGCGTCGGCTTCGAGACCACGGCCCCGGCCGTGGCAGCGACCATACGGCTGGCCAGGGAGAAGAACCTGCGCAACTTCCGGGTGCTCTCCTTCCACAAGCTGGTGCCGCCGGCGCTGGAGGCCTTGCTCTCCGATCCCGACATCAACGTGGACGCCTTCGTCCTGCCCGGCCACGTCTCGGCCGTCATCGGCGCGGCCCCCTACGCCTTCGTGGCCGAGAAGCACCGCGTTCCGGCCGTGATCGCCGGCTTCGAGCCCCTGGACATCCTTTCGGCCCTGCGCGACATCGTGGCCATGCGCGAGGCGCAGGCCCCGGCCGTGAAAAACGGCTACACCCGCGTGGTCTCCGACGCCGGCAACCCCGTGGCCCGGGCCGTCATGGACGAGGTCTTCGCCCCGGCCGACGCCCTGTGGCGCGGCCTGGGCAGCATTCCCCGAAGCGGACTGGTCATCCGCGAGGAATTCGCCGATTTCGACGCCATGCGCCTGCCCGGGGTGTCCCTGGTGGAGTCGCCGCCGCTGCCGGGCTGCCGTTGCGGCGAGGTGCTCAAGGGCAAGATGGCCCCGGACCAGTGTCCGCTGTTCGACAAGGCCTGCACCCCGGCCACGCCCGTGGGGCCGTGCATGGTCTCCACCGAGGGCGGCTGCGCCGCCTACCACAAGTACCGGCTCGACCTGTAGCCTTTGCGGAGTTCGCCCGTGTCCGACGCCCCAGAGATCGAATCGAAGTTCGCCGTGGCCGGTTTCGAGGCCGTGCTGGACGCTCTGGCCGCCGCCGGCGGGGAGCGGCGCTCGCGCTGCTTCGAGGAAAACGTGGTCCTGGACACGCCCGAGGGCGCGCTTCGCGCCAAGAACATGCTCCTTCGCCTGCGCCGGGACGGGGCCGGGCGGGTGACCTTCAAGCTGCCGGCCGCCGACCCGGGCGACCCGTCCATAAAAATCCGCCGGGAGATCGAGACCGAGGTGGCGGACCTCTCCGCCCTGGAGGCCATTTTCGTCCAGCTCGGCTACGCGCCCTGCCTGCGCTACGAAAAGGTCCGGGAGACCTGGCGGCTCGGGCCGGTGCTGGTCTGCTGCGACGAGCTGCCCTTCGGCCGCTTCGTGGAGATCGAGGGCCCGCCCGGGGAGATCGCCGTGGCCGCCGAAACCCTTGGCCTGTCCATGGTCGAGGCCACGTCCAAGACCTACCACGAGCTTCACCAGGACCATCTGGCCGCGCGCGGGCTGCCCCCGGCCGACAGTTTCGTCTTCCCGGCCGACCTGCGCCGGTCGCTTCTGACGGGCCTGTCCAAGGCCTAGCCAAAATCAAGCAATATCAGGCCGCTGCAAACGCTGTTGTCAGTGGCCGCGTTTTTTCGTACCCCTTTTCATGGAGCGCAAGGCGGCCGCACCGTGGCGGCCGTCCGGCCGCCGCCCCCTCGACAGGCGCGGGCGGCGACTTATATTGTGACGGAACATGGACAAGGGGCGTGCGGCCCCGGATTTCCCGGACGACAGGGAAGAGGTGACGGCAAGCCATGAGCCAGCCCATGGAACAGGAACAGCCGGGAATCGGCGTCAGCGTCGAAGAGGACGTGCGCGAGCCGCGGCGGTACAAGGTGTTGCTGCACAACGACGACTACACGACCATGGAATTCGTGGTCCAGGTGCTCGTCGGCGTGTTCCACAAAAACGAAAACGAGGCCACGCAGATCATGCTGAACGTCCACAACAACGGCGTGGGCGTGTGTGGCGAGTTCACCGCCGAGGTGGCCGAACTGAAGGTATCCCTGGTGCACAGGCTGGCCAGGGAAAGCGGCTACCCGCTCAAATGCAGCATGGAAGAGGTCTGAATGCTGAGCAAGAAACTCGAAAAGGTGTTGACCAGCGCCGTCAAGGAAGTCAAGCGCCGCAACCACGAATATCTGACCCTGGAGCATCTGCTGTACGCCATGCTCCTGGAGGAGACCGGCCGGGACATCCTGGTCCATTGCGGAGCCAACGTGGTGCGGCTGAAGCACCAGCTCGAACGGTTCTTCTCCGACCATATGGAAACGCTGCCCCAGGACAACAACGCCGAGGTCGTCCAGACCATCAGCGTCCAGCGCGTGCTCCAACGTGCCATCATGCAGATGCAGTCCTCGGGCAAGCAGCAGGTGGAAGTCGGGGACGTGCTGGCCGCCATTTTCGACGAGGAAGACTCGTACGCCGTGTACTACCTGAAGTCCCACGGCGTCTCGCGCCTCGATGTGCTGGAATACATCTCGCACGGCGGCGGCCGCGAGCAGGCGCAGACCGAGGGCGCGGCCGGCGAGGACCAGCCCGCCGGCAAGTCCGGCTCGGCCCTGGAGCAGTACACCGTGGACCTGGTGGCCAAGGCCAAGAAGGGCGACATCGACCCGCTCATCGGCCGCGACCAGGAGCTCACCCGCACCATCCACGTGCTGCTGCGCCGGCGCAAGAACAACCCCATCTTCGTCGGCGATCCGGGCGTGGGCAAGACCGCCCTGGCCGAGGGCCTGGCCCTTCGCATCGTCAAGGGCGACGTGCCGGAAAGCTTCCGCGACACGCTCATCTTCGCCCTGGACATGGGCGCGCTTCTGGCCGGCACCAAGTACCGGGGCGACTTCGAGGCCCGGCTCAAGGGCGTGCTGTCCGAGCTCGAGCAAAAACCCGGCGCGATCCTCTTCGTGGACGAGATCCACACCATCGTGGGCGCGGGCGCGACCAGCGGCGGCACCCTCGACGCCTCCAACATCCTCAAGCCCGTGCTGGGGTCGGGCAAGCTGCGCTGCATCGGCTCCACCACCTACGAGGAGTACAAGAACCATTTCGAAAAGGACCGGGCCCTGTCGCGCCGGTTCCAGAAGATCGACGTGGGCGAGCCCACCATCGACGAGGCCGTGGAGATCCTCAAGGGCCTGCGCAGCTACTACGAGGAGCACCACGGCGTGCGCTACACCCCGGCGGCCCTGCGCTCGGCCGTGGAACTCTCTTCGCGCCACATCAACGACCGCTTTCTGCCGGACAAGGCCATCGACGTCATCGACGAGGCCGGGGCCGTGCGCAAGCTGGCCGGCACGGCCGCCAAGGGAGCCATCGGCGTGGCCGAGGTGGAGAAGGTCGTGGCGGCCATGGCCAAGATTCCGGCCGCCCGGGTGACGTCGTCCGACAAGGTGCGTCTGGAGAACCTCGAAGGCGAGCTCAAAAGCCTCATCTTCGGCCAGGACCAGGCCGTGGAGGCCATCGCCAAGGCCATCCTGCGCTCCCGGGCCGGGCTCGCCAACGCCGGCAAGCCCACGGGCTCGTTCCTGCTCGCCGGCCCCACGGGCGTGGGCAAGACCGAGATGGCCAAGCAGCTCGCCGCCGTGCTCGGCGTCCACTTCGTGCGCTTCGACATGAGCGAATACATGGAGAAGCACGCCGTGGCGCGCCTCATCGGCTCGCCTCCGGGCTACGTCGGCTTCGAGCAGGGCGGGCTTCTCACCGACGCCATCCGCAAGCACCCGTACTCGGTGCTCCTACTCGACGAGATCGAGAAGGCCCATCCGGACATGTTCAACATCCTGCTCCAGGTGATGGACTACGCCACGCTCACCGACAACAACGGCCGCAAGGCCGACTTCGGCCACGTGGTGCTGCTCATGACCACCAACGCCGGGGCGCGGGAGATGGCGTCCAAGAGCATCGGCTTCGGCTCGGGCAAGGCCGAGGATTCGTCGGAAAAGGGCCTCAAGGCCGTCAACCGGCTCTTCAGCCCCGAGTTCCGCAACCGCCTGGACGGCATCGTGACCTTCAAGTCCCTGACCCCGGACATCATGGACCGCATCGTCCACAAGTACCTGCGCGAGCTCAACGCGCAGATGGCCGAGAAGCGGGTGTTCGTGCGCCTGACCCCGGCGGCGGTCCAGGTGCTGGCCGAGAAGGGCTTCGACGCCGACTACGGCGCGCGGCCCCTGGCCCGGGTCATCCAGGAGGAGATCAAGGACGCCCTGGCCCAGGAAATGCTCTTCGGCAAGCTCCAGAAGGGCGGCGAGGCCGAGATCGACGCCGCGCCCGAAGGCGCTCCGGAACTGTTCAGCTTCACCTTCACCAGTCGCGCCCCGCGCAAGGCCGTGGCCGAGCCGGCGGTGGAGGAAACGGAGTAGAGGGAAGAAGAATGCCTCCGGCGGCCGGGAGGGGCGAGGCCCCTCCCGGACCCACCTCGCCAGGGCTCTGCCCTGGACCCGCCGGGGGGATAATCCCCCCGGACCCCTTGCTGGGGATGGAGTGTTTCCTACGGCATATCCCATCGCCTGGCCAGACATCGTCCGCTTCCAGCCGTTCCTCGATCTCCCGCAAGAGGCCGCGCTTGTCCGCAGCCCAGGCCGGGGCGATGAGCTCGCCCGGGGCGGGGTCGGCGTTTACGCGTTCGATGATGATGTCCGGCCGCAGGCGGGCTATGGCCGCGGCCACGCAGTCGACGTACGCCGAACGGGCCAGGGGCTCGAACGCGCCGGCCGCATACAGCCCGGCCAGGGGCGCGCCCGCCACCACCAGGCAGTTGTGGAGCTTGACGCCCGACACGGGCAGGGCGTTCAGGAAATCGATGGTGGCCAGAAAATCGGCTTGGGTT
>NZ_JARKOZ010000081.1 GCF_029978005.1 Solidesulfovibrio sp. | reverse complement strand
TTTTGACATCCCGAACCGCTCGGGCTAACAGCCATTTTTTTCCGGGCGCTTGCCGCCCTGGGGCCCTCTATGGAAAAAATCCAGAAAATCAAAGGTTTCGCGGACTTGCTGCCGGAGCAGTCCCGCGTGTTCCAGCGTCTTGAGGACACGGCCCGCGCCGTATTCGGCCGCTACGGCTACCGGGAGGCCCGCGTGCCCATCCTGGAGCGCACGGAGCTGTTCTCCCGCTCCATCGGCGAGGAGACGGACGTGGTCCAGAAGGAGATGTACACCTTCCCGGACCGCAAGGGCCGCATGCTGACCATGCGCCCGGAGGCCACGGCGGGCATGGTGCGCGCCTACGTGGAGAACGGCCTGCACGCCCAGGAGGAGCTCTCCAAGCTCTTCACCTACGGCCCCATGTTCCGCTACGAGCGCCCGCAGAAGGGCCGCATGCGCCAGTTCCACCAGTTGGACGTGGAGGCCTTCGGCTCCCCCTCGCCGCTTCTGGACGCGGAGATGCTCTTCATGCTCCACCACTTCCTGACGGAGCTGGGCATCACGGAGCTGACCTTCGAGCTCAACTCCCTGGGCTGCCCCAAGTGCCGCCCGGACTACCAGAACGCGCTCAACGAGTACTTCAAGGGCTTCGACTCCGGCCAGCTCTGCGAGGACTGCCTGCGCCGCAAGCTGACCAACCCGCTGCGCGTGCTGGACTGCAAGGTCCCCAGCTGCAAGGAGCTGACGCGCGGCGCGCCCAAGATCACGGACTACCTCTGCCCGGACTGCGCGGAGCACTTCTCCACGGTGAAGTCCCTGCTGGACCGGGGCGGCCTGGACTACACCCTGAACCCCAGGCTGGTGCGCGGGCTGGACTACTACGTGCGCACCACCTTCGAGATCACCTCCGGCAACATCGGCGCGCAGACCGCCGTGGCCGGCGGGGGCCGCTACGACGGCCTGGTGCGCACCCTGGGCGGGCCGGACCTGCCCGGCGTGGGCTTCGCTTGCGGCATGGAGCGCCTGGCGCTGCTGATGGCGGACCCCGGCCCCAGCGCCCCGGATTTCCACATCGTGGCCATGGGCGCGGACGCCCTGGACGCCGGCCTCCTGCTGGCGCAGGAGCTGCGCGCCGCCGGTTTCGGCGGGGAGTGCGCCCTGGCGCACAAGTCCACCAAGAGCCAGATGCGCGGCGCGGACAAGTCCCAGGCCAGGTTCTGCCTGATCCTGGGCGAGGCGGAGCTCGCCGCCGGAACCGTTGTCGTCAAAAACATGCGCGACGCCAGCCAGGCCACCGTGCCGCTGGCGGGCGTTATCGACCTTCTTCGCCTTTAAGGAGCCAGAAGCCTCATGGACCAGACACTCATCGCCGACGAAGCCCCCCGCGCCGCCGACCCCCTGGGGGACTGGAAGCGCTCCCACACCTGCTGCCAGCTGACCGCCAGCGACATCGGCGCCGAGGTCTGCCTGATGGGCTGGGTGCAGTTCCGCCGCGACCACGGCGGCCTGATCTTCGTGGACCTGCGCGACCGCAACGGCCTGACCCAGGTGGTGTTCAGCCCGGACCACGCGCCCCAGGCGCACGAGCGCGCCCACGTGGTGCGCTCCGAGTACGTGTTGGCCATCCGGGGCACCGTGCGCTCCCGGCCCGAGGGCATGGCCAACCCCAACATGGTCACGGGCGAGATCGAGGTGGTGGTCAACGACTGGAAGCTGCTCAACACGTCCAAGACCCCGCCCTTCGCCATCGAGGACCGCGTGGACGTAGGCGAGGCCCTGCGGCTCAAGTACCGCTACCTGGACCTGCGCCGCCCGCGCCTGGCCCAGAACTTCCTTTTGCGCTCCAAGGCCGCGCAGAGCGTGCGCCGCTATCTGGACTCCCTGGGCTTCCTGGAGGTCGAGACGCCCATGCTCACGCGCTCCACGCCGGAGGGCGCGCGCGACTTCCTGGTGCCCAGCCGCGTCAACCTGGGCAATATCTTCGCCCTGCCCCAGTCCCCCCAGCTCTTCAAGCAGCTGCTCATGGTGGCGGGCATGGACCGCTACGACCCGATCGTCAAATGCTTCCGGGACGAGGACCTGCGCGCCGACCGCCAGCCGGAGTTCACCCAGATCGACATCGAGATGAGCTTCGTGGACGAGGAGCAGGTGATGGACATGGCCGAGACCATGATCCGCACCCTGTTCCGCGAGTGCCTGGACCACGAGCTGCCCAACCCCTTCCCGCGCATGACCTACCAGCAGGCCATGGCGGAGTACGGCGTGGACAAGCCCGACCTGCGCTTCGGCCTGCCCCTGACCGACGTGTCCGACATCGTGCGCGGCTGCGAGCTGCGCGTGTTCGCCAAGGCCGAGCTGGTCAAGGGCCTGCGCGTGCCCGGCGGCGAGACCATGACTCGCAAGGAGATCGACGAGCTGACCGAGTTCGTGAAGATCTACGGTGCGCAGGGCCTGGCCTGGATCAAGATCCGCGAGAGCGAGTGGCAGTCCCCCATCGCCAAGTTCTTCTCCCAGGAGGAGCGTGACGCCCTGGCCAAGCGCCTGGGCCTGGAAGTGGGCGACATCGTGTTCTTCCAGGCCGGCGCGGCCGACATGGTCAACGCCGCCCTGGGCAACCTGCGCGTCCAGCTGGGCGAGCGCCTGGGCCTGATCGACGAGAGCGTGTTCAAGCCCCTGTGGGTCACGGACTTCCCCCTGCTGGAGTACGACCCGGAGGACAAGCGCTGGGTGGCCAAGCACCACCCCTTCACCTCGCCCAAGGACGGCCACCTGGAGATGCTGGGCACCGACCCGGCCAACGCCCTGGCCCGGGCCTACGACATGGTGCTGAACGGCAACGAGATCGGCGGCGGCTCCATCCGCAGCCACACCCTGGACCGCCAGACCGCCATGTTCAAGGCCCTGGGCATCGACGCGGCCGAGGCCGAGGAGAAGTTCGGCTTCCTCTTGAGCGCCCTGCAGTACGGCGCGCCCCCGCACGGCGGCATTGCCTTCGGCCTGGACCGCCTTATCATGATCCTTGCCGGCGCGAAATCCATCCGCGACGTCATCGCCTTCCCCAAGACCCAGAAGGCCATGTGCCTTTTGACCGAAGCGCCGGGGGAAGTGTCGCTCGCGCAGCTGCGCGAGCTCGGCATCAAGCTGCGCTCGCGGGACAAGGACAAGGATAAGGCGTAACCATGCCTCTGGAGATACGCAAATACCCGGACCCGGTGCTGGCGAAAAAAGCCGCGCCGGTGACCGAGATCACGCCCGGAATCCGGGAGCTGGCCACGGCCATGGCCGAGGCCATGTACGCCAACCAGGGCGTGGGCCTGGCCGCGCCGCAGGTCGGCGAGTCCCTGCGGCTCGTGGTCATCGACCTGACCGGCCCGGAGAAGCGCGAAGGACTCGTCACCCTGGTCAACCCCGTGATCACCGCCGCCAGCGGCGAGCAGGAAGACGAGGAAGGCTGCCTGTCCGTGCGCGACTACCGCACCAACGTGCGCCGGGCGGCCAACGTCACGGTCAAGGCCCTGGACCTGGACGGCAAGGCGATGGAGATCGAGGCCGACGGGCTCTACGCCGTCTGCCTCCAGCACGAGATCGACCACCTCGACGGCGTGCTCTTCATCGACCACATCAGCCGCCTCAAGCGCGCCATGTACGACAAGCGGGTGAGAAGATGGACCAGGCAGCAGCAGGAAACGGCGAGCCAGGCCGGCTAAGGGCCGTGTTCATGGGCACGCCGCAATTCGCGGCGACGGTCCTTGAGCACGTGCTGGCCAGCGACGATGTGGACGTGGTCGCGGTCTACACCCAGCCCGACCGGCCCTGCGGCCGGGGCAAGAAATGCCAGCCCGGCGCGGTCAAGACCCTGGCCCTCACGTCCGGCCTGCCCATCCACCAGCCCGAGTCCTTCAAGGACCAGGCCGAGGTGGCGACCCTGGCCGCCTACGCGCCGGACGTGCTGCTCGTGGCCGCCTACGGCATGATCCTGCCCCAAGCCGTGCTCGACATCCCGAGGCTGCTGCCCATAAACGTCCACGCCTCGCTGTTGCCGGCCTGGCGCGGGGCTGCGCCCATCGAGCGGGCCATCGCCGCCGGAGACCGGCTCACGGGCGTGACCATCATGCGCATGGTGGCGGCGCTCGACGCCGGCCCCATGATCATGCAGCGCGTGCTGGCCATCGGCCAGTCCGACACCGCCGGCACCCTGCGGGCCGAGCTGGCCGACCTCGGCGGCCGGCTCCTCGTGCACACTCTCAAGCGCCTGCGCACCGGCGGGGTGCCCATGGTGGAGCAGGACCCGGAAAAGGTCACCTACGCGAAAAAAATCGACAAGGCCGAGGCGCTGATCGACTGGACGAAGCCCGCGGCCGAGGTCCACGACCTGATCCGGTCCATGACGCCCCATCCGGGCGCGTTCTTCTTCTGGAAGCAGGCTGCGGACAGGGAGCCGCTTCGCATCATCGCCCATCCGGGCAAGGTGGGCTGTCCGCTGCCGCCCGGGGCCAGGCCCGGCGACATCCTGGGCCTCATGGAGTGCCACATCGGCGTGGCCTGCGCCGACGCTGTCTATTTCATCCCCACGGTGGTCCCGGCCGGCAAGCGGCCCATGGACGCCAAGGCCTTTTCCTGCGGCTACCTCGGCAAATGCGAGGACGACGCCATGGCCGTGTGCGGGCCGCCGGACGGCGGCGCGACCGCCTAGCCCCGCCTGCCGCGAAGCACGTCCTTGTGCGGGGGGCGGCGGCTTTTTCAGGAAACGGCGCGAGACGCGACTGGGACATCCGGAGCATTGGTGGAACGCAACGAACCGTCGAAGAAAAGGGTCTTCATAGGGCTCCTGTGCGGCACGGGACTGGCCGTGTGCGCGCTGTTGGCCCTGGCCTGGATCATCCCCTACATCGGCCTGGCTAACATCCACCCCCTGGTCCCCTGGGTGCTCGGCGCGCTTTCCGCCGCCGCCATCGCCCTGGTCCTCTGGGCCACCATCGGGCTCGCCATCAGCGTGGCCATGGGCCGGCCGTTTCTGGGCTCGAACCACCTGCGCGGGGTCATGGCCCGGGTGTTTCTGCCGCTCATGACCATCTTCGCCCGCCTTTTCCGGCTGTCCAAGAGCCGGGTGCGCGGGTCGTTCATCAAGGTCAACAACGAGATGGTGTCCGCTTCGGTCGGCCGCTTCGAGCCGTCGCAAGTGCTGGTGCTTTTGCCGCACTGCCTGCAGTCGAGCCGCTGCCTGCACCGGCTCACCTACGACATCAACAACTGCAAGCGCTGCGGCATGTGCCCGGTGGACGGCCTCATCACGCTCTCCGAGGCCTACGGCGTGCACATCGCCATCGCCACCGGCGGCACCATCGCCCGGCGCATCGTGGTGCAAAAGCGCCCCCGGCTCATCCTGGCCGTGGCCTGCGAGCGCGACCTGACCAGCGGCATCCAGGACACCTACCCCATTCCGGTCTACGGCGTGCTCAACGAACGGCCCAACGGCCCCTGTCTGGACACGCGAGTGGCCCTGCCGCGCCTGGAAAGCGCCCTGCGCCACTTCCTGGTGGACGGCACGGCCCGCGAGCGCCTTTTCGAACGTCTCCCCGGCCGGCCGCCGTTCGGCGCGCCCGCGCCGGCCGGGCAGGCCCCGCGTTGACCGGGAACGCCTCGCCCGGCATCCCGCCGGCCCGCCGCATCGCCTTGGCGGTCCTCGGCCGTGTGCTGCCCGACCCGTCCAGGCCCGCCGGACCGGGGGCAGGGCAGGATGCCCAGGCCGCCCTGGACGCCGCCCTGGACGCCCCCGGCCTCGACCCCCGCGACCGGGGCCTGGCCACGGAACTCGTCTACGGCTGGCTGCGCCTGCGGGGGAGGCTGGAATACATCGTCTCCAGGCTGCTCAAGAATCCCGACGCCGTGCCCGTGGCCGTGGGCCGGGTGCTGACCCTGGCCGCCTACGAAATCCTCTATTGCGCCAAGGTGCCGGCCTACGCCTCGGTGGACTGGGCCGTGACCGCCGTGCGCAAGCGAGGCGGCAAGGGCCTGGCCGGCATGGCCAACGCCGTGCTGCGCCGCGTGGCCGCCGATCCCGACGCCTTCGCCGACCCCGCCTTCTACCGCCGGGACCGCTGCGACGACCTGGAATACCTGAGCCGCTATTATTCCTGCCCGCCATGGATCACGGCCATGTGGCTGCGCGACTGCGGCCGCGAGGCGGCCGTGGCCCACCTGGCCGCCCAGGCCGAGGCCCCGCCCCTGGGGCTTCGGGTCAACGCCGCGCGCCCCGGGGCGAAGGCGCTTTTCGACGCCCTGGCCGCCCTGCCGCAGGTCCGGCTGGCGGCATTTCCCGTCCTGGCCCTGCCCGCCGGCACGGACCTCTCGCCCGCCGGCGTCGACCTCCAGGACGCCGTCGCCAAGGGCCTGGTCTCGCGCCAGTCCGCCGCCGCCCAGGTGGTCCTGTCGCGTCTGGGCATGGCCGCTTGGCCCGAGCCGGTCTTCGACGCTTGCGCCGGGCGCGGCGGCAAGGCCCTGGCCCTGGCCGAGGCCGGCAAGAAGGTTTTCGCCGGAGACATGCACGCCGGCCGTCTGTCGGGACTGGGCAAGGAGACGGCGCGCCTGGGGCTGCCGGCGATGGCCGCCTTCCGGGCCTCGGCCACGCGCATGCCGCTGTCGCGGCCGCCGGGAACCATCCTGCTCGACGCGCCGTGCTCGGGCCTGGGCGTGCTCTCCCGCCGGCCCGACGCCAAATGGCGCAGGCAGCCCGAGGACCTGGCCGGGCTCATCCGGTTGCAGCGGGCCATGCTCGAAGCGGCCTACGCCGCGCTCGGCCCCGGCGGCCGCCTGGTCTACGTGACCTGCACGATCAATCCCGCCGAAAACGAGGCCAACGTGGACCGTCTCGGCAGCCGTCGCAAGGACCTCGTGCTCGAGGCCGAGGTCCCGGCCGCGCCCGACCCCGCCCTGGGCGAATCCTTCTACGGCGCGGTGCTCAAAAAGTCCTGACCCGCCTCAGCGCGGCAGGGCGGCCGTCCCGCCGCCGCTTTGCGATGCCTCGCGCCGCATGGAGTCGATGAGCTCAAGCAGGGCGGTGGCCTGGTCCGCCACCTCGGCCACGGCCGCGGCCGCCTCGGTCATGGACTGGCTGGTTTCCGCGGAAATGGCGTTGATCTCGGTGATGGAGCGGCTGATCTCCTCCGTGGCCGAGGACTGCTCCTCCGTGGCCGTGGCGATGGCCCGGACCTGGTCCGAGGCGGATTCCACGAGGGTCACGATCTCCCCGAGGGCCTGGCCCGACTCCTGGGACTTGTCCGTGGCCTCGGCGATGAGGGTCACGGCGCGCTCCACGTTGCCGACGTTGCGCGTGGTGCCTTGCTGGATGCCGTGGATGGCGTCGCCCACCTCGCGGGTGGCGGTCATGGTCTTTTCGGCCAGCTTTCGCACCTCGTCGGCCACCACGGCGAAGCCCCGGCCGGCCTCGCCGGCCCTTGCCGCCTCGATGGCGGCATTGAGCGCCAGCAGGTTGGTCTGGTCGGCGATGTCGTTGATCACGCCGATGATGGCCCCGATGCCCTGCGCCTGCTGGCCGAGGGCGCCCATGTCGGCCTTGAGCGCCAGGGCCTGGTCGCGCACCGCGCCGATGCGCGAGACGGCCTCGGCCACGATGTCCGCGCCGCGTTCGGCCTTGTCCTTGGCCGCGTCGGCCGTGGCCGCCGCCTGGGAGGCGTTCTGGGCCACCTCCACCACCGTGGCGTTCATCTCCTCCATGGCCGTGGCCGTCTCGGACACGCGCTCGGACTGGACGTCCGAGCCGTTTCGAGACTGGTCGATGCGCGAGCGCAGGGAGTCCGAGGCGGCCGTGACCACCGTGACCACCTCGCCCAGGCGTTCGGCGGCGTGGAGCACGCCCTCGCGCCGGGCCGATTCCCCCCGCAGCCTGGCCTCTTCGGCCGCCTGCTGGGCCCGGCGGGCGTTTTCGGACTCCTGCCGGGCGGTCTCCATGGCGGCCTGGGCCTCGCCGATCTTGTCCCGAAGCGTGGCCACCATCTGGCGCAGGTCTCCGGCCAGATCGCCCACCTCGTCGCGCTGGGCCACGGCCAACGGAGCGTCGAGGCGTCCTCCGGCCACGGCCTTGGAGAACTCGGCCAGGGCCAGGATGGGCCTGGTGAAGACGCGGGAGGCGAAAAATCCGGCCAGGCCGAGAAGGACCACCACGAGCAGGGCGGTCAGCCCGGCGCCGCGGTTGACGGCGGTCAGGGCGTTGGCCAGCTCGTCCATGGACTTGCCCACGAAGCCGATGCCGGCCGGCCGGCCCGACGTGTCCGGCAGGGGCCAGTAGGCGGCGACGAAGGGTCGGCCGAAGAGCGTGAGGCGCTTGTAGACCGTCTCGCCCCGGCCGAGCACCTTGTCCTTGATTTCCGCATCGTTGATGGACGTTCCCACGGCCCGCCGGCCGTTTTCCACGATGGTGGTGGACACGCGCCGGTCCCCGGAGAAAAGCGTGGCCTCCACGCCGAGCATGCGCCCCAGAGCGTCGACCAGGCCGTCGCCCGAGGCCAGGTCCGCCACCAGGCTCACCATCCCGATCACCGTCCCGTCCTTGGAGACCGGGGAGCAGACCAGGTAGGGCAAGTGGTCGCCGGCAACGGCCACGAATCCGGCGGACTCGCCGCCGGCCTTGGCCTTTTCCAGGCCCCTGGCCAGGGGTTCGGCAAGATTCTCCGTCTGGCCGACCGCGGCCAGGGCAGCGCCCTTGGCATCGGTGAACACCACGCCGCTGACCTGGCCCACGGCCAGCAGGTCCCGGCCCAGCCGGGCCAGGAGCGCGGCGTTCCCCTCGGCCAGGCCGCCGATCACGTTGGGCCGCACGGCCTGCGCCTTGGCCGCCCCCGTGAGCGCCGCGCCGAGGCTTTGCACCCTGTCCGCGCCGACCCTGGCGAAGGCCTGGATGTTCTGGTCGTATTCCTTGGAAAACCCCTGCTCGAACGCCATGCGCCCGGCCAGGAGCACCGCCGCGGCCGAGGCCACGACCGAGGAGACGACGAGAAAGACGACCTTGGAGGTGATGCCGATGCGCATGGGACGTCTCCGACAGGTTGGGAAAGACCTCGACACGGAAATCGCATTCCGTCCGCCCGGATGGGGTACAACGCCTCTCTCGCCGGGATGACAAAGGCTCACTTTTTCATTCTACGCGCGTGCTCGCCCGAGTCAACCGGGAGGCCTTCCCAGGGCCATGGGATGCGGGGAAACACACCTTTTCCGTCCTGCGTGCGCCGCAAGGCGGCGCATCACCCAGCGCACGGGCATCGGGCGGTGCGTCCGTGCGGCGCCCCTCCCCGGGACGGATCGGGGAAAGAGCGTCAGGAGGCGAGCTTGAGCACGGCCACGCCGGCCACGATGAGCCCCACGCCGGCCAGGCGCGCCAGGTTCGCCGGGTCGCCGTAGGCGAGGACCCCCACGACGAAGGCTCCGGCCGCGCCGATGCCCGTCCACACGGCATAGGCCGTGCCCATGGGGATGGTCCGCTGGGCCAGGTAGAGGAACAGGCCGCTGGCGGCCATGCAGGCCACGGCCAGCACCACGCCGAGGACCAGGCGTCCCGGGGTCTGGGCCAGTTTGAGGCCGACGGGCCAGCCGATTTCGAACAGGCCGGCGACGAGAAGCGCTATCCAGGCATATTTCATGGGATGCTCCGTTTTTTCGGGGTTGACGGGGAAAGGTCAGGGCAGGGGAGGGGAAAAGGCGTCCATGTCCCCGGCCGTGCCGGCGAAATGCAGGAAATAGGCGGCCGCGTAGGCGGCCGCCAGGCAGCGGGCCTTGAGCGCCGCGAAGAGCTCCGGACGGTCGCGGTAGGCAGCCTGGAAGTCCGGATCGGCCAGGAACGGATAGCTCGAGAACAGCGTCGTGGACCAGACCGCGTTGAAGCGGGGGTCGAGCCAGGCCACGGGCGAGGCCCGCAGCAGGCCCCAGCTTGCGGGCCGCATTTCGAAGAGCATCTCCCGGCTGTCCGGCCGGCGCTGCTCCAGGTAGGCCCCTTCGAGGACGGGGCCGTGGAGCTCGGGGGTGAGCACGAGCAGGCCCGTCTGCACGACCTTGTCCGGGAAGTCGTCGTAGCCGTAGCGGCCGTAGAAGGCCTCGGGCGTGGGCTCCTCGCCGCCCGTGACGCCGTGGCGGCGGTGGTGGGCGCGGATGTTGGCCGCGGCCAGGGCGAAGGCTCCTGGCGTCGGGCTCGAGAAGTGCTCCACCGCGCCGAAGGCGTCCCGCGGCACGCCCGCGAAGACGTCGGGCGCGTCCGGGCGGGGCAGCATGTCCGCGTCGAGCCAGGCGACCTGGTCGCAGGCCCGCAGCCTGGGGTGGCGCAGGATCAGGCACTTCTGCCAGGCCGGCGACCGGGTCCGGCCCAGGGGGGAGTCGTCGAGGAGCTTGTCCAGGACGACCAGGGACAGGCCGTGGGCCTTGGCGTAGGCGCGCAGAAACGGCGCGACGCGGGCGGCGAAGCGCCTGCGGTAGGCGTCGCCGACGACAAGGGTGCACAGGGCGCGCTTCATGCCCCGGTCTTACCGCCAAGTCCGGCCGTGGGCCAGCGTTTCAAGGACGCTTCGCCTACAAGACGCATACGCGGTCGCGGCCGGTCTGCTTGCTGCGGTAGAGGGCCTCGTCCGCCCGGGAGAGCAGGGCGTCGCCCGTGTCCCCGGACAGGGAGGCGGACACGCCGATGCTCACGGTATGGGGCTCTCCGGTCCCGAAATCGTGGCCGGCCACGGCCAGGCGGATGCGTTCGGCCAGAAGCGCCGCCCGTTCGCCGTCGGTTTCCGGGCACAGCACCAGGAACTCCTCGCCGCCCCAGCGGCCGGCCATGTCGCAGTGGCGGATGTTCTCGCGCAAGAGCCTGGCGAAGGCGATGAGAAACCGGTCGCCGGCCAGATGGCCGTGGCGGTCGTTGACGGCCTTGAAATGGTCGATGTCGAGCATGAGCACGGCGAAGGGGCGTGCGTAGCGGCCGGCCCGCTCCATCTCGGCCCCGAAGGCGGCCATGAGGCAGCGGCGGTTGGGCAGGTCGGTAAGCAGGTCGGTCTGGGACAGTCGCCTCAGTTCCGCATTGTATTTCTTGAGCTTGTAGTTCCAGAACAGGGCCAGGCCGATGACGCAGGCGAACACTAGGCCGAGCTTGACGACGAGGGCCATGTCGGTTCCGGTCTGCACGTTGATGGACACGTGCCGGTTGACGATCTGGCCGCGTTCCTGGGGGGTGATGGCGGCGACGCCGGCGTCGAGCACGTCGCGCAGCTCCGGTGCGTCCTTGACCACGCCGATGCGGAGATTGTTGGCGTAATTGGGCAGCCTGCCCGCGATCTTGAGGTTGAAGAGCCCTTCCTTCTTGATGGTGTAGGCGGCGATGATGAGGGAGCGCATGGTCATGTCGGCCTTGCGGTCCTGGACCATGTCCAGGGCTTCGCGTTCCGAGGCCGTGGTGAGGACCCTGAGGTTGGGGTACTCGGACCGGACGCGCTCCTCCATGGCGGTGCCGCTCGGGAACACGATGGACTCGCCGGTGAGGCTGGCCGGATCGTCGATGAACGCGTGTTCTTCGCGAGTGATGAACACGTTGGAATCGTTGAAGATAGGTTCGGTGAAAAGAAGCCACTCCTCCCGCGCCGGCGTCTTGTTGAGAAAGCTCAGCGCCTGGCAGCGCCCCTCTTTCGAGGCGACCAGGCTTTCGTCCCAGTCCCTGGTCGGCACGAGCCGGAACACGACGCCCGTGCGTTCGGACACCAGGCGCAGCAGGTCCGCGGCGATGCCCTCGTGCTCGCCGCGGGCGTTGACGCTCTCGAAGGGCACCCAGTCCGGGTCCACGCACAGGGCGACTTCGCCGCGTCGTTGCACATAGTCTCGCTGCTCGGGGGTCAAGGCCGCCTGCGCCCCGGCCAGGGCCGGCGCGCAGGCCAGGGCCAGCCCCAGCAGAACGCCCGCCGCGAGCCTCGCCGCCAACGCCTGTCCCAGACCCGGCATTTCGCAGTTCGCCATAGACACGCCACCCGTACGCGGAACGTCCGCCATCTTTTCCTTTCCAGAATACCCGCCGCACGTGCTCATGGGCAACCTTATTTTATTGCCGCGACAATCGAAATGTATCGTCCGCAGTGGACACATGCCATGCCTCCATGCCATGATGGATTCCCTGCCGTTGCGTTCCCACGGCTCCCGAGCACCCCTGCCAGGAGGGAACGGTATGCGTCTTTCACTGCGCACGAAGTTCTTTACCCCCATTCTCGCCCTCGTCGTCATTGGCATGACATTGCTCGTCGTGCTCAACGACAGGGCCAACAAGCAGTCCATGGAGCAGATCGAAAGCCAGTCCATGGTTCTGCTTTGCCAATCCATGGCCAACGACGTCGCCGGCACCGTGATCGCCAACCTGAAGATGTTGGGCAGTTTCGCCAAGTACGGCGTGGTCGTCGCCGCGGCCAAGGGCGAGGACACGACATCCGGCAACGCCCTGCTCGCCGTGCTGGCCGGCGGGCTCACGGGCGCGGACTACTCCAACGTCTTCGATCCCAGGGGCGTTTCCGTGGCCTCGAGCAACGCGGCCAGCGTCGGCAAGGTCACCGTGGCCGACCGGGACTATTTCGCCCTGGTCGCCAAGGCCGGCAAGGCGGACGTCGTGTCCAAGGCCATCATCGCCCGCACCACGGGCAAGGCGGCGGTGGTGCTGGCCCAGCCCGTGCGCGACGCCTCGGGCAAGCTCGTCGGCGTCATCAACACCGGCATGGACCTGGAATCCCTGACCAGCGAACTGGCCAGCACCAGAATCGGCCAGACCGGCTACGCCTTCATCCTGGACGCCCAGGGCATGGTGCTGGCCCATCCGGACAGGTCCCTGCTCATGAAGACGGACCTGGCCGGGACGGACCTCGGCCGGCGCATCCTGGCCGTGACCGGCTCCGGCGTTATCCCGTACGAGAACGCCTCGGGGAGCCATCTGGCCGCCGTCTTCCGCGAGCCCAAGACGGGCTGGTTCTTCGTCGTCGAGGCCCCGGTGGCCGAATTCCGCGCCTTCAGCGACGCCGCCACCCGGCGCAACGTCTGGATCGCCGGCTCGGTGACCGCGGCTCTCGTCGTGGCCATCGTCGTTTTGCTGCGGGTGTTCGTGCTGCGGGGCTTGCGGCGGTGCGTGGAATTCGCCGCCGCCGTGGCCGGCGGCAACCTGGAGCATACGCTCGACATCCGCTCGGGCGACGAGTTGCAGACCCTGGGCGACGCCCTGACGGCCATGACGCAAAGCATCAAGGCCAACCTGGCCGTAGCCCGGGCCAAGGGCGAAGAGGCGGCGGCGCAGGCGGCCAAGGCGCACGAGGCCCTGGAAGAAGCCCGGCAAGCCCAGGCGCAGGCCGACGCGGCCAAGACGCAGGGACTGCTCCTGGCGGCGGACAAGCTGCAGGGCGTCATGCAGGCCCTGGCCGACGGCTCCTCGCAACTCGGCAGCGAGGTCGCCTCCGTGGTGGCTTCGGTGGGCGAGCAGGAGCGGCGCACGGCGGAAACGGCCACGGCCATGGAGGAGATGAACGCCACGGTGCTCGAGGTGGCGCGCAACGCCGCCCAGGCCGCGGCCAAGGCCATGGCCGCCCGGGACCAGGCCAACGACGGCCGGGACGTGGTGGAGAAGTCCATGACCGCCATCAGCAGGGTGGACGCCGCCTCCCGCGAGGTCAAGGCGGGCATGGACGCCCTGGGCGAAAAGGCCCAATCCATCGGGGCCATCATGAACGTCATTTCCGACATCGCGGACCAGACCAACCTGCTGGCCTTAAACGCCGCCATCGAGGCCGCCCGGGCCGGCGAGGCCGGCCGGGGCTTCGCCGTGGTGGCCGACGAGGTCAGAAAGCTCGCCGAAAAGACCATGAGCGCCACCAAGGAGGTGGGGTCTTCCATCGGCGCGATCCAGAAGGGCGCTCAGGAGAGCATCGCCCTGGTGGACGAGGCGACCACGGCCGTGGCCCGGGCCACGGAGCTGGCCGGCGCCTCGGAGGCGGCCCTGCGCGCCATCGTCGCCCTGGTGGACGAGACTTCGGCCCAGGTGCAGGGCATCGCCGCCGCGGCCGAGGAGCAGTCGGCGGCCAGCGAGGAGATCAACCGGGCCGAGGAGGAGGTCAGCCGTCTGTCGGCGGACATCGCCCGGGGCATGCGGGAATCGACCAGCGTGGTGCAGAACATGACCCGCCAGGTGGACGCTTTGGAAGAAATGGTGGCGGCGTTTCGCGGCGACTGCGCGGCCGAAGGCTGCTAGGCGCGCGCTTGCGCCGCTCGAATAGTCCTGCCCGGCCGGGAGGCGCGCCGCCCCGGCCGGGCAGGCCAGGGAAAGGCAAGCGAAGAAAGCTCCTCCGTATCAGGAATAATTTCCAAGCAACTATTCCTCGAATGCCTATCAGTCCAATTCACGGGCCGTCCAGATGCAGCGGCCGATGATCTCGAAATCGTCGGCGTCGGAGACCAGGAGCAGGTTGGCGTCGTTGTCCGAGGCGACGCACAGGCAGCCGTCGCGCTCGATGAGGCGCTTGATGTACATCTGGCCGTTGTAGCGCAGGTAGTAGACCTTGTTCTTGACGAACTGCCGCCGGCCCTCGTCGATGAGCACCACGCTGCCGTCGGGGATGGTGGGCTCCATGCTGTCGCCGAAGGCCCGGATGACGGTCATGTTCTCCGGATTGCCCTTGGAGCGGATCCATTCCGTGCGAAAGCTCAGGTAGGTCAGGGCCCGGTCGCCGGTCTCCGTGGACCCGCCGCCCATGGAACCCGTGGCCTCGCGCAGGGGCACCTCGGTATACTGGAACTGGTGCGCCTCGCGCGCCCGGATGTCCCGCAGCATGGACCGCATGGCCGCGAATTCCCCGGCCGGATTCCCGGCGCGGCCGGCCGGCTCGCCCCCGTAGAGCGGCTCCCGGACGTGGTAGCGCCTGGGCCCGCCGCCCTCCGGCACGTAGTCCTGGCTCTCCAGCCGCTCCCGCCCCAGGGACAGCATGTCCTCGTAGCCGAGCTTGAAAAACGCGGCGAACCGGCGGCGCAGTTCCGCCTTGGGGGCCTGCTTTCCCGCCAGGATCTTGCTGACGTATCCCTGGCTCACCCCGACGGAGGCGGCCAGCTCTCCCTGGTTGGGGTTTTCCATGGCCGTCAGCTCCGCCAGCGCCTTCCAGAAGCACTTGTCCTCCTCGGTGCGCAGGGCCGCGCCCAGGGAGGGAGGGGAGGAGGGGAGCTGCCTGACCATGACGCCATTCATGCCCCAGGAGGAGGGGGAATGTCCATTCCTTTTTTGGAATATTATTCTTGACAAATATTCCTATCAGGAATACTCGTGGATTCCAACGACCCCTTCCTCAAGCACAACCCGTGGAGACGCGACGATGCGTGAAGCCGAGTTGGAGACGACGTTGGCGCAGAGCCTGGGAGAAGCCGCGGCCAGAGCGGCCGTGGACGCGCTCATCGCCGCCTGGGGCGGCTGCCGCCTGGACATTCCCAACGGCACGGCCGCGCGGCTGCGGCGGCGCGACAGCGAGATCCGCCGCATGTACCGCGCCGGGGCCGACCTCTTTGCGTTGCGCGACCTGTTCGGCCTTTCCGACAGGCACCTGCGCCGCATCGTCTCCCGCGTCCATTGAACCGGTCACGCGCCCTTGCGCGACAGGGCCCGGGCCATGGCCGCGGCCAGCGCTTCCGGCTCGAAGGGCTTGACCACGTATTCGTCCATCCCGGCCGCCAGACCTCGTTCCCGGTCCTCGTCCATGGCGTAGGCCGTCAGCGCCACCACCGGAAGGGACGGGGGCACGTCCGCCAACTGGCCCGAGCGGATCAGGCGCGTGGCGTCCAGGCCGTTTAAGCGCGGCATCTGGATGTCCATGAGCACCAGGTCGAAGGGTTCCCGACAGAGCATGGCCAGGGCCTCGCGGCCGTCGGCGGCGGTCTTCACGGCATGGCCGAGACGCTGCAGGGCGCGCACGGTGTAGATGCGGTTGACCGGCTCGTCCTCGGCCACGAGGATGCGCAGTCCCGTCTTCCCCTGCGGCGATGCCGCCTGGCCGGCCGTTTGGGCCGCCTCGGGCCGGTCGCCGGCCGGCAGCTCGCAGGAAAGCGTCAGGGTGAAGACGCTGCCGCGCCCGGGCTCGGAGGCGACGCGGAGGTCGCCGCCCATCAGGCCGGCCAGCCGCCTGGCCACGGCCAGCCCCAGGCCCGCGCCGCCCGAAGCCCGGGTCAGGGCGTCCTCGCCGACGGCGAAGGGCTCGAACACCTTCTCGAGCCGTTCCCGGGCGATGCCCGGTCCGGTGTCCGTCACCGTGAAGGCAAGGCGCGCCTTGCCACCGGACGTCCCGTCCCCGGCGGCGTCAAACCCCGGGGCCGCGACCACGGTCACGGAGCCCTTTTGGGTGCTGGCGAAGGCGTTCTCGAGGAGGTTGGCCAGGATGCGGCGCAGGCGCTCCGGGTCCAGGACGACGCGAGAGGGCAGGCCCGGTTCGAAACGGTAGGCGAAGGCGAAGGGCCGCAACCCGCTTTGCACGGCCTGGTGGCGCAAGAACGGCTCGAGTTCGGCCTTGAGGTCGCAGACCCGGGGGCAAAGGGTCAGCCGGCCGGCTTCCACCCGCGACAACTCGTGCAGGTCGCCGACGATGCGCTCCAGGGCGCGCACGGATTGCCGGATGGCCTCCAGCCCTTCGCGCAGTTCGTCGCTTTCGGCCGTCTCCAGCAGGAGCCGGGTCATGCCGCTGATGCCGCCCAGGGGCGTGCGCAGTTCGTGGCCGATGTCGGCCAAAAACCGGCTCTTGGCCGCTTCCGCCGCGGCGGCCGCCTGTCTGGCGGCCGAGAGGTCGCGCTCCATGCGCCGCAGGCCGGTGACGTCGTCGAAGGCCCAGACGACCGTTCCGTCGGGATCGTCGGTCCCCGGCCGCCTGCCCTGGCAGCGCACGTCGACGTCCCGCCCGTCCTTGCGGCGCAGGCGACATTCCCCGTCGTAGCTCCCGGTTGCCGTCAAGTCCCGTTCGACCTCGGCCCGAAAGGCCTCGTAGGCTTCGGCCGAGGGGAAAAGGGCCGCGACGTCGCGGCCGGAGAGCTCCCCGGCCGCATACCCCAGGATGGCCGCGCCGCGCGCGTTGATTTTTTCGATGCGCCCCCGGCGGGACAGGAGCGTGCCGATCAGGGCGTTGTCGAAAAGACCCGCCATGGCGGCCGTGTCCGGGGGGCGGCCCGGCGGCGCGCCGGGAAAGGCTCCTTCGGGACCGGAAGCGGCCCTTTCCGGGTCTTTCTTGTCGTCGTGCACAGGAGTTGCGACCATGGCCTCGCCTTGCGCGGCAGTCGCGCGCCTTGGGCTGTTCCCTCCACGCTCTCGCGGCGGCCGCCCCCCCAGGCAAGGCACGGCCGCCCGCCGACGCTCACGAACGGTCGCGGCGGCGGCAGAACTGGTCGCACAGGTCCTGGGCCCGCTCGAGAATCGCGCCGCAGCCGTTGGTCAGGTTGTCCACGTACATGGCGTCGTAGGTCTGCCGGCACAGGGACAGACAGCTTTTGAGATCCGCCGGCGCATGGGACAGTTCCTTGCGGTAAGGCTGGCAGATGGGATCGGACACGCAGGCTCCGGGCGTGGGCAGGGCCGAGCAGAACTCGTAGAACTCCTTCACGGACATGGGCGGGGCGGACGAAACGCCGTCCGGGTTCGTCGCGCGGCCGGCGCAGCCGCAAACCAGGATCGTCGCGCCGAGAAGCAGCAGGATGCGCGGGGACATGGGCGTCTCCTTTTGGCGAACGTTACGGAAAAGTGCCTTATGGAACACCCCTTGTAAAGCCGGCGGCGTCCCTATTTCGTACCGCAATAGGCAAATTTGTTTTTGACATAGACTGGCTGGTCCCTGTCCGCCTTCCATGGTCACTTCAGAACCAAGGAAGGTGCGACATGAACACGAATGCGACTTTGCCGGCCTTTTCCGGCGACCTGCGCGGCGCGGTCCTGTCCAGCTACGCCAATGTGGCCGAGGACGGGACCATCTGCTTCGTTTCCGACAAGGTGCACCGGGCCTGCGCGGCCTGCGGCACGGTGTTCGCCGGCTCGGCCTGCCGGGCCGCCTTCGCCGGCCCGCCGTCCTGCCCTTTCTGCGGCGGGGGGGACTGCGGTCCGATCCACCGGGAGCTGCCGTCATGAGCGCCAGGGACAAGCTCCTCTCGCGCAAGCTCCTGGCCGCGGCGTGCTCCATGGCCGTGATCGCGGCCAACCGCAAATGGAGCCTCGGGCTCGGCGACGAGGACGTCCGGGCCATCAGCGACATCGCCCTGGCGACCATCGGCTCCCAGGCCGGCATCGACCTGGCCGAACGCCTCCTGCCGGCGCTCGGCCGCAACCGCGACGCCGCAAACGGAGCCCCCCATGTCCCCTGAGCCCTTTTTCCTGCCGGCCTGGATGTCGCTGCTGATCGGGCTGGTCCTGTTTTTCACCCGCAAATGGGTGGCCGACGTGGCCCGGGCCATCGACGGCCTGGACGCGCGGCTGCGCGCCCTGGAGAAGACCCAGGCCGACTGCCGGGTGGACCTGGCCCGGGGCTACGCCACCCGGGCGGAGATGGAACGGGTGGCCGAGCGCCTGGAAAGCCACGCCACCCGGCTGACCATCCTGGAGGAACGCGACCTGGCCGCCTAGGCCCGGTCCAAGCCCGCCCGGAGAGGGCGGATGCGGAGCGCCCCATGCCCCATGCCCCGACCCTGGCCGTCAGCCTCGACGACCTGCTCGCCCTCAATCCCCACCTGACCCTGGCCGACGTATTGGCCCTGTGGCGCTGGACCGGCCCTTCCCCGAGGCTCCATTGACCATGGCCCCCATGCCCGCCGACGGCGCGCAAAACCGCCTCACGGACCGGCAACGCCGGTTCGTGGAGGAATACCTCATCGACCTCAAGGCCGGCGCGGCCGCGATCCGGGCCGGCTACAGCCCCCAAAGCGCCGAGACCGCCGGCAGGCGGCTTCGCCGCCTGCCCCACGTGCGCGCCGCCATCGAGGAGGCCATGGACGCGCGCAGCCGGCGCGTGGGCATCACCCAGGACCGGGTGGTGGCCGAACTGGCCCGCATCGCCTTCGCGGACATGCGCGATTTCGCGGACTGGGACGGGCAGGGCGTGACGCTCCGGGCCGCAAGGGACCTGACGCAGGAACAGACGGCCTGCGTGGCGGAAATCGTGGAAACCCCGGGCAAGGGCGTGCGCATCAAGCTGCACGGCAAGCCTCAAGCCCTGGCCACCCTGGCCAGGCACCTGGGAAGCCGCGAAAAGGGCGAGGAGCATCCGGAGTCACAGCCCGTTCTCACGGTCGTGACATATGTCCCGCCGCCGGACCAGCCGCCGGCCGACGCCCCGGCCCCCTGTCCCGCGCCGCCGGCCGGAGAGGGCGGGGCCCCGGAAAAGCCGGGCCCCTAGAGCCGCCCCTCCGGCGGTTCCTCCGGAAGGGCGGAAGCGGCGCAGGCCTCGGGGGCGGGCTCGCCGTCGCGGCGTTCGTCCGCCTCCCGGGCGAGGCCCGGCAGGTGCGGTTGCCTGTCGTCGTGCCTGGACAGATACAGGGCCATGACCCGGTCCGTGGCGGCGTCGGGATGCGGCGGCGTCTTTTGCGCGGCCTGAAGCACCCGGCCGTAGCCGCGCGCCTCGCCCCGACACCGTGCGATCGTGCTGCCGCCCACAAGGGCCGTGGCCGCGAGGGCCGCGACCAGCACCATCCTGCAAGCCCGCTGACGCGTTCCCATGACAGCTTTCCTCCAACTCGCGCCCAAGCGCTTGGAGGCAAACGCTGCCCAAACCGTGCCAGCGGGCCTTCTTTTTTATTTCAAGCTGTTACATTGGCAACGATTGCGCAGGTATTCCATGCAGCGACATTTTGCCGATATATCGGCGCTTCCCGCCGTACCTGGCCGCTCCGTCGTGCTCGACTACGTCCCCCAGCCCAGACAGGCCGCCCTGCACGCCTGTCCGGCCAACGAGATCCTCTTCGGCGGCGCGGCCGGGCCGGGCAAAAGCCATGCCCTGCGCTTCGAGGCCCTGCTCGCCTGCCAATGCGTGCCGGGCCTGCAGGCCTACCTTTTCCGGCGCACCATGCCCGAACTGGAGCGCAACCACATCCTGCCCGCCCTGGCCCAGTTCCCCAAGGCCCTGGGCCGCTACGTGGCCTCCAAGCGCCGGTTCGAATTCGTCAACGGGTCCAGGCTCGCCTTTTGCGGCTGCCCGCGCGAGGCCGACGTCTTCGCCTACCAGGGGCTGGAGATCCACCTGCTCCTCATCGACGAGCTGACCCATTTCACCCGGTTCCAGTACGACTACCTGCGGGGCCGGCTGCGCTGCGCCCTGGAGGTGCCCCGCGCCTACCGCCACAAGATTCCCGGCGTGGTGTGCGCCTCCAACCCCGGCGGCCCGGGGCACGGCTTCGTCAAGTCCCGGTTCGTGGACTTCGCCCCGCCCATGGTCCCCAGGCGCGCCCCGGACGCCGAAGGGGGCATGCTGCGCTGCTTCATCCCGGGCCGCCTCTCCGACAACCCCATCCTGCTCAAGCGCGACCCCGACTACGCCAAGCGCCTGGAAGCCCTGCCCGAACCCTACCGCAGCGCCTACCGCGACGGCGACTGGGACGTGTTCCTGGGCCAGGCCTTCGCCTTTTCCCGGGAGCGCCACGTGGTGCCGGCCAGGCCCGTGCCCGGGCACGCGCCGCTTTTCATGACCTTCGACTGGGGCTACGGCGCGCCGTTTTCCGTGGGCTGGTGGTGGGTGGACGCCGACGGCAGGCTTTTGCGCTTCGCCGAATGGTACGGCTGCGCCGGCACGCCCAACCAGGGCCTGCGCCTGCCCGATTCGCGCATCGCCGTGGGCATCCGGGAACGGGAGGAGGGGCTC
The DNA here is from genome assembly GCF_029978005.1 of Solidesulfovibrio sp. Lineage (GTDB taxonomy): Bacteria > Desulfobacterota > Desulfovibrionia > Desulfovibrionales > Desulfovibrionaceae > Solidesulfovibrio. Next base: position 6,693 of record NZ_JARKOZ010000081.1, on the reverse strand, counting down.
GGCATCGCCGGCCGGCCCATCACCCGCCTGGCCGGCCCGGACTGCTTCGCCAAAAAACCCGACTACCGGGGCGGCGGCCAAGGCCCGAGCACGGCCGAGACCTTCGCCGGGCAGGGCGTGCACCTCGCGCCCGGCGATCCTTCGCGCACCGCCAAGATACGCCAGTTCCACGAACGCCTGCGGCCCCGCGACGGCGAATGGCCCATGCTCGTGGTCTACGACGTGTGCGAGCACTTCATCCGCACCATTCCCCTGCTCGTGACCGACCGGCGCAACGTGGAGGACATCGACACCACCGGCGAGGACCACGTCTACGACGAGGCCTGCCACGTCTGCATGGCCCGGCCCCTGCCCCTGGCCCACCCCCTGGCGGAGCGCGCCACGGCGGCGCGCATCATCGACGCCGTCACCGCCGACAACCCCTTGCCCGAGGAGCAGCCATGACCCCTGTCAGCTTCGATCCCGCCTTCGCCCTGATCGCCCTTTCCGTCGCGCTCTTTTTCCTGTTGCTCGGCTGGCGGCTCGGCCGGGAGAGCGCCGGCCGGCCCATGTTCGATTTTCCCCTGCTGCCGGCCGCAAGGGGAGACCGGGACGCTTGCCCTTGTCCCCAGGACGGGGAGAAGAGCGGCGACGCCCGCTTCGGCGACGACTGGCCCTAGGGGATTCTGTCTTTCGATAGAAATAGAATATGAAGCCCGGCGTATCGCTTTCATACAGCTGCACGGTCGCGACCCGGCCGTCTGTATGGATTCTATCCAGCCTTCGATCCGGTCCCTAGCCAGCACATCTCAGCAACATACTATAATTACTTATCAAAATGATTTGGCACGGGAGATGCTTTATCAGGATCAACCGCACGGGCGGAGGCGGACACGCTTCCCGGCTTCTGCGGCAAAACGAAACGACTCGGCTTCGGCCGACAAACCCTGGAGAAAGATCATGCACGGCAAGACCTTCGGCATCGCCCTGGCGGCTGTGGCCACCCTGGCCCTCACTTCTTCCCTGGCCCTGGCCCGGCCCGGCGGCGGCCCCGGCGCGGGCGCGGGCGGCTGCCCCGGCTACGGCGGCGGCATGGCCCAGCTGAGCCCGGAAAAGCAGGCCGCCTTCCAGAAGCTCCACGACGCCTACGCGGCCAAGACCGCCCAGCTGCGCGCCGACCTCGGCGTCAAGCGCGCCGAGCTCAACGCCCTGGTCATCGCCCAGAACCCCGACCAGGCCAAGATCACGGACCTGTCCAAGCAGATCGGCGACATCGAAGGCAAGCTCATCGCCGAGCGGACCCAGTTCCGCATTCAGGTGTCCAAGGAAATCGGCCCCAACGTCATGGGCGGCTACCACGGCGGCATGATGGGCGGCATGATGGGCGGCGGCTCCGGCCCCTGCGGCGGCGCGGGCGGCGGCTGCCAGTAATCGCCGAAGCCTCGTGTCGGGGCCGGCCCTCGAGCCGGCCCCGAGGCGGCATGCGGCCGGCAGGAGCGGACCATGTGCGACGAACTGATGCGGACCTTCCTCCCCATGGGCTGGGGCGGCCTGGGCGGCCCCTTTTCCTGGCTCCTGCTCCTCCTGGCCGTGATCGTCGCCCTGGTCCTGGTTCGCCGCCGCACGACGCAGCGCAGCGACGAAACCACGCACCGCCTGGGGGCCCAGGCCGACCGTGACGACGCCATGCGGCTGCTCAAGGTCAGGCTGGCTTCCGGCGGCATCACCGAGGAGGAATACCACCGGCTGCGGCAGGCCATCGAATCATGAAACGCTTCGTTCCGTTTTCATGAAGAAGTTGACGTCGTAAAATTACAATACCTTTCCGCTGATTATGATTTCAAGACGTCACTGCCGCCCTGTTGTGAAATTGCAATTCCCGGCAATCGACGAAGCGGCTTGGCGCTCCGTTGTCAGCATAAAGCGCGTCGAAAACCCTCACACCCTCTTCAAGCACGCGCGCCCGAAGCGGCAAATTGCCGCTTCGGGCTTTTCCTACCCGATGACAATCGACCACGAAGTTGCTAGGGTGGCTAGAGTTCCCTTTTGACGCGCAAAGGAGACGCCATGAGCAGCAGCATCGTGAACGACCCCCTTTTCGAGCAGCAATGGCACTTGCAGAATACGGGGCAAGACGGCGGCACGCCCGGCGTCGACCTGAACGTCGTCCCCGTCTGGCAGGATTATACGGGCAAGGGCGTGACCGTTGCCGTCGTGGACCAGGGCGTCGAGTACGCGCATCCTGACCTGGCCTCCAACATCGATACGACGCTGAGCTTCTCGGGAATCTCTTCCGCGATGGACGGGCAGCCCGTCATGTCCACGGACAACCACGGCGTGGCTGTGGCCGGCGTCATCGCGGCCGTGGCCGGCAACGGCATCGGCGGCGTCGGCGTGGCCCCCGGCGCGACCCTGGCCTCGGTCTATATTCCCCTGGGGTCGGACATCGACCCGGACACGCCCGAAGACATGGATGATTTCGTCAGCGCCTTCCGCGTGGCGGCCTCCTCCTACGACGTGGTCAACAACAGCTGGGGCCATTCCGGAACGTTCTACAACCTGAACGACCCGGAAAACCAAAGCGCCGCCACGGCCCTGGCCGACGCCGCGACCGAGGGCCGCGACGGCAAGGGCTCCATCATCGTCTTCGCCGCCGGGAACGACCGCGAGGAGGATTTCGACGCCAATACCGACAACCTGACCAATTCCCCCTATACCATCACCGTGGCCGCCATCGACAACACGGGCAAGGTGAGCTCCTACAGCACGCCCGGAGCCTCCGTCCTCGTGGGAGCGCCGTCGCTTTCCTGGTACTACACCACGGAAACCGTCGTCATCCCGGCCGAAAACGAAGACGACGAGGATCAGGTCGTCACGCAGATCGTGCGCCACGACTACGGCCAGATCGTCACCACGGACCGCATGGGCGAAAACGGCTACAACACGGCCCCTTCCCCCCAGGGGGATTACGCCTACGACTTCGGCGGCACCTCGGCCGCCGCGCCCCAGGTTTCCGGGGTCGTGGCCCTGATGCTGGAGGCCAACCCCGACCTGGGCTACCGGGACGTCCAGGACATCCTGGCCCTGACGGCCCGCAACACCGACCCTTCCGGCGACTGGACCACCAACGGCGCCTCCGACTGGAACGGCGGGGGCATGCACGTCAGCCGCGACGTGGGCTACGGCCTGGTGGACGCCACCGCGGCGGTCCGACTGGCCGAGACATGGGACGCGCAGGGCACGGCGGCCAACCTGGCGACCGTTTCCGGGCAACATGCCGTCGACGCCGTGCTGCCCGACGGCACGGGTTCCGTCTCCTCGACCATCGCCATGCCCGTCGGCGTTTCCGTTGAACGGGCCGAGGTCGTGCTGGACCTGGACGCCCGGGACGCCTCGGACCTCGTGGTCACGCTCACCTCGCCCTCGGGGACCCAGAGCGTGCTGCTGGACGCCCCGGGAACCACCGAAGCCTATCCGGCGAACTTCTCCCTGACCTCGACCCATTTCCTGGGAGAATCCTCCCTGGGGAACTGGACCGTCACCGTGGCGGACAAAAACGCCGACGGCGACAGCGTCTCCTTCGACGGCTGGACGCTGCGCCTCTACGGATCCGAGGCCACGGACGACACCCGCTGGGTCTATACGAACGAATACGCTTCGGTCGCCGCCGGGGATCCGTCGAGGATGCTGCTCGTCGACTTCTCGGGCAAGGACTCCCTCAATGCCTCCCCGGTCACGACCGCCTCCGCGATCGACCTCCATGCCGGCACCATAAGTCTGGTGGACGCGACGCCGCTTTACATCTTCCCGCTGAGCACCGTGGAGAACGTCTACGGCGGCGACGGCGGCGACCTGCTCGTCGGCAACGCGGCGGACAATTACCTCTCCGGCGGCCGGGGCAACGACGTGCTCTACGGCGGGGGCGGCAACGACACCATCGACGGCGGCCCGGGATTCAACGTGGCCGGTTTCGAGAAGCCCTACGTCATGTACACCATCGCGGACACGAAAAACGGATTGTCCGTTTCCAGCTACGACGGCACGAGCACGCTGACCAACATCAGCCTGCTGCTTTTCCCCGACAACGTCGTGGCGACGGGAGCCGTCCTGAGCGCCTAGCCGGCGGCCTTCCTTTCGCAACGCAGCGTGGCCGGGGCCCGGGCTCGGCCGCGCCCCCATTCAAAAGATGCGCGGGCAAACGGATTGATAACGCCCGCGATATTTCCTAGGTTGCGCCCCAACGTTTTCGGCCCTTTTGAGGAGAGTCCATGCGCGAGAAGAATGAGCATCCCGTCGTCAGCCGCAACGCCGCCATCCTCGGCATCGTCCTGGCCCTGCTTGTCGGCTTTTACCTCGGGTTCACGGTTCACGGCCTGACGGGCAAGTCCGCGCCCCAGGCCCCGCAGCAGACGGCGCAGATGCCGCCGCCGAGCCAGCAGCAGGCGGCACCCAACCCGGCCCTTGCCGACCGCATCAAGGCCGTGGAGAAACAGACCCAGCTCGAACCGGCCAACACCGCCGCCTGGACCGAGCTCGGCAACCTCTATTTCGACACCCACCAGCCGGACAAGGCCATCGCCGCCTACGAGAAGGCCCTGACCCTGGATCCGCGCCAGCCCGACGTGCTCACCGACCAGGGCGTCATGTACCGCGAGGTCGGCCAGTTCGACAAAGCCCTGGCCTGCTTCGACAAGGCCCTGGCCATCAACGCCGGCCACGTCATCGCCGCCTACAACAAGAGCATCGTGCTTTCCCACGACAAGAACGACAACGCCGGCGCGCTGGCCGCCCTCAAGGCCTTGGCGCTGAAAAATCCCAACGCCAAGCTGCCCGACGGCCACACCGTGACCGAGGCCATCCAGGAGCTTTCCGGCGGCAAGTAGCGAAGCGGAAGCACCGCACGCAAAACGCCCCCTCCGGCCGTTGGCCGGAGGGGGCGTTTTCATTGCAACGTGAGCACGGATTTCAGGTCTACACCTTCCCCCTTGCGGGATTCCAAAGGGCGCAGCCCTTTGGCCGCCGGAGGCTTACCTACCTATATTTTCCCGCTACCGCGCGGCCGGGTCCTTGTAGACCGCGCCCTGGGCGGCGGACTTGACCAGAGAGGCGTAGCGCCTAAGCAGCGGCGAGGCGACTTCCTTTTTCGGCGCGACATGGCCGGCCCGCCGCGTCTCCAGCTCGGCCGCGTCCAGGCGCACCTCGAGCTTGCGGCCCGGGATGTCGATGTCGATGACGTCGCCGTCGCGCACCAGGGCGATGGGGCCGCCGTCGGCCGCCTCGGGCGAGACGTGGCCGATGGCCGCGCCGCGCGTGCCGCCGCTGAAGCGGCCGTCGGTAATGAGCGCCACGGTCTCGCCAAGGCCCATGCCCATGATGTTGGAGGTGGGGGAGAGCATCTCGCGCATGCCCGGGCCGCCTTGCGGGCCTTCGTAGCGGATGACCACCACGTCGCCGGGTTTGATCTCCCCGCCGAGGATGGCCGCGTTGGCCGCCTCCTCGCCGTCGAAGACCCGGGCCGGGCCGGTATGGCGCATCATGGCCGGGGCCACGGCCGACTGCTTGACCACCGCGCCGTCCGGGGCCAGGGAGCCGCGCAGGATGGCGATGCCGCCTTCATTGGCGTAGGGGGCCTTGGCCCGGATGACGTCGTCGTTTTTGATGCGCGCCTTGAGGTCGACGAGGTTTTCGCCCAGCGTCTTGCCCGTGGCGGTCATGACGTCGAGGTGCAGCAGGCCCCGCTCGGCCAGGGCGCTCATGACGGCCGGGATGCCGCCGGCCCGCTCCAGGTCGTCGAGGTAGTGATGCCCGGCCGGGGAGAGCTTGCACAGGTTGGGCGTCTTTCGCGAGACGGCGTCGAAGATGTCGAGGGTCAGCGGCAGCCCGGCCTCGGCGAAGACCGCGGGCAGGTGCAGCACGGTGTTGGTGGAGCATCCGAGCGCCATGTCCATGGTCACGGCGTTTTCCAGGCTTTTTTCCGTGACGATGTCGCGCGGCCGGATGTTTTTGGCCAGCAGATCCATGACGCGCATGCCGGCGGACTTGGCCAGGCGCACGCGCTTGGCGGACACGGCCGGGATGGTGCCGTTGCCGGGCAGGCCCAGGCCCACGGATTCGGACAGGCAGTTCATGGAGTTGGCCGTGAACATGCCCGAGCAGGAGCCGCAGCCCGGGCAGGCGTTTTCTTCCAACTCCTGCAGGGCCTCGGGTTCCAGGGCGCCGCGTTTGAGCTTGCCCACGGCTTCGAACACGTCGATCAGGTCGCAGGAGCCTTCGGACGTGGCTCCGGCCAGCATGGGGCCGCCGCTGACGATGACGGCCGGAATGTTGAGGCGCAGCATGGCCATGAGCATGCCGGGCACGACCTTGTCGCAGTTGGGGATGAGGACCAGGGCGTCGAAGGGGTGGGCCGTGGCCATGATCTCGATGGAGTCGGCGATGATTTCCCGGCTGACCAGGGAAAAGTGCATGCCCGCATGGTTCATGGCCAGGCCGTCGCAGACGCCGATGACCGGGAAGGCCATGGGCGTGCCGCCGGCCAGGCGCACGCCGGCCTTGGCCGCCTCGGCGATGGTGTTGAGATGGATATGCCCGGGCACGACCTCGTTGGCGGAATTGACGATGCCGACCAGCGGCCGTTCGATTTCTTCCTTGGTCAGGCCCAAGGCATAGAGCAAGGAGCGGTGGGGGGCCTTTTCCAGGCCCTTTTTGAAAAGC
>NZ_JARKOZ010000217.1 GCF_029978005.1 Solidesulfovibrio sp. | reverse complement strand
GGCAGCACAAGTCTGGGCGTGCTTCTCCATAACGGATACGTAGAACAGACTCTTTAGGAGTTTTTTTGGAAGGTGGGGGTCCGGGGGAGGGAACCTTTTTTTGCAAAAAAAGGTTCCCTCCCCCGGAATTCCACTCGCAATCCCAAGGAGGATCGCAATGAGCGAAGCGTACGACGCGCTCAAGGCGCGGGAGCAGGCGGCGATCATGAACACGTACGGCCGGTACCCCTTGGCCATCGCCTCGGGCAAGGGCTGCCGACTCTACGACTGCGACGGTCGCGAATACATCGATCTTCTGGCCGGCATCGCCGTGTGCAACCTGGGCCACTGCCGCGAAGAAATCGCCGAGGCCGTGGCGGCCAAGGCCCGCGAACTCGTGCACGTGAGCAACCTCTTCACCCAGCGCGAGCAGATCGAGCTGGCCGAGGCGCTCAAATCCACCTGCCACGCCGGCAAGGTCTTTTTCTGCAACTCCGGGGCCGAGGCCAACGAAGGAGCCATCAAGCTGGCCCGGCGCTACATGCGCACGGTGAAAAACCGCGACGCCTACGAGATCGTGACGCTCACGCACTCCTTCCACGGCCGCACGTTGGCCACGCTGACGGCCACGGGCCAGGACAAGATCAAGTTCGGCTTCGATCCGCTGCCCGAGGGCTTCGCCACCGTGCCCGCCGGCGACATCGAGGCCATGCGCCGGGCCGTTTCGCCGAAAACGGCGGCCATCCTGGTGGAGTGCATCCAGGGCGAGGGCGGCGTGAATCCGCTGTCCCAGGACTACGTGGACGCGCTGGCGGCCCTTTGCAAGGAAAAAGACATCCTTTTCATGTGCGACGAGGTGCAGTGCGGCATGTGCCGGTCGGGCAAGTTCTGGGCCTTCCAGCACTACGGCGTCACGCCCGACGTCTTCACCTGCTCCAAGGCCCTGGCCAACGGGTTGCCCATGGGCGCGGTGCTGGCCACGGACGAAGTCGCGGCCGGCTTCGCGCCGGGTTCCCACGCCACGACCTTCGGCGGCGGCGCGCTGGTGTCCACGGCGGCGGCCAGGACGATAGGCATCATGCAAAAGGATAGGCTGGCCGAGCGGGCGGCCCGCCTGGGCGATTTCGCGATGGCGCTCTTCGAGGACGTCAAGGCGCAATATCCGGACAAGATCGCCACCATCCGCGGCATGGGACTCATGCTCGGCATCGAGCTGACCTTCCCCGGAGCCGAGGTCTGGAAGGAGCTGCTCGCGCGGGGCTTCATCCTGAACCTGACCCAGGACACGGTGCTGCGGCTTCTGCCGCCGCTGGTCATCGAGCAGGAAGACCTGAAGCTCTTCGCTTCGGCCCTGGCCGACGTGCTGGGAGAGTATTGATCCATCTCGACCGTCGTTGCGGCAGTCGGACCGATTTCGGGTGAAAAAACGGCCAGGGCGACATGCTCTGGCCGTTTTTCATGGCGCTGGCGATCGTCGGCTTCAGACCTCGATCGTGTCGTATGTCAGAATAAAATCGAGTTTGTTCTCGATCTCCTCGGCAGGCCGTATGCTCGTTTTCCCGGTCCAGGGGTCATAGATCTCCAGCTCGGTGAAGGAAAACTGCGAACAGGTCCCGCAATGAGGAATGGCGGCCTTGGGGAAGGAGAAGCGCGCGCCGACAATGACGACCGCATGCCCAGGCTCGTCGCCCGTGCCGGCAAGTCCGATCATGACCGGTTGCCCATCGGCCAGCGTGACCAGGATAATTTCCGACCCGTTGGGCATATAGGTGACCCCCCCGAAGCCCAAGGCGGTCATGGCGTCCATGACCGAACCGGCTTGCTCGTTCACTCCCTTGGGCGATCCTTTCTTGATTTTCGTGACGATCGCTTCCTGCTCGACGCGCACATGGAAGTTCGCCGCTATCAAGAATTGCGAACAGGCGGCCCAGCAATACCCTTCATCTTTTTGCTTTTCGCCGACGGGAACCTTGGAGCAAGCAATGACGTAATCATTGTCGCCGACCTTCTTCGCGCGATCGAGTATCTTGGTATGCGGCTTACACGTTCCTGACGATCCATTGATCTTGATCATGGACGCCATCTTTGTGCAGGCGTTGGCAGCATCAACAGCCTGTTCCCGCTCCTTCTGCATGGAATGCTTGGCGGACTGAATGTTGACATTATATTTATTATTATAATAAGCCGTCGAATGGAACGGATCATCCAATTGAGGCTTCGGCATTGGCAGCAATCCGTCCATGACGTGGACGCCTGAGGTGATGCACGAGGAGAGACAGAACGCAGAAATCAAAAGAAAAAACAAAGTTACGGATCTCATTCTCTTATCTCACGTATTTTATAGTAAGACAAAAATAATTTTTCAAAACATTTTGAAAACCGCCTCTATTGACCTGGAGACTCTGCAGGAACTGGGGCTCTCATTTCGCTTGGGGTTTGGACAATAGTGCTATTTGGCGCCCTCGTTTCACTCGGCGTATGAATAACACCGCCGTATTTTCGGCAACCGGCAAGGCAAAGGGCGGCGAGGCACAAACCAACCGTCACAAGCAAAGCGAACTTCCTGCCTGCAAACTGCTGCATAACTCACCTACGCTTCTATATCTTTCTGTATTTCCTGCGTCATGCACATCACAAGTTCTTCGTAAATATTTTTTATTACGCAGTTATGCCCATCGCACTCGCTCTCGAGTTTTTGCGAGGCGAAAGGAACCTCCCAGAGTTTGGCCAGGATATCATTCAGTTCTTTCGTTTTCGCGGCGACCTGCGGATTGTCGTAATACGCTCTGATGTAGGCGAGCATCGATTCCGGCTGACGTTCCTCGACGATGGCAGAAAACGACTTGAAAAACAGTTCCCCGACTTTCTCCCTGTCCAGGCCCAGATATGTCTCCTTATCCTTCTTCACGAGAAACGAGGAGAATTTGGCATACATCATATAATTTGCAATGTAGCGGGGAAAACTCGCAACGAACTCATCCAGGATTTTCTCTTTCCTTTCGAGTGAATCCTGCCTGCGTTGAGCCTTGGCCTTGTAATGGTTCTGCGCGTAGGGAAAGAAAAACGATAGAATAAAAACAACGAGCACCTGGACAAGCCCAGTGCTCAGGCCCGTGATGAACGCTGACCGGTCCGACGACGTCAGACCGGCCAAAAAAGGAAAAAAATTATCGATCGACATGCTTAACAAATTCGGTACGTGCTCTTACACCTCCTGTCAACAGCTCGCACCATCATCACGCCCATTACGGCTGTTCGTTTCAACAGAAAGCCGCGTTACGGTCGCATGCCCATTCTAGCGAAACGCCCGCATGACGAAGGTCCAGGCGGACTTGAGCACGCTTTTAAGCCCCTTGCGACGGCCCATTTCCAGAAGGATGGACAGGCTCTGGCCGGGTTCGCTCAGGTATTTGACGAGCTTTTTCTTCGCCACCCGCCGGGAGAAGAGGCCGTACCAGCGGTCGATCTCCGCGGCCGGCAGGTCCGGGTAGCCCACCACGCACGAGCCCATGCCGTCGAAGCTGGTCAGGTCCTTGGCCACCAGGTAGCCGCGTTCGCTGGCCCAGGCGTACATGGGCGTGCCGGGATAGGGCACGGCCTTGGACACCTGGGCCGTGTCCACGTCGAGCTCCTCCATGAAGGCCATGGATTTCTTGATGGTGGCCTCGGTCTCGCCGGGCAGGCCCAGGCAGAAGGTGGCGTGGGTGCGGATGCCGAGTTCGCGGCACCACTTGACCACCTGGCGGCATTTGTCGAGGTCCAGGGGTTTGCCGATGGCTTTGAGGATGCCCGGGTCGGCGGACTCCACGCCGAACTTCATGCCGATGCAGCCGGCGTCGGCCATGGCGGCCAGGGTCTCGCGGTCCACGAACATGGCGTCGCCCATGACCGTCCAGGGGACCGTAAGCCCGCGCTTCCTGATGGCGGCGCAAACGCCCAGCACGTGGGACTTCCTGACCACGAAGCTCTGGTCGTCGAAGTAGAACTGGCGCGCCCCGAAGCGCTTGACGCAGTACTCCATCTCCTCGGCCACCTTCTCCGGGTCGCGGGCGCGGTAGCGCGGCGAGGCGTACATGATGTGGCGTTCCTGGCAGTAGACGCAGCCGCAGGGGCAGCCGCGCGAGGAGACGATGTTGATGCAGGGCGAATAGAGCGTGAAATCGGGGTAGATGGTGGCCGGGAAGTCCTCGCGGTCCGGGAAGGGCAGGCTGTCGAGGTCGGCCAGCAGCTCGCGCCTGGCCGTGACCAGCACGTCCCCGTCCTGGCGGTAGACCAGACCGGCGATGTGGCCGAAATCGTCCTTGCCGGCGGCGAGAGCCTCGACCACTTCCTTGACCGTGAATTCGTATTCGCCGAGGGCGGCGAAATCGAGGCAGTCGTTTTCCTCGAGCAGCGCCGCCGCGGCCACGGTGGCATGGTTGCCGGCCACCAGCACCTTGCAGCCCGTGGCCTCCTTGACGGCGGTGAGGAACTTGAGGTCGTCGGCCAGCGTCAGCGCGGCCAGCTCGGTGACGAGCAGGTCGGGCTTACGGTCCTTAACGGCCGCCAGCATCTCGGCGTCGGTGAGGTCCATGACCACGCCGTCGAGGCCCGAGCAGGAGGCGGCGGTGTCGCGCTTGCAAAGGGCCAGGGCGTAGGCCAGCCAGAAGGGGAAGGGATAGTAGTCGACGGATTTGGCGTAGCCGATGGTCATGGGCCAGCGGGAGCCGGCCTTGATGAAATGGCGCACCTTGCCGTCGGGATCGACCTTGACCCCGGCCAGGTTGGCGAAAAGGACGTTCATGGGGGCGATGCTCTCCTTTGGCGGGCAAAAGCCGTCCGGTCAGGTAGCATTTGCCCCGTCAAAGATAAACCCCGCGCCCTACCGCAACTCCCGCACCCGCACCTCGATGCCCGAGTCCTTGAGCAGGGCGACCAACCTGGCCGGGTCCGTGTCGCCGTAGTGATACGGATAGAGCACCTTGGGCTTGAACCTCTTCGCCGCGTCGGCCGTCATCTCCGGCGTCATGGTATAGGGCAGGTTCATGGGCAAAAAGGCGACGTCGATGTTTCTGAGGTCGGCCATCTCCGGGATGTTTTCCGTGTCCCCGGCCACGTAGACGCGCACGTCGCCGAAGGTGAGCACGTAGCCGTTGCCCCGGCCCTTGGGATGGAAGGGCGTGTCCGGGGCGCGCATGTGCACGATGTTGTAGGCGGGCACGGCCTCCACGGGAATCCCGGCCACCACGGCGGCCTGGCCGTTTTCGAGCACCATGCCCCGGCCCACGGCCTGCAGGCAGGCCCCGGTCAGCACGAACGGCGTGTCCGGGCCGGCGATCTTGTCCAGGGCCGCCACGTCGAGATGGTCCTGGTGCTCGTGGGTCAAAAGGACCAGATCCGCCGGCGGCATGGCCGAGTAGTCGCCGACTTTGGCATAGGGATCCACGTAGATGTTCTTGCCGCCGTATTCGAAGCGCAGCGAACCGTGGCCGATGAAAAAGATGCGAAGCACCCCGCCGGACGTGGCGATGTCGTCGCTGGCCGGGGGAGCGGCCTTGGCCGGAACGGCCAGCCCGAGCACGATCAGGCAGGTCAGGGCGATGCTTTCCGCGATCATGGGACGCCTCCAGGGTTTCCCGCCCTCTACCAGCCTTTCCCGTGGGGAAACAAGCCCCGCCCCGATCGCGCCCGAGCTTTGCCCAGCGTGCGTTTCCGAGACGGCATGTCCCGCAGCCTGATTTCACTTAACAAAGGGCGGCATCTTTTCGATCGTCGCCCTACTCCTCCCGATGATGACGGATGTGATAGCGGGTCGCCGGCCCACGGCCTTCCTTATCCAGGATGCCGCGCCGCACCAGGTCCTGGAGGTCGTGCTGGGCCGTACGCTGGGGCACGCCGCCGCCGGCGTCCTGGTAGTCCTGGCGGCTGAAGGGGCCGTGGTCGAGCAGGGCGCGCAAGGCCTTGCGCTGGCGGCTGGTCAGGGGCGTGTCCAGGGCGGCGGACTCGGGCAGGGCCTCGGCGGCGGGCGCATCCACGGGAAGGGCGTCCGGAGTCGCCTCGTCCTCGAAGTGGATGTCCTCGGCCAGGATGAGATCGCGTTCGGCCAGGGCGGCGGCGCGGATGATGCAGTTCTTGAGCTCCCGCACGTTGCCCGGCCAGGCGTGGGCCTCGAGCTTGTCCAGAGCGCCCCGGGACAGGCTCAGCTCGCCCTTGCCCATGCGCCGGGCGGCCAGGCGCAGGAAATAGCCCGCCAGCACCGACACGTCCTCTATGCGCTCGCGCAGGGCCGGCGTGGACACGGCCAGCACCTGCAGCCGGTAGTAGAGGTCCTCGCGGAACTCCCCGCTGGCCACCAGCTCCTTGAGGTTGACGTTGGTGGCGGCGATGACCCGGGCGTCGAAGGAGGTTTCCTCGTCGCTGCCAAGGGGGCTTATGCGCCGCACGGACAGGGCGCGCAACAGCGCCTGCTGCACGCGGGGCGAGGCGTTGCCGATCTCGTCCAGGAGCAGGGTGCCGCCGTCGGCGGCCAGAAACGCCCCCTTGCGGTCGCTTTTGGCCTCGGAAAAAGCGCCTTTGACGTGGCCGAACAGGGCGTCCATGAGCAGGTTCTCGTCCAGCGCCCCGCAGTTGATGGAAATGAAGGGCATGGGCGCGCGGTCGCTCAGGCGGTGAACGGCCTCGGCCGTGAGCTCCTTGCCCGTGCCGGTCTCGCCGATGATGAGCACGTCGGCGTCCGTGGCCGCGATCTTGCGGATGCGTTCGAGCAGCCGCAGCATGGCCGGGCTCTCGCCCACGAGGTCCTCGAGTTTCTCTCCGTCCTGCCCTTTGCGCGATTTTGGCGCGACCAGCGGGACCTTTTCCTTGGCGCGAACCGAACGCAGGCGTTCATCCCTGACTTTTATTTCCATTTCCTTGGATAAAACGGCGGCGATCAGGCGGTTGATGGCGCGCTTGAGGGTGGAGGATTCGAGGTCGCTGTCCGGAAGCTCGATTTCGTGGAGATGGCCCTCGTGACGCATCTGCCCCACGGCGACGGTCAGACGCGTGAGCGGCCTGGTGATGACCCGGGCCAGGACCACGATGAGCAGGGCCAAGGTCACGATGGCCCCCAGCGTGGTCAGGAACATGATGTTGATCTGGCCGAATTCCGCCGCCCGGGGCAGCAGGCTGCGGTCCACGTAGACGATGCCGCCGACGACCACGGGCTCGGTCGCGCCGCCCTCCTTGAAGCGCACCGGGGCGTAGCCGATGAAATCCTCGCTGGAGGCGATCTTGGGCGGCCCGAAATCCGGCTCGCTGCGCTCCATGCCGGAAAAGCCCTGCTGCAGGCCGGTGAGGATGCGCCAGTAGGTCTCGTGACGCGCCCCGGGCCGGAAGGCGCCGTCGTAGCCCGGCTTGCCGTGGTCGCCCCCGAGGCCGCTTTTGACGTCCTCCACCGAAAGCTGCCGGTTGGGATCCTCGATGTTCTCCGATTGGAACAGCATCCAGCCCCGCTCGTCCACGAAGAAGCTCTGGCGGTTCTCCGAGGTGCGGTTGAAGCCCAGAAGCGGCGAGCGGCTGGAGTTGTACAGCGACAGGATGTTGCGCACGACCCGGGCGTCGATGGACAGAATCAGGTAGCCGGCGATGCCGCCCCCCGCGGCGGCCACGGGCGTGGTCAGGCGCAGGATGGACAGGGTCCGTTGCCTGGGGGCCACGCCCAGGCCGGTGGGCTGGTAGTACACCTCGGTGAGATCCGACAGGGTCACCTGACCGCGGGTGCTTTCCAGGGCCTTGCGCGAAACCACGAACGGGCTGTTCCTGGCCTTGTTGGCCACGTCGGCCGGCACCTCCTCCACGCCCTCGTCGGTGCGGATGAAGGCGTACTGGTGCTCGTTGTCCTCGCCCACGAAGGCGGCCTCGGCGTAGAGCGCGCCACGGGCCACGGCCGAGCCTTCCATGAACTCCCGCAGCCGTTCCCGCGTGATGGGCCGGTAGGCCAGGGACAGGATGTCCTCGCGGCAGCCGTCGAGCAGATTGTCCACTTCCCGCGCCTGGGCCAAGGTGAGAATGATGGAGCTGCGCCCGATGGCAAGGTCGATGTAATAATTGGAGAAAACGTTCAGGACCAGGCTTGTGGCCGTGAGGATGCAGACCGCGGCGGGGATCAGGAAGACGAGGAGCTTCTTGCGAATGCTCCACTCGGAGATTCCCTCGATGTAGCGGTCCGACGGCTCGGCGCGGCTGTTGCGCCGGAAGAGATTGAGCATGCGTCCTCCGCGGCCGGAAATGCCGTTGCGTGATTGGCGCGATACCCTCGTTCTGGCGCACTTAATGCGCAAAAGACCGGCCGTGTTGTCAAGCGCTTTTTTTCACGAAACAAAAAATTGTAATGAAAATAATGAAATAATTGCGCAGGCACAGCCTTTGCTTTGTACTGCGCGTTCTTTTTCACAAAGACGGCACAACACGACAGAAGGAGGTGGGAAATGCAGATTCTGGTGGCTCTGGACCAATCGAAGTTCGCGGAGACGGTCCTGGAAAAGGCCATCCTCCTGGCCAGGCAGCTCGGCGCGGCCATGACGCTCATGACCGTGGCCGAAGATTTCATGGATATCGGCGACTACATGGACACCGAAAAGGTGACCGCGAAGCTCCTCGCCGACGCCAAGGCCAAGGCCACGGAATACGCGGCCAAGGCCAAGGACGCCGGCGTGGACGCGGCGGTGCTCGTGGACCAGGGGACCTCGCCCGCCGACCTGATCATCGAACAGGCCGAAAAGGGCAAGTACAACCTGATCGTCATGGGGCACCAGGGAAAGAAGGGACTGTCGCGCTACCTCATCGGCAGCGTGGCCGGACGCGTCGTTTCCCACGCGCCCTGCTCGGTGCTCGTGATCCGTTAACCACCAAAGGGGGCTGACATGCTTATGAAATGGAAGGCGCTTCTGGCGGGATTGACCACGTTTCTGCTCCTGGCCCCGGCCGCGGCCTTCGCCGCCGGCGGCGGCGGCGCGCCCATCGTGATCGTGGCCGACACGCGCAAACTCTCCGGCATCATGGCCTGGTGGGCCAACCTCTACAACGAGTCCCACCTGTACTTCACCATCATGACTGTCATCCTCATTCCGCTGATCGGCGTGATCTTCGGCGTGCTGGCCGACATCATCATGCATTTCATCGGCATCGACCTCAAGTCCCGCGACCTGGCCGAACATTAAGATAACGCCTCAGGCGAAAGGAGCACCACATGGACTGGCTGTACATCCTCATGCCCATCGCGGGCGTCAAAATCTTCTGGCCCGGCCTCATCATCCTCGGCATCGGCGTCGGCGTCATCGGCGGCTTCTTCGGCATGGGCGGCGCCTGGATGGTCACCCCGGGCCTCAACATCCTCGGCTTCCCCATGGCCTTCGCCATCGGCACCGACATCGCCCACATGGCCGGCAAATCCCTGATTTCCACCATGCGCCACGGCAAGTTCGGCAACGTCGACTACAAACTCGGCTTCATCATGCTCTTCGGCACCATCGCCGGCTTTGAAATCGGCGCGCAAATGATCATGTGGCTCGAGCGCATCGGCAAGGTCGACATGGTCGTGCGCTGGATCTACCTGCTGCTGCTGGCGTTCATCACCTGGATGGTCTTCTCCGACGTGGCCAAGCGCAAGGCCAAGGAAAAGGCCGCCATCGCCGCCGGCCAGGAAGTGGACAAGATGGCCACCGGCCTCGAGTGGCACAAGACCCTGCACAAGATCAAGATCCCGCCCATGATCCACCTCGACGTGGCCGGCATCTACTGCTCCGCCTGGCTGCCCATCGCCGTCAGCTTCTTCACCGGCTGGCTGGCCGGCATCCTGGGCATCGGCGGCGGCCTCATCCGCATGCCCTCCCTGATCTACCTCGTCGGCTGCCCGACCCACGTCGCCGTCGGCACCGACCTCTTCGAAGTCATGATCTCCGGCCTCTACGGCGCGGCCTCCTACACCTACAAGGGACGCGTCGAGCTCGTGGCCGCCATCATCATGCTCATCGGCGCGGCCATGGGCGCCCAGGTCGGCGCGGTGGCCACCAAGTACATCAAGGGCTACGGCATCCGCATCGCCTTCGGCCTGGCCGTCATCGGCTGCGGCATCTCGGTCTTCCTGAAGCTGCTGCCCATCTACGTGCCCTCCGTCAACAAGGTCTGCGACGTCATCGCCACCTACCTGATCCTCGGCCTGGTCTCCGCACTGGCCATCTACATCACCATGAAGATGGTCGAGGGAGCCAAGCGGGAACTGGCCATCAAGGCGGCCAAAGCCGCCAAGTCGGCCTAGCGCGACAGCCAAAGGAAGCAAAGGAGAACGCCATGCGCAACATGCTGCAAAAGATACTGCTGGCCGCCCTGCCCGTCATCTTCCTGGCCGGCTGCGTGGACTACGGCAAAGTCGACCAGGGCCGCACCGTGGCCGTGGACAAGGACAAAAAGACCGTCACCATCATCCGGGACAAGGCCAACGACACCAACAATCCCGACTACAACTATCTGCCGGCCCTGACCTACACCTTCCCCACCCAGCCCGCCGAGATGGGGCCCGAGCCCAAAGCCGGCCTGCGCATGAAGCTCGACGTCGAAAAGGCCCAGGTCGTGCTCTACGATCCCCAGAAGAAGGCCTTCGTGACCGTGCCCATCCAGATCGTGGACAAGCAGGACGGCATCGACGCCAGCCATCCCCTGGTCTTCGACGACGCCGCCGGCAAGGCCAAGACCTTCCCGGCCGTGGACAAGGACAAGAAGACCGTCACCATCTACTCCGGCCGCCAGAAGATGCTCGTGGCCTTCATTCCGCCCGAGGAATACCTGAGCCTGCCGGCCTCGGCCTGGGACTCCGGCGACGAAATCCGCATCTACTACAAGGATGACGGCAAGGCCCTGCGGCTGATGAACGTCACCAAGACCAACATCTTCAAGCGTTAACCCCACACCCCGCCCCGCCGTCCCGGTCCGCTCGCGCGGGCCGGGGCGGCATGTCGAACCCCAGGAGGACGCCATGCTCTTCGACCGCTCCACCTCGCCGGCCCCGGAACTCAACAGCCGCCAGCGCCTGGCCGTCATCCTCATGGACGTGGCCGTGCTTGCCGAAGTCACGGTTTCCGTCTACATGGCCTCGAAGTCCCTCGACGAAGATTTCACCAGCGTATTCATGAAGGCGTTCTTCTCCATGTGCATACCGACCCTGGCCGCCGGCATCTACGCCATACGCCGCTTCCGCGACCGCAACCGCGCGGCCGCCCCCACGACCGAGGCCGAGGCGTGACCGAAAAAGGACTTTTGCGCCTGCGCGGCGCGTTCGGCTGGCTGGCGGCGCTGTTGTGCCTGTGCGCCGCCCTGGGCCTGGCCGACAGCTTCCTCTACAGCTTCCGCACCGGTCCCAACACCTTCGCCATCCTGCCCGGCGGCACGGAACACCTCTCCGGCCCCCTGCCGCCGGAAGCCGCCGACGCCGCATCCATGCGCGTCACCGTCGACCACCCGGGCGTGCGCCTCGTCATGACCACCCAAAGCCAAGGCTTCTGGTTCGGCAACCGCATCTGGCAGGCCGAGGTCAAGGCCGCGCCGGACGCGGCCCCGGGCACGGCCGCCATCGTGCTGCGAGACCCGAACGCCGACGAAAAAGCCCCGGTCCAGGCCTTCTTCATCCAGGTCTTCCCGGACCAGGCCGCCCTGGACGCGGCCTCGGGCTCCTACATCCGACGTCTGTCGGGCCTGCAGCCCCTGGTCGCCGCCGCATTCTGCCTCGGCGGCGCGATCCTGGCCGGCTGCTGCGTCTTCCTGACCTCGCGTCGCCTCGAGGCCCTCTGGATCCGCCAGGGCAAGGCCGTGGTCTACATGACCAAAAAAACCCCCGACGGGCTGCTCATCTCCTTCGGCCTCGGCACCAACCACGGGTTGTCCACCGGCGCGACGGTGGCCGTGGCCGACGAATCTGGCCTGCCCGTGGCCACCGCCTCGGTGGTGCGTTGCGATGCCGCGGACGCCTCGGCCCTGGTCGCGGACAAGGGCACGGCCGCCCTCGGCAATATCGTCAGCCGGCTCTCCCCCCCAGCTTAGCCAGCGTGGCAGAGCGAAGATGCCTCCGGCGGCCGGGGGGCATGATGCCCCCCGGACCCCCTCGACGGGACGGGTGGAGGTGTTGCGGCAACGTCGGGCGGCGTTGCGGTGGACCATGTGGTCGCGGAATTTCGGGCAACGTGCTGGCCGCAAAGCCGGCCACCACGTTTCCCGAAAATCCGCGACCACATGGTCCACCCCAAAGCCGCCCCACGTTGCCGCAACACCTCCAACC
>NZ_JARKOZ010000212.1 GCF_029978005.1 Solidesulfovibrio sp. | reverse complement strand
GTGCCCTCGGAAAAAAGGGCATCTTTTTTCCGAGGGCACGACGGTGGAAAACGCTTTGTCGAAGGACGCGAGGCTAGGCGGTCTGTCCGCGCAGGTAGGCCACGGCGTTGTCGAAGAGCACGGTGCCAAGCGTCGGGCGTTCGCCCCGGGTGTAGCCCGGGTGGTTGGTCGGGTGGTTGAAGGCCTCGGGGTGGGGCATGAGCCCGAGGATGCGGCCCGTGGGGTCGGTCAGGCCGGCGATGGCGTGGGGCGAGCCGTTGGGGTTGGCCGGATAGTCCATGGTGGCCGTGCCCGAGGCCGGGTCGGCGTAGGTCAGCGCGATGGCCCCGGTGCGCACGATCTCTTCCAGCACGTGCTGGGTCATGGGCACGAGCTTGCCCTCGCCGTGGCGCACGGGCAGGTCCAGGCGCGTGACTCCCTTGGTGAAGACGCAGGGGCTTTGGGGATTGGCGGCGAGCGTCACCCAGCGGTCCTCGAACCGGGCCGAGTCGTTGTTGGTCAGGCTCGCCTGGCGGGCGAAGTAGTCGCCGCCAAGGGCCGGCAAGAGGCCGAGTTTGACCAGGAGCTGGAAGCCGTTGCAGATGCCGAGGATGAGCCCGCCGGCGGAAAAGAACGCCTTGAGCTGGTCGAGCAGGGGTTCGCCGGCGCTCGTGGCGGCGTGCTTCCAGCGCACGGCCGCGGCCTGCGCCGCGCCGAGGTCGTCGCCGTCGAGGAAGCCGCCCGGGAAGACGAGGAAGTTGTAGGCGTCGATGCGTGCGCGCCCGGCCACGATGTCGGAGAAATAGGCGATGTCCGTGACGTCCGAGCCGGCCTGGCGGGCGGCGTGGGCCGATTCCACTTCGCAGTTGGTGCCGTAACCGGTGATCACGAGGCTGCGCACCTGGGCCATAGGGGAAATCCTCCCGAGGGTTCCTTGAAAAATTGCGCCCGAAGGCATACGTTGCGCGGCTGAACATAAGGGGCGGCCCGGGTCGCGTCAACCAAGCGCGAACCTTTCGCCCGGCCCGCGTCAGCGGCGGCCGCCGGGGCTGTCGACGCGGCATGAACCCGATTTTCGCGAGGACGGCAGCATCATGAAGACCAAGTTTATTTTCGTGACGGGAGGCGTGCTGTCCTCCCTGGGCAAGGGGCTGGCGGCCGCCTCCATCGGCGCGCTGCTCCAGGCCAGGGGGCTTAAGGTCACCATCCAGAAGCTCGACCCTTACATCAACGTCGACCCCGGCACCATGAACCCCTTTCAGCACGGTGAGGTCTACGTTACCGACGACGGGGCCGAAACCGACCTGGACCTCGGGCATTACGAGCGCTTCCTCGGCGTGCCCATGAGCCAGAACAACAACTACACGTCGGGCCGGGTCTATTTCAGCGTCATCCAAAAGGAGCGGCGCGGCGACTACCTCGGCGGCACCGTGCAGGTGATCCCGCACATCACCGACGAGATCAAGCGCGCCATCCTCGGCCTCGCCACGGATGAGGACGTGGCCATTATCGAGATCGGCGGCACGGTGGGCGACATCGAGGGCCAGCCGTTCCTCGAGGCCATCCGCCAGCTGCGCATGGACCTCGGCAAGGAAAACGTCCTCTACATTCATTTGACGCTCGTGCCGTACCTGCGCGTGGCCGGCGAGGTCAAAACCAAGCCCACCCAGCACAGCGTCAAGGAACTGCGTTCCATCGGCATCCAGCCCGACATCATCATCTGCCGCAG
>NZ_JARKOZ010000209.1 GCF_029978005.1 Solidesulfovibrio sp. | reverse complement strand
CCTTCGAGGCCGAGCCCCTGACCGGGCTTCAGGTCATGGGCGTCCTGGAGACGCGCCTTTTATCCTTCCGCCGCGTCTTTGTCCTGGATGCCGTGGAGGACAAGCTGCCGGGCCAGGACCCGTACGATCCCCTGCTGCCGGACGCCCTGCGCCGGCTCCTGGGCCTGCCCGATTCCCGGGAGCGGGACCTGGTTTCGGCCTACAACATCTATCGCCTGTTTTTCGGGGCCGAGGAGATCACGGTGCTGTATCGCACCGGAGCCACGGGCGCCGGGCTTTTCGAGGACAAGCCCGTGCGCAGCCGGTTCGTGGAACAGCTCTTGTGGGAGGAGGAAAAGCGCCTGGGCCGGGTGCTGGCCCCGGGCGAGCCGCCGGTTGCGCTCATCCATCTGCCCCTTTGTCCCATCCCCAGGACCGACGCGGCCATGCCGGTCACGCCGGCCGTGGCCGCCAGGCGCGCCGCCTGTCTGGAGGGCCGGATCTCGGCCACGTTCCTGGACGCCTACCTGGCCTGCCCGCTGCGCTTTTTCCACAAGTACCTGACGTCGCTGGCCCCCCTGGCCGAGGTGGCCGAGGAAGGCGATCCGGCGGCCGTGGGCGTGCTCGTGCACGAGACGTTGCGGGAATTCTTCGCGCCCCTGATCGGGCGCGACATCGACACGGCGGACGTGAGCGCCACGGCGCTCGGCGACCTGTTCGAGGCGCGAGCCCAGAACGACCCGGCCTTCGCCGCCCTGCCGCCGGACGGCCGGCTGCTCCTGGTGCGGGCGGCCCGCACGCGCCTGGCCCTGATGGCCGGTGCCCTGCCCCGCACCACGCTCCTGGCCCTGGAAACCGAGCTCGCCGCCAGCCTCGACGTTTCCGGCCGGACCTGCCTGCTGGGCGGCCGGGCCGACCGGGTGGACCGCCGCGAGGAGGGCATCGTCATCGTGGACTACAAGACCGGCTCCCTGGCCGGCGTGGCCGCCGGAGCCTGGGCCGACGAGGCGTTTTTCGCCCGCCTGGCCGCCTTTGCCCGCCACGAGGACGACCCGGAGCTTCTGGGCGAGGTCGCCGACCGCTTCCCGAGCGTGCAACTGCCGCTCTACTCCTGGCTCTACGCCGCCTCACGGGGGGAGACGCCGGCGGACGCGGTCTTCGTGGAACTGCGGGAATCGGGGAAGGAGAAGAGGCTTTTCGGTCCGCGCTGCGATCCCGCCGCGCGGGAGGAGGCCGTGACGCGGCGCATCCCGGAGCTTCTGGGCTTTCTCCTGCGCCACCTGGGCACGGCCGCGTCCTTCACCCCCCGGCCCGACGCCCGGCGCTGCGCCTACTGCGACTACCGCCCGGCCTGCGGCGCGGCGGCGAGGTGAGGCGCGAAGACAAGAGAACGAGAAACAAAGCCTCCGGCGGCCGGGGGGGATGATCCCCCCCGGTCCCCCCCAAAGGGGAGAGGCTATTTTCCGAGGGATTCTTCGGGGGCGGGGGCGCTCTTGGGGCGCAGGGGCTCGTAGTAGATGGCCGACTTGGTGGCCTTGGAATCGTTGTTGTACTTGAGCTTCATTTTGATCTGCTTTTCCGGGAAATCCCAGCTCATGACCAGCCACTGGCCTTCGACGGCCGTCTCTGGAGTGCCGGCCAGCTTGGTGGTGACGGCCTTGATGATGTCGATGTCGTCGTGCTCGGTCTTCATGATGCGGCTGTAGAGCTTGCCATCCACCACGCCGTAAACGATCACCGGGGCCAGGCGCTCGTGCACGCCGAGCCTGCACGGACCGGTGTAGTTGTAATAGGCTACCCCGTCCTTTTCCATGAACTTGACGAAGTACTCGTTGTCGTTGATGGAGGCCAACGTCGTGCCGTAGGGCGGCTTGACGCAGTCGAAGCCCCCGGCCGAGGCGGTCGCAACGCCCAGCAGTGCGATCAGGCACATGGCGAGCAGCG
Organism: Solidesulfovibrio sp.; assembly: GCF_029978005.1. GTDB lineage: Bacteria > Desulfobacterota > Desulfovibrionia > Desulfovibrionales > Desulfovibrionaceae > Solidesulfovibrio. The sequence goes on along the minus strand of NZ_JARKOZ010000209.1, from coordinate 5,881 downwards.
TGCGGCGGATCATGCAGTTCTCCTGGTTATGGAAATGACGGAATGGAGCCGATCGGAAGGCAATTCCACTACCCTGTCGCCTGCCCGATGGCAAGTTGCTACGAACCCGAGGCAGGGATAGGGAGAGCGCACGTCCGGGACCGGAAAAAACCCCCGAGCTTCATACGGCGCAGTGCGGTTCGCCGTCGCTGAAGGAAAACCGGACGGGCTTGTGGATCACCCGGCCGACCTTGAGGATCGTGCCCAAAGTGATGGAGGTGTTGTTCTCGTCGAGAATCCTGTCCACCAGCGAGCGGCTCGTTCCCAGACGCCGGGCCATCTCCGTCTTGGTGAGGCAGCAGGCCTCCATGTAGTCGCGCAGCTGCCAGGCTATCACCCGCTTGACGGCCACGGCCTCGCAGGCTTCCAGCGTGCCGTCCTCTTCCAGGAATTCGGCCAACGATCCGCCGCGACAGCCGTTCTCCTCAGCAACCATGCTCCCTCCCCAAGGCGCTCTCCAGCACCGTTCGCCTACGCTGGAGCGCCAGTTCCAAGTCCTGCCCGGGCGTCTTCCGGGTCTTCTTGACGAATCCGTGAAGCAGGTACAGCACGCCTGCCTCCAGACAAAACAGCACCCTGGCCGTGCGGCCGCCGGAGATATCCGTGCGGACCTCGAAAATGCCCTTTCCCAGGGGCCGGCAGGCGGGCATGCCGATGGGCCAGCCCATTTCGACGGTAAGGATGTCGCAGCCCACGGCTTTGCGGTCCTCCCGGTCCAAGCCCTTGAGCCATTCCCGCACGGGTTCGACGCCGTGCGGCGTCCTGTAGAACACGGCTTGCAGGCGCTTGCGCATGTCCGACATGTACCTTTTTTAGTACATCAGTCAAGGGGGCAAAGCTCTTTCAGGACTTGGACTCGTCCGAGCGCGGGTGGGCCTTGTCGTAGATGCGCATGATGCGGGCCAGTTCCAGGTGGGTGTAGCGCTGGGTGGTGCTCAGGCGCTCGTGCCCCAAAAGCTCCTGGACGCTGCGCAGGTCGGCCCCGGATTCGAGCAGGTGGGTGGCGAAGCTGTGGCGCAGCATATGGGGATGGGTATGCTGGGCGATGCCCGCCTCGCGGGCCATGGCGTCGAGGATGCGCGCCGCCTGCCGCCGGTCGAGCCGCCCGCCGCGCGCCCCCAGGAAAAAGGCCTGCTCCGAGGGGACCGTCACCAGCTCGCCCCGCCGCCTAGCGTATTCCCGCAGCCGCTCCCGGGCCGCGTCGCTTAGGGGGGCCAGGCGCTCCTTGGAGCCCTTGCCGAGCACCCGGGCGATGCCCTGGAAAAAATCCACGTCGTCCACATCGAGCCCCACGGCCTCGCTCACCCGAAGCCCCGAGCCGTAGAGCAGCTCGGCCAGGGCCAGGTCGCGGCAGGACTCGATGGAGCCGTCGGCATGGGCGCTGCCGGCCTTGGGCGAAACCAGGGCCACGGCCTCGTCCACGTTGAGCGCCCGGGGCTGGCGCTTGTCCTGCTTGGGGTTCCTGAGCCCGGCCACGGGGTCGGCCGCGACGAGCTTCTTCTGGCGCATGAAGGTGAAAAAGGAGCGCAGGGCCGAGAGCTTGCGCCCCATGGACGTCTTGGCCGCCCGGCGGCGGTGCAGTTCGGCCAGAAACCCCCTGGCCTGGTCGCGCCCGATCTCGCCGGGGCGGGCAAGGGTCAGACCGCGCAGGGAAAGGTAGGCCTCGAACTGGAGCAGGTCCTCGGCGTAGGCCGCGACCGTGGCCGGGGAATAGCCCTTGCCCACGGCGAGGTGCTCGAGAAAGGCCGCCACGGTCTGCGGCCGGGCGGGCGTGGCCTCAGGCTTGCCGCTTGTCGAGGACATAGCAGCTCCGGGGGTTTTCCTTGGCCTTCTTCTTGAGGGTCATGGCCGCCTGGGAGGCTTCGCCGAAGTGCGTGAGCCGCCCGTCCCGGTTGAAGACCACGGCGATGGAGATGGCCATGAGCGGAAAGGAGCGGCGGTTGCCCTCGCGGTCCACGGACTGGATGTAGCCGTGCTCCCGGTCTTCGGCGTCGTAGAAGTGCGGCACGATGTCGTCGAAGCTCCCGACCACGGCCCGGCAGGCCTCCTCCACCCGATCGATGGGCAGGATGAAGACGAAGTCGTCGCCGCCCACGTGGCCCACGAAGGCCTTGGCTCCGCCCACGGACCGCACGGTGTTGACGAGGATGCGCGCCGTCATCATGAGCACCTCGTCGCCCCGGGAAAAGCCGTACTTGTCGTTGAACGACTTGAAGTAGTCGAGGTCGGCGTAGGCCAGGGCGAAGTCCTCCTTGCGGTCGATGAGCTCCTGGATGCGGCCGATGATGGAGGTGTTGCCGGGAAGCTTGGTCAGGGGGTTGGCGTCCAGGGAGCGCGAGGCCCGGGCCAGGGTGAGGCTCACGCGGGCGCGCAGGACCGGCGCGGTCAGGGGCCGGGTGAGCAGCTCGTCCACCTCGGCGGCGCACCAGTCGATGTCCTCGCCAAGGGCCGCCTCGTCCATGACGAAGGCCACGGGCAGCTGGCGGTAGACGTTTTCGCTTTTCACCATGCCCACGAGGTCGAGGCCCGGGATGTCGGCCAGGTCGTGGTCCACCACGAGCAGGTCCGGCGGGTCGATGAAAAGAAGCTCCACGGCCCCGCGCCCGCGCGAAAGCGCCGTCACCTCGATCTCGTCCGGGGAGAAGGCCATGGCGAAAAGCGCCGCCAGGTCTTCGCCGGGGCTTAAGACCATGATCTTCTGGGGCCTGGGGAACAGGCACAGATGTTCTTCGGACATGGGATCAGGCGAAGGACAGGTCGGCGATCTCCACGAACTGGCCGCTCATCTGGTCCAGGAGCTTTTCGAAGTCCGCCGGCTTGATCTTGAGGATCTTGAGAGCCTCGGGTTGGAGATAGGTGACGCCCACATCGCCGGAAAAGCCGTATTCGAAGGCGCGCACCATGAAGTCGCCCAGGTGCACGACGCTGGCCATTTCGGGGTACAGCTGGGCCAGGTGGGGCTTGTGGTGGTAGGACAGCCCCTCCTTGATGTTGGCCGGCAGCTTCCAGTGGTCGGCCAGCCAGGCGTTGATGCGGTCGTGGCCGAAGCCCATGGCCTCGCGCTCGGCCTCCAGGTAGTAGAGGTCGCGCTCGGCCACCAGCCGCTCGATCTCCACCTTGAGGTCAGGCAGTTGCACCGTGGCCACGACCTTGCCCAGGTCGTGGAGCAGCCCGGCCACGGAATACTCCTCGGCGTCCTTGAAGCCGAGCATGCGCGCCGTGGTCCCGCAGGCCATGGCGCAGCCCAGGCTGTGCTCCCACAGCCCCACCATGTTCTCGGTCATGACCTCGAAGACCGAGGTGGACACGATGATGGAGCGCAGGACGTTGAAGCCCAGCAGCACCAACGCGTGGCCGATGGAGCTGATGCGGCCCGGAAAGCCGTAAACCGGCGAATTGACCATCTTGAGGACCTTGGCCGAGAGCACCTGGTCCATGCTGATGAGCTTGGCCACCTGCTCGGTGGTGGAGTCCGGCCGCTCCACGAGCTTGCTCACCTCGTCCAGGACCTTGGGCAGGGTGGGCAGGTCGCGCACGGCCAGCAGGCGGTTCTTGCGCTCGGTGCGCAGGTCCTCGCTCATCGCCCGGCTCCCTTGGCGGCGGCCGGAGCCGCCCCCTCGGCCGAGGCCTCCCCTTCGGGCGCGGCCAGGGCAGCGGCCCTGGCCGCCTTGGCCGCCTCGGCCATGGCCACGCTGGCCGCGGCCTTCATGCGGAAGTAGTGGTCGAGGAGCCGGCGGATCTGCGTCATCCACTTGTCCCCGGGATATTTGCGGAAAAGGGACTCCAGCCGCTCCAGGCGCTTGTCGTAGGAGGACGAACCGGCCGGCCCGTCCATGGACACGGGCTCGCCCTCGACCACGATGTGGTCCACGCCCATGGAATCGAAGCGGTCGAGCAGGCTTTCGGAAAGTTCGGTGCCGGCGGCGGCCACGGCGATCCCGTCGGGCCGGGCCACGGGCTTGGCCAGGAGCATGCCCGGCCGGGCCAGGTTGAGCGGGATTTTCTGCATGAGCGGCCGTCCTTACGCGTCCCTCGTGTAGTACATGCCCGGCAATTTCCGCACAAGCCCCTTGAGTTCCAAAAGGACCAGGGCCCGGCTGAGGGCCCCGGAGGCCGCTCCCAGGCGCGTGGCCAGCACGTCGATGTGGAGGCGGCCGCCCTCGCCGAGGAGCCGGTAGGCCTCGGCCTCCAGGCCGGTCAGGCCGGCGGCCGCCTCGGGCGCGGCCGGGGCTGACGACGGGGCCTGTGCCTCGGGTGGCGGGGGGGACGCACGGGAAGGCGTTGGGCGCGTCGCGGCCGCCTGCGCCGGCATGGGGCGCGCGGGAACCGGCGGCCGGGACCGGGGCGCGTCCACGTAGCCGGCGAGCTCCCGGGCCAGGGCGGCCACGATGTCCTCGGCCGCCTGCACGAGCCGGGCCCCCTGGGCCAGGAGCGCGTGGCAGCCGGCGAAGCTCGGCAGGTTGACGGGCCCTGGCAGGGCGAAGACCTCGCGGCCCTGCTCCAGGGCAAGGCGCGCCGTGATGAGGCTTCCCGAGCGGGCCGCCGCCTCCACCACCATGACGCCGAGGGACAGCCCGGCGATGACCCGGTTGCGGATGGGGAAATTCTGGGCCTGGGGGGGCGTGCCCGGGGCGAACTCGCTGACCACCGCGCCGTGGGCGGCAAGCTCGCGCCACACGTCCAGGTTGGCGTCGGGATAGACCAGGTCGAGCCCGGTGCCGCACACGGCCAGCGACCGGCCCGGGCCGGCCAGGCCGCCCAGGTGGGCCTGCCGGTCGATGCCGAAGGCCAGGCCCGAGACCACGGTGATCCCGGCCGCCGACAGCCCGGCCGCGATCTCGAAGGCCTGGGCGTAGCCGTAGCGCGAGCACTGCCTGGCCCCGACCATGGCCACGCAAGGGGCGCCAAGCAGGCCCGCGTCGCCGACGACGTAGAGCACGGCCGGCGGATCGGGCAGCTCGCGCAGCCGGGCCGGATAGGCCGGGTGGAAATAGGGGATGGGGAGCAAGCCCTTCTGGGCCGCCGCCTCCATCTCGCGCCGGGCGGCCGGGGTGGACGCGCCTCGGGCCAGGGCTCCGGCGGCCGCGTCGTCGCACAGGCCCTGGGGGCCGAAGGAACGGACGTCGGCCAGGGCGGCGACGGCCGAGGGGTAGCGGTCGAAGATGCGTTTCCAGGTGCGCGGGCCGATGCCCGGGGCGTTTCGCAGACGCAGGCTGGCCTCGAGCTCGGCCAGGAAGGCCGCGTCGCCCGTCCAGTCAACCGGGGCGACCGGGGCGGCCGGGGGCGAGGCCACGCCGTCGTCGGTCATTTGGGCAGGGATTGGAGTTTCTGGCGCACCACCGAAGCCAGCTCCGCGTCGGGATAGTCCTTGAGGTAGCGTTCGAGGGTGGCCCGGGCGGCGGCGACGTCGCCGGTCTTCTCCTGGGCCATGGCCATCTTGTAGAGGGAATCCGCCGCCTTGTGGTGTCCGGGCCAGCCCTTGGTCACCTTGTCGAAATCGGTCAGGGCCGTCTTGTAGTCGCCGGAAGCGTAGGCGCTCTCGCCCACCCAGTAGAGGGCGTTGGGGGCCAGCGGACTCTCGGGATGGGCGGTCAGGAAGGCGTCGAAAGCGGCCTTGGCCCCGCCGGGATTGCCGTTGATGGCCAGTTGCAGGGCGCGGTTGTATTCGGCCTTCTCGGCCGGCGAAGCGGTTTCGGCCGAGGCTCCGGGCCGGTTTTCCCTGGCGGCGGGCTTGGCCGGCGCAGCCGGAGTCGGCGTCTCGGCCGGCGCGGGCGCGGCGGCGGGCGGCGCGGACACGGCAGCCGACGGCTGGGCCTGGGCCGGCGGCGTGGCCTGGGCCTGG
>NZ_JARKOZ010000208.1 GCF_029978005.1 Solidesulfovibrio sp. | reverse complement strand
TCTTCGAGGCGAGATTTGAAGGAGTTTCACTTTGAAAGCCTTTTAAAGGCATTGAAGGAAATTTTTCGTAGATGCGGCGCTTCGCCGCTGGCGCCCGTGGTCTGGGAATCGGCCCGGACGTGCAGGCCGGCTTTGCGGCCTGCGGGTCCGGGCCGATGCCCCGACCACCACCACCCATGCCACGCCGCCTGCCGTTCCTTCCCGCCTCCCCACTCGCCCCCAGGGGAGGTCCAGGAGGGGGTCACCCCCTCCTGGCCGCCGGAGGCATCTTCCTCTTCTCCTCCCTCCTCACTCCCTCCCTCACTCACAACGCCGTAGCGTCGGGATCATGACGCCCGTAGTTGGCGCGCGCGCGTTCGAAGTTCGAGGTGGCGTAGCAGTAGCGGCAGCCGAACAGGCAGCGGTCGTACGCGCCGATGTCCTTGCTCGGCGCGCAGCCGCAGCGCGGCCGCTGGTGCGGGTCCTTGGCGGCGGCCCGGCGTCGGCCGGTCCGGGAGGCGATCCAGTCCGGGTCGATGCATCGGGAGGCGGCGATGCCGGCCGCTTCGAAGGCTTCGGGCTGGCAGCAGGCGGCCAGGCGCAGGCCGCGCGCGGCGGCCATGTCGCGAAGGTCGGCGAGAAGCGACACGGTTTGGGCTTCGTCCACGGGCAGGGGGGGGAAGCCGGCCTCGGCCAGAGCCCGCATGCGGCCGGCGATCTTGCGGTAGGGTTCGACGAGGCTCACGATCACCCGGTCCGTGAGGCCGGCAAGTCGGGCGCACAGGCGCTCGAACACGGCCCGGTGCCAGTCCGGCGGCGTTTTTGAGGTGAGGACCAGGGGGTCGTAACGCCAGGCGACGCGTCCCGGCAGGGTCTCGGCCAGGGCGGCGAAGGCCGGGACAGAGACGTCCGGCCCCGGGCACCTGGGATCGAGCTCACGGGGGTTGTCCATGAGGGTGAAGAGGAAAAACGGCTCGTGGCCCATGGCCCGTATTTCGGCGAGATGCGGCAGGAGCGGCCTGGGGTCGCGGGTCCAGAAGACGATAGCCTCCACGTCCGCCGGGGCAAGCGACACTCGGCTCACCTGGGCGGCGTTGAAGGGGTTGGCCACCTCGCAGAAGCCGGCGCGCAGGCGGCCCATGAGCCAGCGGCCGTAGAAAGCCGGGATGTCCGTGCGCCGGCTGGCGCTTACGAGCATGGGCGCTCTCCGGCCAGGGCCAGCACGGCGGCGAAATCGGCCACGGGCAGCATGCCGCCGCCCGTGGCCCAGACGATGTGAACGGCCGGGCGGCCGGCCAGGGCGGCAAGCCCGGCGGCGCGGGCCATGGCCGGCCCGGCCAGGGCGGCGGCGGCCGAGGGCTCCAGGCGCAGCTCCCCTTCGCGCCAGGCTCGGGCGACCAGACGCGGCAGGTCATCCTCGGCCACGGTGGCCAGTCCGTCGACCACGGGCTCCATGAGCCGTCCGACGAAACGCGACGGCCGGGGCACGGCCAGCCCGTCGGCCAGGGTACGGCCGGAAAGACCCAACTCGCGGATGTCCGCGCCGTCGTGGCGGCCGCTGGCCAGTCCCCAGAGCATGCACGGGGCTTGGGTCGGCTCGATGAAGACGCTCGCGGCCGCGTCGCCCAGGAAATGGCGCGCCCCGAGCGCGATGCCGCCCGGCGCGCCGCCCACGCCGCAGGGCAGGTGCAGGCACAGGGACCGGTCGGCGGATGCCGCCAGCCCCTTGGCGGCGAGCTGGGCCGGCAGACGCAATCCGGCCACGGCGTAGCCGAGGAAGAGGTCCAGGGAATTCTCGTCGTCGATGAAATGGTTCGCCGGGTCGGGCGCGGCCTGCTCGCGGGCCACGACGCAGGCGGCGGCGTAGTCGCCGGCGTGCTCCACCACCGTCGCGCCGACCTCACGCAGCTTTTCCTTTTTCCAGGCCTTGGCCTCGGCGGACATGTGCACCGTGACGGCAAACCCCAGCGCCCGGCCGAGGATGCCGATGGACAGACCGAGGTTGCCGGTGGAGCCCACGGAAAGGGTGTGGCCTGCGAAAAAGGCCCGGGCCTGGGGCGCGGCCAGGGCCGTCGTGGCGGCGTCCGGCCCGGCCAGGAGCCCTGCGTCCAGGGCCAGGGATTCGGCCAGGCGCAGGACGGCGTGGAAGCCGCCGCGCGCCTTGACCGAACCGGCCACGGGCAGCAGGTGGTCGGCCTTGAGCCAGACCGTGTCCCCGGCCGGCAGCCCGGCGCTCGCCCACGCGCCCAAGGGGAGCAGGTCGGATTCGATGATGCCGCCGGTCGCGGCCAACTCATCAGGGAAAAGCCGGGCCAAAAGCGGCGCGAACCGGGCGAGCCGCCCGGCCGCGGCCTCGATGTCGGCCGGGGAGACGGTCAGTCGCGACCGGGCCTCGGCCAGGGGCACACGGCCGGGGTTGGGCCAAAAAACCGGGGCGTTCGCGCGCAGCGCGGCTTGAAGTGCGGCGTCCATGGCCCAAGGTAGCGCAAAGACGGGGCGGGGCCAATCGGAGCGGAACATGGGGGCTCACCCACCGGTCCTCACCACGGGCTTGACAAAGCCTGCTAATTGGCTGATTTGCCAATCAACCAAAATACAGGGATCACGATGCCAGGCCGATTCCCCCCGCCAATTCAACTCGTTGCAGCGACGGCGACCAGGCGGCCCTTTCCGGGGGAGCGGCTCTCCTTTATGCAATCAGGACGATGCGTTTGGCCGCGCCCTTGTTGCCGATCGCCCCCCTGGAGGAATGCTTATGAAATTCGTCCCTCTTCTCCTTGCCGCCCTGCTTTCCTGCGCCTCATGCCTCCACGCCGCCGCGACGCCGGAGGTTCCCGTCAAGGGCATGGCGACCGTGGTCGATCTCGGCTCCAAGGCCTGCATTCCCTGCAAGATGATGGTTCCGGTCCTGGAGGCCATCCAGAAACGCTACGTGGGAAAAGTGGCCGTCGTGTTCCTCGACGTCTGGGAAAATTCGGAACAGGCCGAGAAGTTCGGGATTCGGGCCATCCCGACGCAGATTTTTTTCGACAAGGAAGGGAAGGAGGTTTCGCGCCACGAAGGATTTCTGGATGAAAAGCCCTTTGCCGCCATGCTGGACAAGCTGCTGGCGAACTGAAGCGCTCTGCCGTGCTCGACCAGTTGTTTCTCGCCATCAACGCCTGGATGACAGGGAGCCTCGTTCCTGCCGCCCTGGGCTGCTTTTTGTGGGGAGTCGTCAGCGTCCTGTTCAGTCCGTGCCATCTGGCCTCCATTCCCCTCATCGTGGGCTATGTCGCCGGCCAGGGCAGGATCATCCAGGGCCGCGAAGCCGCCAAATACGCCTTGGCCTTCTCGTCCGGCCTGTTCGTGACCATCGCCGCCATCGGGGCGATTTGCAGCCTGCTGGGCCGCATGCTGGGCGACATCGGGCCGTACTGGACGATTCTCGTCGGGGTCGTGCTTCTCTGGGTCGCCCTGGATATGCTGGGGGTGGCCGCCTGTTCGTTTTCCGGCGGCCTGCCGGGAAGGATCAAGGCAAGGGGGATGCCCGGCGCGTTTCTCCTCGGATTGGCCTACGGCCTCCTCTCGGGCTCGTGCACGTTCGGCTTCATCGCCCCCATTTGGGCCATCATCACCATCCAGGATAGAATCCTGACCGGGCTGCTCCTCGTCGCCTTGTTCGCCGCGGGCCATTGCCTTCCCATCGTGGCCGCCGGGAGTTCCGCCGCGCTCGTGCGGCGTTGGCTGGGAAACGGGGCCATGCGCCACGGCGGGCTCTGGTTTCGCAAATGCGCCGGAATCATGATCGCGCTGCTCGGCGCCTACTTCATCGCCAGACCATTCCTGCCCGCATGCCCCACCACCATGACGCCGGTTTCCGGCGGGCGGCATCGCGCCGCCGCCGTACGCCAAGGCGGGAGATGCCGGGCGGGGGCGCTTGGCCGCGACGGCCTCCTGCCTCCCCCGCCCGGATTGTCTCAGGAGTATTCCGGCACGTAGACCTGGGCCCGGATGAAGCCCTCGATGTCGTTGGGCCGGTTCACGCCGGCCAGGCCGTCGTCGAAGACCATCTCGGCCACCTTGGCGGCGGTGACGATCTCTGTTTCAAGGATGTCGGCCTGGAGGGGATACAGGAGCCCCTGGCCGAGCTGCGCGTCCGTGACTTGCGCGGCCACGGCCTTGGCGGCGCGGATGAACATGGCGTCGGTCACCCGCCTGGCCTTGGTGGCCACGATGGCCATGCCCACGGCCGGGAAGATGTAGAAGTTGTTGGCCTGACCCGGCAGGAAGGTGCGCCCTTCGTACGTAACCGGTTCGAACTGCACGCCGGCGGCGTAGAGCGCCTTGCCCTTGCTCCAGGCGTAGGCCTGTGCGGCCGTGCACTCGGCCTTTTCCGTGGGGTTGGAAAGCGCCATGATGACCGGACGGTCGTTGACCGCGCACATGGCTTCGACCACCGACCGGTCGAAGGCCCCGCCGGTGGTGCTCACACCGATGATCGTGGTCGGGCGCAGATCCGCGACGGCCTTGGCGAAGTCGTTTCGGGCCATGGGCGCGTGGGGGTGGGCGTAGGGCTTCTGGAAATCGACCAGGTCCGTGCGCGTGGATTCGAGCAGCCCGACCACGTCGAACATGTGGACGCGGGCCCGGGCGGCCTCCAGGGAAAGCCCCTCCTCCGTCAGGGCCGAGCATAAAAGGTCGGCCAGGCCGATGCCGGCCGAGCCCGCCCCCAGGAACAGAAAAGACTCGTCCACCAGCTTCGTGCCCTTGGCCCGGCAGGCGTTGACCATGCCGGCCAGGGTGATGCCGGCCGTGCCCTGGACGTCGTCGTTGTAGCAGCAGACCTTGTCGCGATAGCGGGCGAGCAGGTGCACGGCGTCCACGCCCGTCCAGTCCTCGAAGTGGATGCAGCAGCCCGGGAACACCTCCTGGACCGCCTCCACGAACTCGTCCACGAAGGCGTAGAGCTCCTCGGTGGGCGGGCGCTTGCGGCGCAGCCCCAGATAGAGCGGATCGGCCAGCAGGGCTTCGTTGTTGGTGCCGGCGTCGAGATACATGGGCAAAAGCCCGCGCGGCGAAACGCCGGCCGCGGCGGTGTAGAGCTGGAGCTTGCCGATGGGGATGCCCATGCCGTTGGCCCCCAGGTCGCCCAGGCCCAGGATGCGGCCGCCGTCGGTCACGCAGATGACGCGCACGTCCTTTTCCGGCCAGTTGCCAAGCACCTCGCGCACCTTGCCCTTGCGTTCGATAGACAGGTAGAGCCCACGCGGCTGGCGGTAGATGTGCCCGAACTTGAGGCAGGCCTCGCCGATGGTCGGGTCGTAGACGATGGGCAGGAACCGGGCCGGGTCGGACATGACGGTCTTGAAGAAAAGCGTCTCGTTGTGGTCGAGGAGGTTGACCAGGTAGATGTAGCGGTCGAGGTCCGTGGCCTTGTGGGCGAGCTGCTCCAGCACGCGCCGCAGTTGCAGGTCCAGGGTCTCGGTCGCGTCCGGCACAAGGCCCACGATGCCGAGGGCCTCCTTCTGGCTCGACGTGAATCCGGTTGAACGGTTGAGACTGGGATCGAGAAGCACTTCTTTGCCGCGTTTCATCCACTGCGTCATACGTCGCCACCTTTGCGAGTGTTTGCGTCCGATTCCATCCGGGCCGCGCCTGCGGCGGCGTCGCGGATCAGTCCTTGGCCACGAAGGGCGTCGTCATGTTGGCGGGAACCACGATGCGATCGTATTCGGCCGCGTCCACATAACCCAGGCTCAAGGCCGCCTCGCGAAGCGTCAGGTCGTTGTCCATGGCGTGGTGGGCGATCTTCGAGGCTTTGTCGTAGCCGATGACCGGGGACAGGGCCGTGACGAGCATGAGCGAGCGGCCCACGAACTCGGCGATGCGCTTGCGGTTGGGCTCCATGCCCTCGACCAGGAAGACCCGGAAGTTGTGCATGGAATTCGTGAGAATGCGAATGGATTTCATGATGTTGTGGATCATGAGCGGCTTGTAGACGTTCATCTCCAGGATGCCGCCCGCGCCGCCGAACCCCACGGCCACGTCGCAGGCCATGACCTGCGCCGCCGCCATGGTCAGGGCCTCGCACTGGGTCGGGTTGACCTTGCCCGGCATGATCGAAGAGCCCGGCTCGTTCTCGGGAATGTCGATCTCGCCGATGCCGCAGCGCGGGCCGCTGGCCAGCCAGCGCACGTCGTTGGCGATCTTCATCAGGGCCATGGCCAGGCTGCGGATCGCCGCCGAGGTGTTGATCAGCGCGTCATGGGCCGACAGCGCGAAGAACTTGTTGGCGCAGGACTTGAACGGGTAGCCGGTGAGCTCGGCGATGATTCGCGCGCACTCGTCGCCGAACTGCGGGTGGGAGTTGAGCCCGGTGCCCACCGCCGTGCCGCCGATGGCCAGGTCGTAGAGGCCGCCGAGGTTGAGTTCGATGGCCCCCAGGGCGTAGTCGATCTGTTCGACCCAGCCGCCGATTTCCTGGCCGAGGGTGATCGGGGTGGCGT
>NZ_JARKOZ010000191.1 GCF_029978005.1 Solidesulfovibrio sp. | reverse complement strand
GCCGCCGAAGCCGCCGCCGTCGGGCGCAGCCGGGCCGAGGCGGCCCGTGCCGCCGCCCCCCTGGCCGACGCCGGGGCGCAGCCCCTGGCCGACAACGGCTACAAGCTGGCCCTGGCCCGCAACCTCGTCAAACGCGCCCTCTCGGGCAAGGAGGCCGCATGAGCCTGGTCACGTGGGGCGCGTCCCCCTGGGGACAGCCCGTCATCCTGCATGCCGCCTGGCAGCTGCTCTGGGTTTCCCTGGCCGCCGGCGCGGCCTTCGCCGTGGGGCACGCCCTGTGGTCCCGGTCGCGCCCCCCCGTCCATGCCCCGGCCCCGACGGTACCGGCCGGCCTGCCCGAGCGCATCCTGCGCCACGGCCTGCCGGCCCGCGCCTTCCACTGGGTCATGGCCGCCTCCATGCTGACCCTCTTGGCCACGGCCTTTGCGCCCAAGCTGGGGCTGACCTTCGACTGGGTGGGCCTGCACGTCTTGGCCGGCATCGTGCTCCTGGCCGCCGTCGCCTTCCACATCGTCCATGCCGTGTGCTGCCTGGACTTCGCGGCCATCTGGCCGCAACCGGCGGACCTCGCCGAGGTCCGGGCGGTTTTGCGGCCCTCCGGCCAGGACGGCGTCGCGCCAAAGCCCGGCAAGTATCCCCTGGGCAACAAGCTCTTTCACCTGGCCATCGTGGTCGTGGGCCTGACCATGGCGGCCACCGGACTCATCATGCTCTGGCGGGTGCGCACGCCGCTTCTTACGCGCGATCCCTACCGCTTCTTCGACGACGCCGGCTGGGGCGTGGTCTACGCCGTGCACGGCCTGGCCGGCCTGTCGCTGATCGCCCTGGTCGTCATCCACGTCTACTTCGCCCTGCGGCCGGAAAAACGGGCCATCACCCGGTCCATGCTCGTCGGGACCATGGACCGCGACTTCTTCCTCAGCCACCACGACCCCGCCCGCTGGAGCGGCGAAAAGGACGCGGCGCGATGACGCCGGAGACAAAAGAAGGAAACGCCATGACCCCAGCCGACGACCTCAAGGAACGCATCGAGGCCATCGAGGCCTGCTACGAATACATGCTGGCCTACGCGGCCCAGGGCGTCCTCGACGACCGGACCAGCCGGGGCGGCTCCCAGCTGCGGGAACTGCTGGCCAAGGCGGCCCGGGCCGCCTCGGGCCTGGGCGAGGCCTGCGCCGCGGCGGCCGCCTCCCTGGAGCCGGCCGAACGCTACCGCGATTTCCGCGACCTGCTGACCGCGGACGCGGCCAAGGCCCTGGCCGCCATGGAACTCGTGCTGGCCCAGCCGCGCATCTCCTCCCAGCTCGTGGACAACCTCAACGCCTCGCTGCACGTGCGCACCCTGCTGACGGACGTCTACCTGCTCGACGAGGTGCTGCGCATCCACGAGCCCGCGGCCGAAGCGTAAAAGCCCTCAGGCCGCCCGTTCGCCCCGTCCCCCGGGCCGGGCGGCCAGGGCCATGTCCTCCAGGCCCCGACGAGAACGCCGACCAGGCACTCGGCCAGTTCCAGCCGCGCCCCCCCTCGCCGAAGACCGCGATCTCCGTGTCCGGAAGCGCCGGCAGCCCCAGGGCGGGCGGCGCAAGGAGATTGCCGTGCAGCCAGGCAATCGCGCCCTATCGATTGTTCGTTCGCCTCCGGCCGTATAGACTCGCCCAAAGCCTCCGGCCCGCGAGGCCGGGCCCGACCCAGCCGTCCCGGCGGCGGTCGGGCCCGAGCGGGCAACCGAGCCGACAGTGGAAGAGCCCCTTCCGACATACCGGACGCAACAAAGGAGAACAGCCATGAAAGCCATCGTCGCCACCGGCGGCCACGCCACCAAGGACCCCCAAGCCTTCAGGGAAGAGGAGCGGCCCACGCCCGTCCCGGGAGACCGCGACGTCCTCGTGCGCATCGAGGCCGTGGCCGTCAATCCCGTGGACACCAAGGTGTTCGAACGCCTGGCCCCGGGCCAGCAGCGCATCCTGGGCTGGGACGCCCGGGGCGTGGTCGCGGCCGTGGGAGCGCAGGCGAGGCGCTTCGCCCCGGGCCAGGCCGTGTACTACGCCGGCGACCTGACCCGCGACGGCAGCAACGCGGAATTTCAAATCGTGGACGAGCGGCTGGTCGCGCCCGCGCCGGCGAGCCTGACCCCGGCCCAGGCGGCGAGCCTGCCCCTGACTTCGCTCACGGCCTGGGAGGGCCTTTTCGACCGGCTGGGATTGGCCGCAGCGGAAAACGCCAACCAGGGCGCGAGCCTGCTCGTCATCGGCGGGGCCGGCGGCGTGGGCTCCATGATCATCCAGCTGGCGGCCTGGGCCGGGCTGACGGTGGCGGCTACGGCGGCCCGGCCGGAGTCCGCCGCCTGGTGCCGGGAGCTCGGCGCGAAGGTGGTGGTCGGCCGCGACGACCTGCCCGGAGCCCTCGCCGCCGCCGGCCTGCCCCAGGTCGACGCCGTCTACTGCACCACCCACGCCGAGGAGCACTGGGCGAACATGGCCCGGGTGCTGGCCCCCCAGGGCGCGGTCTGCCTCATCGACGACCCGACGGGCCCGCTCGACATCACGCTCTTCAAGCAGAAAAGCGCCCGCATCTGCTGGGAGTTCATGTTCACGCGGTCGATGTTCCGCACCGAGGACATGGCCCGGCAGGCGATGATTCTGGAGTCCGTGGCCAGGCTTGCGGACGCCGGGCGCGTGCGCGCGACCCTGGCCCGGACCCTGGAAGGCCTCAGCGCCGAAAACGTGCGCGAAGCGCATCTGCGCCAACGCACCGGCGCGATGGTTGGCAAGCAGGTCATTACGGCCTAGGCGACAACGGCGTTTCCGTGATTATCTCCTGATTCAGTATGAAATCTGCTCCAGCAGAGGAGAACTCATGAACACCGAATTGCTGAACCCCCAAAACAGTGCGGTGATCTTCATAGACCACCAACCGCAGATGACCTTCGGCGTGGCGAGCATCGACCGCCAGACGCTGGTCAACAACGTCCTTATGCTGGCCAAGGCCGCGCGCGTGTTTCAGGTGCCGACCATCCTGACCACGGTGGAGACCAAGAGCTTTTCCGGTCCGATGTGGCCCCAGCTCCTGGACGTCTTCCCGGATCAGGAACCCATAGAGCGCACCAGCATGAACTCCTGGGAGAGCCCGGAGTTCGTGCGGGCCGTGGCCGCCACGGGCCGCAAGAAGCTGGTCATGGCCGCCTTGTGGACCGAGGTCTGCCTGGTCTTCCCGGTGCTCGAGGCCATCGCCGCCGGATACGAGGTCTACGCGGTGGAGGACGCCTCGGGCGGCACCAGCCTGGTTGCCCACGACGCGGCCATGCGCCGCATGGAACAGGCCGGAGCCATCCCGGTCACGGCCTTGCAGGTGCTGCTCGAGTACCAGCGCGACTGGGCGCGCAAGGAAACCTACGACCCGGTGCTGGCCATCGTGAAGGAACACGCCGGGGCCTACGGCCAGGGCGTGGAGTACGCCTACACCATGGTCCACGGCGCGCCGCCGAGCCGGACGGTTCGCTAGTCGGGATACGCGGCCCGGCCGACGGTCCGAACCGTCGGCCGGGCCTGGCGGCCGGCCGCGACAGGCCGGGTCCGCAACGCCTCTGCCGCGACCTCGGGACGCCCGTCAGCCCTTGGCCCCGCGCGGCGGTTCCCGGACCGAAATGCCGGGCGCGATCAGGCCTTGTCCGTGGTGCCGGCCTCGGAACGCGCCTTGGCCACGAGGTTCGCCACCTTGGCGTCGAGGGAGCGCGCCACGGCCGTGACCGCGGCATTATCGAACTGCCCGAACAGGGACGACGGCTGGTCGTACTCCACTGCCGTGACCCCGTCGCGCGGCGCGTAGACGAGCAGCCGCAGCGGGGCGTAGAGGCCAGCCCGGATGTCGTGGCGGGTCATCTCCGTCGCGACCAGCGGATTGCCCACGACGTACTGGCGAGCCTGCCGGCGGCTCCCGTGCATGCCCTGCAGCAGGCCGTGGTCCCGCACGGCGAAGAGCATGAGCCCTTCCTCGCCGGCGGCCTTTCCCAGCCGCTCCTCGACCCGGGCCGGCGCGGTCGCCAGCCCGGCCAGGAGCCCCTCGTCGAAGCGGCCGAGCAGCCGTTCCAGCGCCCGGGTGAAGCCTTCGAAATCCACGTCCAGTTCCAAAGAGACATGCAGGATCGCAACGGTTCGTTCCATGATTCCTCCTCGTTGCCGGCGTGTCCGATTCCCCCGCGGGCGGGCCGGCCCGCGCCGTGGAGGCAAACGCCCGAAAGGCTCTCGGCGGCCTGGCCGTCCTTCTGCACGGTTCCTTCCTGCGCCTCCACGACATTAGGTAGACCGGTCGGCTAGTTCCCGATCCTCAAAAAACCCGGACCGCTCGACGTCCGGGCTCTCCATGGGCCAGCCTTGCCAGGGCCAGTCGAGCCGCACGAAACGAGGCGGCTCTTCACTCCTTTCGCGCCCCTCCGATCGCGCCCGCCGTGTGCCGGGTCAGCAGGGCGAAGGTGAAATGGAGAAAGGTGTCGAGGGGACGGGCGTCGCCCGAGGCTTTCATGCAGGTGAGCGCGCCCTGCCAACTGGCCAGGAGGAACCGCGCCGCCTGGGCGCTGTCGAGGTCCGGGTCGATCTCCCCGGCCCGCTGGCCGGCCTCGAGGTGGCCGGCCAGCCAACCCGCCAAGCGGTCCAGGCTGGCGGCCAGGCGCAGCCGAAACGGTTCGGAGAGATCGCCCATCTCCTGGGCCAGGTTGCCTATGGGACAGCCCAGCCGGAACCCGGCCCCCACGAAGTCTTCCCGAAGCGTCTCGAAAAGATGCCGCAGCCGGGCCAGGGGCGAAAGGCCGGCGTCGCCGAGGCAGACCTCCATCCGCGCCCTGAGCCTGGCTGCCTGGAACTCCACCACGGCCAGGCCCAGATCTTCCTTGCTCTTGAAATGATGGTAGAAAGAGCCCTTCGGCACCCCGGCTTCGTCGAGAATCTCCTTGAGTCCCGTTCCCAGAAAGCCCTTGCGGTGCATGATCGCCGCCGCCGTGGCCACAATGCGTTCCTTGGTTCCCTCGTGCATGGGCAAAAGCTAGACCGGTCGTCTCAGGCTGTCAACCGGCCTGCCGCCGCAGAGGAAGGCGGCATGAGCCTCGCGGCGGTGGACGCCGAACCGAGAATCCTCGACAGGTCGAACCGACCTATCCCCCCGAGGCCAGGCGTCACCGCATCGAGGGCCGGGCGGTGGCGCGCCTGCTGGTCGGGGCCGACGGCGGCGCGGCCCGGGTGGGCATCGTCTCGGCCAAACCGCAATTCCCTCCGCGACCGGGGAAAGACGCGCTGGAAAGCCGGCGACGCGCAACCGGCCGGTGGTGTTCACAGACCGGCCTTCGGCCTGCTATGTTTTTTCCGGCATCGACAAGGAGACACCCATGCTCGACCTGCAACAGGCGCAACTGGTCGCGGCCACGGCGGCCAGGAGGGCCGGCGCACTGATCAACAAGGCCTACGCCGCCCGGGCCGTCACCGTGTCCCGGGTCAAGAGCCCGGGCGACCTGGCCACCGAAACCGACGCCCGGGCCGAACGGATCATCCGGGACCATCTGCGCGACGCCTACCCGGACCACGCCGTCCTCGGCGAGGAGGAAGGCCAGCGAGGCGACTCGCCCTGCCGCTGGATCGTCGATCCCCTGGACGGCACCATGAACTTCGTCCACGGCCTACCCTATTTCGCCGTGTCCCTGGCCCTGGAGATCGAGGGCCGGGTGCGTCTGGCCGTGGTGCACGACCCCGTGACCGGAGG
Source organism: Solidesulfovibrio sp. (assembly GCF_029978005.1). GTDB lineage: Bacteria > Desulfobacterota > Desulfovibrionia > Desulfovibrionales > Desulfovibrionaceae > Solidesulfovibrio. Next base: position 21,490 of record NZ_JARKOZ010000191.1, on the reverse strand, counting down.
CCTCTACACCGCCCGCGAGGGGGGCGGCGCCTATCGCAACGGCCGAATCGTCCGGGTTTCCACGGCCACGGACCTTGCCTCGGCCCTGATCGGCACGGTGGCGCCGCCGCCGACCTGGCCGGAGATGCCGGATTTCCTGCGGCGTTTCGGGGCGCTTTGCCGCGGCGCGGCCGGGGTGCGGCGCATGGGCGCGGCGGCCCTGGACCTGGCCGGGGTGGCCGGGGGCCGGCTCGACGGCTTCTTCGTCATGAACCTCAAGCTGTGGGACGTGGCCGCCGGCGGGCTGCTCGTGACCGAGGCCGGCGGCCTGGTCGCGCCGCTGCCGGGCGTGCGGGAAGAAGAACGCGGCGTGCGCATCGTGGCCGGCGCGCCGGGCGTCATGGAGGCGCTGCTGCGCGTTCTGGCCTAAGCACCTGCCCGGCCGAGCCTGAGCGTCTCGCCGGCGAGGGGGTTGTGGACGAACCAACCGGCGTCCGGGGTCGGGACGAGGGGCGCGTGCTCACGGGGCAACCGGCACTCCCAGGGTGAAGACGCCGACAAAGGGTTCCTCGCGCCAGTCGATGCCGCTGACCCGGCCGAGCAGGGCCGAATCCAGCGTGCCGATGGCGCACGGCGCCAGACCCAGGGCCGTGGCCGCCAGGTAGCAGGTCTGGTACAGGCAGCCCAGGTCCTGGTTGACGACCTTGTAGGCGATGGCTTCGTATTTCCAGGCCGCCCTGCCGATGCGGGCCGAGAAGTACAGGGTGACCTGGGGCGGTTCCGGGCTTTGGTAGTCGTGGGGATTGTCCGCCGACAGGCTGGCCAGGTCCGCGGGGTCGACCGGGAGGCGCTCCAGGCGGTGGCCGAGGGGGTCGTAATGGTAGAAGCCGGGGGGCAGCTCCCGGCAGCTGCGGACGAGAAGATAGGTCTCCAAGGCATGGCGCGCGCCGCCGCTCGGCGAGGGACGCCGGGAAAGCGCCTCGTCGTGCTCCGGCACGTGCCGGATCTCGCGCACCCTGGCGACGGCGAAGAGGAAGGCGGCCAGGACGTCCAGGGACACGGGGCCGGCGGCGAACTCCCGGCGCGAGGCCCTTGCCGCGAGCACCTCGGACAGGGGGCTGGCCAGGCGGCCCGCCATCTCGGCCGTGGGCTCGGCCAGGTCCACGACCTCGCCGCCGACGGGAGGCCGGACCACCGGAAGCGAGGGCACGACCCCCTTGAACCGGTAGGTCATGCCATGGGGATGGGCGCTTTTGCCGCGCAGGCTGCGGACGTGGAAAAGCAGGTCGTGGAATTCCCAATAGCGCATGGGATCGCACGCCCCGCCGTCTTCGCCCGCCTTCTCGGCGCAGCCAAGGCTGGCCAGGACGCCAAGGAGGATCGCGGCCTCGCCTTCGACGACGTCCGGGAGCGCCTGGGCGCAAAGGTCGGCCAGAAGCCGGGCCAGTCCGGGCTGGCGGACCGCGACGCGACAGGGCGTCAGCGGGCTTTCCAGCAGGGCCGCTCCGTCGACCCGGCGCACGAAGGCGTATCGGTTCAGGACGTACCTGCCCGCGGGGCCGCCCGGGGCCTTCCAGACGATGTCCGGGAGGGACGGCGAAACCGAGAACAGGACCGCCCCGCCCTGCGTCAGCCGGGCTTCCAGCAGCCAGGCCCGGCCCATGACGAAAAGAGCGTGATAGCCCCGGCTCGGTTCGTCCAGGCCGGAGACCGCCTCCTCCTCGGTCATCCAGCCGGCTTGCAAGGCCCTGGCCATGGCCGCCAGCGACGCCGTGCCCAGGGTCACGGCCTTTTCGGCGCTCCTGGCCAGAAGCGTGACCCCGGGGCCGGCGGCGAACAGGTCCACTTCCGGCCGCAGCCGGTACTGCACCGCGACCATGGCCGCCTCAGAAGAAAAAGGGCACGGGGTTCATGGCTTCTTCCGGCAGCGGGGCCGGCAGCCAGCCGAGCTTCACCGGGACCTCGGCCAGCCGGGCCGCCCCCAGGCGCGGCCAGAAGTGGACCAGCCCGGGGACCATGACCCTCGCCACGCGCAGCCCCACCTCGGGCCGGCTCAGGTCGACGACCAGCATCTCGAGCCCGAGCCCGCGCAGCATGGCCGTCGCCTCCTCGATGTCGGTGAGGAAGTCGTCGGATGTCCGGCTTGCGAACGCCGCGACGGGCCTTGGCGCGGCCTGCGGCCGGGGGCGCAGGAACGCCATGGCCGAGAGGTTTTCCCCCGTGACCCGGCGGTGGGGGGCGTTGACGCCGACGCGCTTGACGAAGGCCAGGCACTGGCCGAGTTCGGCCACGGCCCGGTCCAGGGCGATGCCAACCCCGGCGTGGGCGCCGAAGCCGAGCAGGGGTTCGGCCTCGGGATCGGCCTCGTGCAAGGCCACGGCGGCCAGGACCGGGACGGCCAGGTCGTTGGTCAAGTCGAGCACGTGGAGGCGGTAGCCGCGCCGGGCCAGACCGGCGGCCGCCTCCCGGACCAGGGCGCTGCCGCAGCCGTCCAGGTCCAGGGCCGGCAGGCGCAGCCGGTTGTACCACCACACGGCCACGGCGTCGCGCTCGGCCAGTTCGTAAAATCCCTGCATGACGGCCTCTTCCAGGCAATTGCCCGCGGCCACGCCGTTGGAGTCCCCACGGCAGAACCGGCCGCCGGCCGCCTCGGGGTAGGCGTAATAGACGCAGGCGGAGGGCACGAGCCGCCAGGCCCGGCGGGTGAGGGACCAGGCCGGGGTCCAGTCGATGGGCGCGGCCTCGTCGAAGGGCTCGGGGACGAACCCCGTCCTCCCCCGCCTGGCCCAACCTTCCCGGTCCGCGTACTGGCTCGGGCTGAAGGGGTTGAGCAGGCCGGGATGCACGGCCTGGCTCCTGACGGCGTCGTAGGCGGCGGTAAGGCGCGGCTCGTGGCCGAAATGCTGGGCGCAGTAGCGTTCCAGGGCCTCGCCCAGGGCGCTGGCCCTGGCCTGGGATTCGCTGCGGCCCTTGCCCGAGGCGATGCCGACGGCCATGCTCCGACCCTCGGTCCAGTCGCCCCCGACGTCCCGGACCGTGGCCCAGGTGGCGGTCACGGCATGGCCGAAGCATTCGGGAATGTCCCTGGAGGCCGCCAGTTCGCCGACCTCGCCGGTGATGGGGGAAAGGCGCGGTTCGAGGCCGGCCAGCGTCTCCCGGGCGCCCTTGATCCGTTCCCCGCCGTCGGTGTGTCCGGATTTGGGCCGGGAGGACAGCACCAGGGGCGCCTGCGGCACCCCGGCCAGCGCCACCGGTCCCCCTTGGCCGCAGGCCGGACAGTGGGGCCGCCGGATCAGTTCGTGGCGCGTCAGGGCGAGGGTTTCGAGGTTGAGGGAAACCACGCCCTTGCCCAGGAAGGCCCCGGGGCTCCCGGAGACGGCCTTGGCCAGCTCCAGGCCGAGCAGCCCGGCCAGGGCGGCCAGGGAATACGGGGCCACGCCCCTGGCCAGGCGGGGCGGGCGGCCGTTTTCCCGGGCCAGGCGCGCCTCTTGCGGCCGGTGGCCGCGCAGGCGGTGGAGCAGGCACTCCAGACAGGCGGTGCGGCCGGGCGAAAAAAGCGGCCCCATCCAGGGTTCGATGCCGCACGGCTTGACCGGAAGCCAGGACCAGCCGGCCTCAAAGGCCAGGCGGTCGACGACGGCGAGCTCGGGTTCCAGGTAACCGGGCGTGACCACGATCCGGATCGCCCCGGGGGAAGGCGGGGCCGTGGAGCTCCCGGCCACGTCCACGGAAAAGGCCCCGCCGTTCGCCAGGGCCTCGGCCAGAGCCCCGGGGGCGAGCCCGCCGACGGCCGCCACCTCCAGGCGCGGCCGTCGGGAAAGCGACTGCGGATCGCCCCCGAGGCGCACCGTCAGGACGTCCGCTTCACAGCGGACGTCCCGCCCGTTTGCGCCCAGGAGCCGTTGTTGGCGCAGCCGCAGCAGTCCGTAGTGGACTTCCGCCGGAGCGAACCGCCCGGACAGGGCGTCGACGATCTCCTCCTCGGTCCGGCTGCCGTCGAGCAGGCCAAGCAGGGCGACGAAAAGCGGGCCGACAAGCCGCAAAGGCGCGGTCTCGGCGAGCAGGACCCTGGCTTCGCCGCCGTCCGGCGTTTCCGCTGCGGCCGGCAGCGGCAGCAGCCAAGGGTGCAGCCGCGGCCTGGCCGATGTTTCCGACGATTCCTTCATGCCGAAGACGCCGGGCTAGAACAGGGGGGCGCAAATCCCCGCGGCGATGCGGGCCTCGGCCTCGGGATCGTCTGCCAAGGCCTTTCGCGGCAGTACCAGCCAGCCCTGGCCGTCCGAGGCTTCCACCACGGTCATGGCCATGCCCTGGGGGACTTCGAAGCCCTCCTGCGCCAACACCGCCGCCGGCGACGCCATCAAACGTTCCTTGAAGGCCTCGTCCGCCCAGGCCTTGGCCACGATCCTGGCCCAAACCCGGCTCCGATCCTGCTGCTTCCTCGTGTCCATGCGATCCTCGTTGCCGGTTTGCAGCGGCACGTCCCGAACACGCGTCCTCGAATCACTCGCTGTAGCTTACGCAGTAAGGGGCCGCGGCGATCCGGATCTCGCCCACCTCGACGTCCCCCACGGGTTTTCGCGGCAGCACCAGCCAGCCCTGCCCGTCCGTGATTTCCACCACGGTCATGGCCATGCCGCCGGGGATTTCGAAGCCCTCCTGCGCCAACACCGTCGCCGGCATCTCCAGCAGGCGACGCTTGAAAGCCTCGTCGACCCAGGCCTTGGTCACGATCCTGGCCCAAGCCCTGTTTTGTTCCCGCTGCTTTTGCATCTCCATAAGGTACTCCTCCACGGAATTCCACACTCCGGCGGCAACGGGAGCCTTCGCGCCTTGCCCACGCCGTTCTCCCGATGCTTCCCGTCGTATGGAGGCTTATCGCGAAATCGGCAGCGGCGCTGTCAGGAATTCCCCTGATTGTTGTAGCGGAATTCAGGGGCATGAAGGGAGCCATGCCGATTTTACGGCTAAAGCTACCCTGGCCTGCGGTATGCCCGGCGTTTCGGCGGCGCGCTGCGATCGCGGCAAAGCCCGAGCCTGAACGGCTCGGGCTTTGCCGCGTCGCAGGCCGCGGTCATGCGCGGCCGAGTCGCATGCTCAGCTCGACGTCGCCGCCGAAGGGCACGGACAGGTAGCCATTTGCCGGCAAGCGCACGCGCGCCAGGTAGTCGGGGCTGCGATCGGCGTCGTCGGCGACGATGCACGCCCCCGGCTTGAGGCGGCTTTCCACCAGATCGAGGATCTCGGAATAAAGCGCCTTGGCGCCGTCGAGCAAAAGCAGGTCGATGGTGTCGGGGAGATCCGCGCCCAGCGTCCGCAGCGCGTCGCCCTCCCGGACCTCCACCAGGTCGAGAAGCCCCCCGGCCGCGAGGTTTTCCCGCGCCCGCGCCGCCTTGGAGGGCTCGAACTCGCTGGTGATCAGCAGGCCGCCGCCGTTGTCCCGCAGGGCCGCGGCAAGGTGCAGGGTGGAGATGCCGAACGAAGCGCCGAACTCGACGATGGTCCGCGCCCGGCAAGTCCGCGCCAGCATATAGAGCAGGGTTCCCGTCTCCCTCGAGACGGCCAGGGGATAGTCCTTCAGGCGTCCGTAGAAATCGAGGTACTCGGTCTTGCTCCGCATGAGGCGCTCCCGCTCCGTGGCGGACAGGCCGGCCAACGCCGGGTCAGCCGCCGGCGAGTTCGCGTCGGCCTCCTTGAACAAACGGTCGAGCAGGGGCGCAAGCGGCGTGGTGGTCAGGGTCGTCATGCAAGCCTCCGGTTTGAAGTTGACTGCGTGTTTTCGCCGGACCAAAATGCGATGAATTGTTCAGCTTCACAATTCGCATTGCGGAGGCCCCATGACCGATCGCCGAATCACGCCGATTTCCCAACGAAAACAACCCAGGCAGGCCAGGTCGACGGAACTCGTGGCCGTCATTTTGGAGGCAGCGGTTCAGGTTCTGGCCCAGGAAGGGGTGCGGCGCTTCACCACGGCGCGCGTGGCGGAGAAGGCCGGAGTGGGCGTCGGCTCGCTGTACCAGTATTTTCCGAACAAGGCGGCCATTCTGTTCCGACTCCAGAGCGACGAATGGCGGCAAACGGCGAATCTGCTTCGCGATATTCTTGAGGACACCCGAAAGCCTCCCCTTGGGCGGCTGCGCAGCCTGGTCCACGCCTTCCTCCGCTCGGAATGCGAGGAGGCCGCGATGCGCGTGGCGCTCAACGACGCCGCCCCCCTCTACCGCGACGCGCCCGAGGCGCAGGAGGCGAGGTCGAGGGGAGACGGCATCTTCAAGAACTTCATGACGGAGGCATTGCCAAAGGCCCCGGACGCGACGCGGACGCTGGCGGGCGAGCTGCTCTGGACGACGCTGCGCACGGTGGGAAAGCAGTTTTCGCAAACGCCCCGCCTACCCGCCGAGATCGACGCCTACGCCGAGGCCATGGCCGACATGTTCGGCGCTTATCTCGGGAGCCTTGGGCGCGGGTGAAGCAAACGCCCGCAAGCCCGGGGCCGTCCTCTTTCGAAGGACGCGGGGAAGCGACCCGCCCTCGCCGTCCCAGTGGCATCCTTGTGCGCACGCCAGCCAAGGCAAGGCGTGTCCTGCGGCCGCCCAGGACCTTGGGGAGGCGGGCCATGGCCGGACGGCTTGCCTGCCGGTCGCGAACAAGGCAATGGAGAAGGGAAGCTCCCAGGCTCGCGGCACAGGCCACGCGCCTACGACCGCAGCCTTGAAACCGGAGAGGAGTCGCCATGGAACGTCTCGCCGCCTTCCTGCTGGCCCTGGCCGCGTTTGTCGCCGCGTCGGCCCTGCCCGACTTCGGCAGCGGCGTCCTGCTCGCGGCCGGGCCGCTCTTCGGCCTGGCCGCGGCCGCCAGGAAAGGGGCGCGCGGGGCCGAACGCCTGGAAGACGTCCTCAAGTACCTCGTCTTTTTCTTCGTCGGGGTCGGCGGCGTCTGGGGCGGGGTCGGACACGTCTTTTTCGCCGGGCAGACGGCCGCCTCCATCGGCTGGGCCCCGAGCCCCTTTCAGTTCGAGGTGGGCCTGGCCAATTTCGGTTTCGGCGTCGCCGGGCTCCTGGCGCCCTTCACCCGGCCGGCCTCCTGGCTTGGCCTGGCCGTCGCCCAATCCGTCTTCCTGCTCGGCGCGGCGGGCGGCCACGTCGCCTCCATGCGGGCCGGAAACTTCGCCCCGAACAACGCCGGCGTGATCTTCTACACGGACATCCTCGGCCCCTTGGCCATGCTGGCCCTTTTCTGCGGCCTGCGCCGGGCAAGGAAACGGGCGCAAGCCCAAGGCCGGCCAACCGAGGCCGCATGACCGCCCCGCTCCTGACCCCTTGAGAACATCGTCCGATCGTGAGCGCTTGAGCAAGATGACAACTGGCCGCAAGGGAAGCGAGAAGGCGCACCCGGCCTGGGCCGCGAACTCTTTTTGTCTTGAGCGCCGCAACTGAAGCGGAAACATCACCCACGGCGTCCCTGATTGCTGCGCCGCCCAGGTTTTTCCCGCCGTCACAGCACGCACCCCGCCCCAATACCGCCGTTGCCGCCCAAGCCGCGGCAGTATTTGTTTTGCGGCGTGCCCGTGGGCGTTGCGTCTGACCAAACCGCGAGAAGTCCGGGCGTGAAAGGATAACGACCGACAGGGCGGTAAAAGTACATCCCTTGGGATGCGGACCGCCGTTTACCAGAATCACTTTCATGCAGTGCTCCCTGCGCGCCGTCATGCGACAAGGCCCAGTCTCCTGAGCCAGCCGGCAATATCGCTTGCAGCGCCATGGACGCTCCCGCCCCTGACGGGAAGGCCCTCCAGGACCTTGGTTCCAGGGCAGAGCTTTTTGATGTCGTTTTCGCTGCGCCCCATGCCGCTGCCCTCGTGGGTGCAAAGCGGGGCGATGGTCTTGCCCGCGAAGTCGTAGGATTCCAGAAAGGTGAACACGGCCATGGGCATGGTCCCCCACCAGTTGGGATAGCCCAGGCAGACCACATCGTATTTCGCCATGTCGGCCACCCGCCCGACCAACTCGGGGCGGGCGTCATTGCGCAGCTCCGCCTTGGCCACGTCGGTGGTCTCATGGTAGCCGGCCGGATAGGGCTTGACCGTTTCGATCTTGAAGAGATCGCCCCCGGTCAGGTCCCGGATCATGCCCGCCGCGACGGCAGTGTTCCCCACGGGGAGGTCCACGATGTTGCCGCCCACGTAGTTCATGCCGGCCCGGGAATAGAAAGCCATCAAAATGCTTGTCTCGCTCATGGCGCGCCTCCTTCTACCTGGTGGGCAGCCCGGGACCGTTGTCGAAAGTCTCGGACACGTCCTTCATGAGTGCCGCTATGGGCAGATGTTGCGGGCAAGCCTCCTCGCAGGCCTTGCAGGCGATGCAGTCGCCGGCCTTGCCGTGGGTGGAGGCCAGGTTGAGGTAGTAGACGAACTGGCTGGAAATGTTTGTGGTGACGGCGCGCTTGGAACTGTTGTACAAGGCGAAGTAATCAGGAATTGGAATATTGCCGGGACAGCCCTCGACGCAGTACCGGCAGGCCGTGCAGTCGATTGCCGCATCCTTGTTGATAATATCGGCCACTTGGGCAATGATTTGATACTCTTCCTCGGACAACGGCTTGAAATCCGCCATATACGACGTGTTGTCGAGCACCTGTTCCATCGTGCTCATGCCGCTGAGCACCATGAAGACGCCTTCCTGGCTGGCCGCAAACCGGACGGCCCAAGACGGGATGGACGCGTCCGGAGCATAGGCCTTCATAATCGCTTCGGCCTGCGGAGGGACCTGGGCGAGGTTGCCGCCCTTGCAGGGCTCCATGACGATGATCGGCATCCCGTGCTTTCTGGCGACCTCGTGGCATCGCCGTGACTGGATGCCGGGATTCTCCCAGTCGATGTAGTTGATTTGCAGTTGCACGAAGTCCAGTTCGGGATGGGCTGTCAGGATCTCGTCAAGCAGCTCGGGGGTATCATGGAAGGACATGCCGACATGCCTGATTTTCCCTTCCCGCTTTTTTTGCTGTACGAATCCGAAGGAATCGTACTGACAGGCCTTCTGGTAGGCGCTGACCCCGATATTGTGCAGAAGGTAGTAATCGAAGAAATCAACGCCGCATTTTTTGAGTTGCTCGCCAAATATTTGTCCCTGCTCCTCTGCGGCGGTGAGCATTCTGGGCGGCAGCTTGGTGGCCAGAAGGAAAGCGTCTCGCTTGTGGCGCTTGACCAGGGCTTCCCGGACGAAATCCTCGCTCTTGAAACTGTGGTAGGTCAACGCCGTATCGAAATAGGTGAATCCCTTCTCCAGAAACATATCGACGAGCTTGCTGAATGTTTTCATGTCGACCGTAGTCTGATCCTCTTTATTGAGGAGCGGCAGCCGCATGCAGCCGAAGCCGAGTTTCTTGAGCATGGTCTTTTCTCCACTCCAGGGAGGTCAGCATGCAATGACGCTTTTCACAACATCCGTCTTGATCGTTACGGGCAATGCACTGGCGTCAGGCGCTGTCGCCCTTTTTTCCCGGCAAAATTTCATTCAAGCAACGCAAGGCGGTCAAGGTCCTGGGATGGCCGATAGATAGCCGCGGGACGCTCCTTACTTCAACGCGTCGTAGTCCGCGTCGGCCACGGGCTCCAGCCAGGTCGCCGGCCCCTTCTCGGGGTGGACTTCAATGGCCAGGTGCACGAACCAGCTGTCCTTGGCCGCGCCGTGCCAGTGCTTCACCTCGGCGGGGATGCCGACCACATCCCCCGGGTGCAGCTCCTGGGCCGGCTTGCCCCATTCCTGGTAATAGCCGCGTCCGCCCGTCACGAGGAGAATCTGGCCGCCCGCATGCTTGTGCCAACTGTTGCGGCAGCCCGGTTCAAAGGTCACGTTTGCGATAGGCAAGGCCGAGCCCACGGGCGTAAGCATATTGACCCATACGGTGCCGGCGAAGTTCTTGCTCTCGAACTTTCCTCCAATGGGAAAAATGACGCTCTTGCTCAAATCTTCCATGCACATGGTTTCTCTCCTCAACGATTTCTTTCGCGGGCTCGAACACTGTCCGGTTATCTGCCGACGCGCTTGCCCGCCTAGACAGGCATTCCCATCGAACGCAGCCAAGCGGCAACGTCCTGCTGTGACGTTTTTACAGATGTTCCAGGAATGGCGAGACCATCCAGAACGGTTGCCTTTGGGCAAAGTCCTTCGATATCGGCGCGGCTTCGACCGAGAGCGCTGCCGCCGTGGGTCATGAAGGGGGCGATGGTCTTTCCGGACAGGTCATTTTCCGAAAGAAAAGTCATGACCGGCATGGCGATCGTTCCCCACCAATTCGGCGAACCGAGAAACACCATGTCGTAGGAGGCGAGATCGGGAATCTTGGTCTTGATCGGCGGCCGATAACCCGATTCCAATTCCCGCTTGGCCTGCCTGGTCGTTTCCCTGTAATCGCCGGGGTAGGGGTTCACGGTTTCCATGGCGACGAGGTCGCCCCCCACGAACTGATGGATCCGGTCGGCGACTTCCCGGGTGTTTCCCGTCCTGGAGTAGTAGACGACAAGGATTTTCTTGCCGGATTTGGCCGCGGCGGTCTGTGCGGCGGCCAGGCGCGGGAGAAACGGCGCGACCAGACCGGCCAGGAAACCGGTCGCGGCGAGCTTCAGGAACGCCCGCCGGGAAGAATCAAGCCCCTTGCCGTCGTTATAGGTCTTTAACATGGCTGTCTCCATGGCTGTTGCACCTGTTGGCGTTTTGCAGTGAGCATAGCGACTCCGCTTTTCGCGGCTATTGGGAGCGCGCCTTAGTATTCCTGGCCCGTGGGACGGAAGACAATCTCGTTCACGTCCACGTCCTCGGGCTGGCTCATGGCATAGACGACCGCGCGGGCGAACGCTTCAGGCGGGATCGCAAAGGCATCGTAGAATTTGCGAATGTTCGCCGCGACATCCGGCTCGGTGATCCTGCTTGGCAGTTCCGTATCCACCGCCCCGGGAGAGATGATCGTCGTCCGGATGTTGTACGGCTTCACTTCCTGGCGAAGCCCTTCGGAAAGGGCGCGAACCGCGTACTTGGTTGCCGAATACACCGCGCCGCCGGCGTGCACCTTGTGTCCGGCCACGGACGAGACGTTGATGACATGCCCGGATTTCTGCCGCTGCATATGCGGGAGCGCAGCCGCAATGCCGTAGAGAACCCCCTTGATGTTCACGTCGATCATCTCGTTCCATTCGGAAACCTTGAGACGCTCGAGCGGGGAATGCGGCATCAGGCCGGCATTGTTGAGCATGACATCGACGCGTCCGTAAGACTGGACGGCGACATCGACGAGATTTTTGACCTGACCGCAGTCCGTAACGTCCGTGGCTTTCGCCAGCGCCTTGCCGCCGGCGTTTGTCAATTCGCTTACCAATGCCTGAAGACGGTCCATCCGGCGCGCGCCCAAGACGACGGCCGCACCCTGTGAAGAAAGAAGTCTGGCGGTTGCCGCGCCCAACCCGCTGCTGGCACCCGTAATAACGACGATTTTACCTTCGATGTTGTTTTGCATGGCTTTTTCCATGGTCGCCTCCTGAGTTAGGGGTTCCTCGGAAACACTGTCCATTATCTAATCCCGCGCGATCAGAAACGGGTAGTACGATCCTGCCTAATTGTTGCCTGATCGAACGAAATAAGGGAACGAAGAATTGCCCCAAGGCGCTTGAGGATCTTTAGGGAGGGCACGACGAGCCGATGATCGACTTGAAAAACAGCATGTTGCCGCTTTATGACGGAATACGTCGGCTGAGGACGCGGCTGTCCCTCGAGGAGAGGGACTGGAGCACCGGGCACAATCTCATTCGAGGCCAGGTCGCGATGACAAAATTAGGCAAATTTTAGAGAGAATTGTATCTTTGCCCTCGAACAGAATGGACGTATTGAAATATTAATTTTTATGAAAGCAGCGTGTTGCCACTACAACCAGCAGCCCTTTTCGACAGAAACAAGTCGCGCCGCGGGTTGATCGCGCCGCGCCGATGGCCAGGATGGTCGATTGCAGGGGACAGCAGGCCCAATCTCATAGAGCATATCCATATCTACCGACTCAACAGAAACAGGGTAGCGATATTCTCCGACGGATAGAGACAAAGGGGGCAACATGCATAGCCGTGACAGCAACAAGGTGTGGACGCCTGACGATATAATCATTACGCGAAAATCACTTGGCGATCGAATTGCCAAATGGACAAACAAAAAAGGGCGACACACGACACAAATACCAGATTTCACATTAAGCCAATACGACACGCCGACCCAACTGACGCACTATATGCATGACCCAAGCCTTTGTCTCGTTGCACAGGGAGCAAAGCGTGTATTGCTCGGAAAGGAAATCTATACATACGACGCCTACCATTTCCTTATAACATCTGTAAATCTCCCTGTTGTAGCTCAAGTCATCGAAGCAAGTCGCGAGAAGCCTTTTCTCGGTCTTTTTTTGAAACTCAACCGTCGTTTGATTGCAGAAATGTTTATGAACAGTGACGTTCGTTTGCCAAGGTCACAACAAGCCGGCCGCGCCATGGCCGTGAGCGAGGTGACCTTGCCCATTCTCGACGCCTTTATCCGCTTGATCGACCTGCTTGACACACCAGAGGATATTCCAATCATTTCCCCCCTTGTGCAAAGGGAGATTCTTTACCGACTGCTTGTGGGGGACCAGGGGGATCGCCTTCGCCAAATGGGGGCCGCGGGAACGCAGAGTCACCAGATCGCACAGGCCCTCGATTGGTTGAAGGAAAACTTCAATCGGCCGCTTCAGGTCGAAGAACTCGCCAACCATGCCCGCATGAGCGCTTCGACCTTTCACCGCCATTTCCGGGCTGTCACCTCCATGAGCCCGCTACAGTACCAGAAGTCCCTGCGGCTTCATGAAGCCCGCCGGTTGATGCTTACGGAACATCTGGACGCGGCTTCAGCGGCGTTCCAAGTGGGCTACGAGAGCCACACGCAGTTCAGCCGTGAATACAGCCGCATGTTTGGCGCGCCTCCGCTGCGCGACATCAAGAGCATCCGCCAACTTGCAGACAAACCGGCCTCATGAGCTTGTACGCATCTGGGGATGACCGAGGACGCGGTTCGCTCTGCGCCGGGCAAGCCGGCGGGGGATGGCCGGGTGCGCCCGGACAACCGCCCGCCCCAACAGCCTGTTCGTTGGGACCAGTGCCGGTCACAATCTCTTTTCCAGTCCCCTGGACCGATAGACGGCCGACCGTTCTTTCTTCGTAAAAAAGTGGACCTCCACGAGCGGAAGTCCACTTGGCACAACACTTCTCAGTGAATTGCAATCAAACACCTTGGACAGGGCCAAGCGCCAAGCACGCTGCGCAAGGCAGCCCCATCCTACACCCGGACTAACGCATACCGACCATGGCCCATCTTCATCTCCTTCATGTAGGTGACAAACCAAACCTCTTGATTTTTTTCGCTCATCAACCACCCCTCGACTGTTTGTCCTACTCAAAAATTTCTTCAATAATACCAGATTTTTATTCAGATGTCTTTCTACGCCGCTTCGGACTCCGCAGGAATAAACGATCCGATCAGATTGTTGCCTATTGCTCTGTCGTCGTGTCGGATGATCGCGGGGGTAAGACGATCAGGCAAGCATTCGCCAGGAATAGGTGTTCCGTTCCGCTGCCGGCCTGCTTATCTCTCCAATGGAAAGCCGCGCCTCGAAGAATGCGGCCGAACGGCTGCCTGCATCGAGGTCTCGCGCTTTCCGGTCCCAGGATGATGTCGCGCCGGCCGCGTCCTGCGGTTCCCCCTTGCAGCGCGACCGGCCCCTTGTCCCCCTGGCAGGCGGGCACGCCGCATCGGAAACCGGCTTCGAATGCAGTCGGCGCACGCCGGCATTCCCTGCCCCGCTTTTGGCAAAGGAAACCTGGAAAAAAGTATGGGAATTGTTCGTTTCGCCCTGAGATGGCCACACACCTTTTATGTCGTGGTCCTTCTTATACTGTTCCTTGGCGTAACAGCCATTCGAACCATGCGTACCGACATCTTTCCGGAAATCAACATTCCGGTCGTCACCGTGATCTGGCAGTACTCCGGCCTGAGCACTCCGGAGATGGAACAGCGCGTTTCCACCTACAGCCAGTACGCTTTGAGCGGCAACGTCACGGGCATCCGCAACATCGAAGCACAGACGCTCAATGGCATTTCCGTCCAGAGAGTCTACTTTCAGCCCGATGTGAACTTGGACTTGGCCATCGCGCAGATCGTCTCGGGGACGAATTCCGTGCGCGCCCTCATGCCGTCCGGAATCCAGGCGCCGATCGTGGTGCAGTACAATGCCTCGAGCATTCCGGTCCTGCAGATCAGCCTGAGTTCGGACGACATGTCCGAGCAACAGCTTTTTGACTACGGGATGTACAATCTGCGCCAGCGTCTGACTCCCGTGCCCGGAGTGACCATGCCCGCCCCGGCCGGCGGGCGATACCGGCAGATCATGGTGGACCTGGACCCGGCCAAGCTTCTGGCCACGGGCCTGACCCCGATGGATGTCGTGACCGCGGTCAACGCCCAGAGCCTGACCCTGCCCTCCGGCACGGCCAAGGTCGGCGACACCCAGTTCGTGGTCCGCACCAACGCCATGGCCCCCTCCCTGGATGCCCTCAACGACATCCCGATCAAGCTCGCGGGCGGGGCGACGATCTTCCTCAAGGATGTGGCGCAGGTGCGCGACGGGTTCCAGGTGCAGCAAAACGTTGTCCGATCGGAAGGCCGGCGTTCCGTGCTCCTGTCGATCATCAAAAACGGCAACGCTTCGACCCTGGATGTGGTGCGTGGCGTCAAGGCCGCCCTGGGCGTCGCCCGCAAGGCCGCCCCCCCGAATCTTTCCATCCACGAGATGTTCGACCAGTCGGTGTTCGTGGCCAACTCGGTGGCCGGCGTGGTGCGCGAGGGACTCATCGCCGCCGTCCTGACGGCGATCATGATCCTGCTTTTTCTCGGGTCCTGGCAATCGACCCTGGTGGTCATGACCTCGATCCCGCTCTCCATCCTCTCGTCGCTGATCATGCTCAACTTTCTGGGGCAGACCATCAACACCATGACGCTTGGCGGCCTGGCCCTGGCCATCGGCGTCCTGGTGGACGACTCCACCGTGACGATCGAGAACACGCACCGCCTGCGTACCGAGGAATGGATGCCTCCGGCCATGGCCACCCTCTACGGCGCGGCGGGCATCGCCGTGCCGACGCTGGTGTCCACCCTGGCCATCTGCTGCGTGTTCACTTCGCTGGTTTTCCTGGAGGGGCCGGCCAAATTCCTGTTTACGCCGCTGGGGTTGGCCGTGGTCTTCGCCATGCTGGCTTCCTACGGCCTGTCGCGGACCTTGACGCCGATTCTGATCGGTCTGCTGTTTCGCACCGAACGCCACGCCGACGGCAAGGCCCAAGGCCGGTTCACCCGCTTCCACGAAAGGTTCAACGCCGGCTTCGAGCGGATGCGCGGGCACTACCGGGAGATGCTGACCGTCCTGCTGACGCGGCGCGTCCTGGCCCCTGCCCTGGTCGGCGTCATGTTGCTTCTCGGCGGCGTGCTGTACGTCTTCGTCGGGCGTGACTTCTTCCCGCTCATCGACGGCGGCCAGATCCAGTTGCATGTCCGGGCTCCGGCCGGAACCCGCATCGAAAAGACCGAGGAGATCTTCCAGGCCGTGGAGGACAAGATCCGGGAAATCATCCCGGAAAAGGACCGGGCGCTGATCGTGGACAACATCGGCCTGCCGGCCAGGGTGTACAACCTGGCCTTCGCCGACGGCACGGCCACCGGCGCCAACGACGGCGTGATCCTCGTCTCCCTCAACGAGGACCATGCCCCCTCGGCCCGTTACATCCGCAAACTGCGGGAAGCTCTGCCCGCGGCGTTCCCCGGCGTCACCTTCTACTTCCAGGCCGCGGACATGGTCACCCAGATCCTCAACTTCGGCATACCGGCCCAGATCAATGTCCGGACCGTGGGCTTCGACCGGACCACCAACCTGGCTGTGGCCAAGGAACTGCGTCAGCGCATCGAAGCCGTTCCCGGCATTGTCGATGCCCATATCCAGCAGGAACTCAACAACCCGGAGCTTTTCGTCGACATCGACCGGGCCCGGGCCGCCCAGTTCGGGCTGACGGCCAACGCCATCGCCGGCAACCTGAACGTGAGCCTCAGTTCCTCGGTCCAGGTCTCGCCCAATTTTTGGTCAGACCCCAAGTCGGGCATCCCGTATTATCTGGCCGTCCAGACGCCGGAGTTTCGCGTCGGTTCCTTAAATGATCTCAGCAACACACCGGTCACGACCGCCGCTTCGCCCACAGGCGATCCGGTGCCCGGGCTGCTCAGCAATGTGGCCACCATCTCCCGCAGCGTCCTGCCGACCAATGCCAACCAGACCAACGTGCAGCCGGTCTACGAGGTCTATGCCAACATCCAGGGGCGCGACCTCGGCAGCGTGGCCAGGGACATCGACAGGATCGTCAAGGAGCTCTCCCCGAAACTCAAACCAGGCAACACCATCCAGGTGACGGGACAAATCGAGAGCATGAACAACGCCTTCGCCGACCTCGGCGTCGGGCTGCTTTTCGCGGCGGTGTTCGTCTACCTGCTCATGGTGGTCAACTACCAGAACTTCGGCGTGCCCCTCGTCGTGATCCTGGCGCTGCCCATGACCTTTTGCGGCATCCTCTTCATGCTCTTCGTCACGCACACAAGCTTGAGCGTCCCCTCGCTCATGGGAGCGCTTATGGCCATTGGCGTGGCCTCGGCCAACTCCATCCTCCTCGCCACCTTCGCCCACGAAAAGCAGCAGGAAGGCATGCCGGCCTTCGAAGCGGCCGTCCTGGCCGGACACACCCGCATCCGGCCCGTGCTCATGACCGCCGCCGCCATGGTCGCGGGCATGATCCCCATGGCCATCGGCGGGCCGGGCGAGGAGCAAAACGCCGCCCTGGCCCGGGCCGTCATCGGCGGCCTGCTGTTCGCCACCCCGACGACCCTGTTCGTCGTGCCCTATCTGTTCGCCGTGCTGCGCAAGGGAAACGACGGCAAAAAGGCGCACGGAGTCTTTGAGGAGCTCCCCAAATGAACACAAGAGGAAAAACACCTCGCGACGCCCAGGCCCCGGACGTCCCGCAAGCTCCGGGAACGCCCCCCGCCCGTACGGAAAGCGCAGCCGGGCCGTCTGGCCGCTGGCTGCTCGGGGCTGGTGTCCTTGTCCTTTTTGCCGCCTCCCTGGCCTATGGAGCGTGGCGGCAACATGAGGAAAACGGGCAGGTCCTGGAAGCCGCCGCCGCAACCCGGAACGCGGCGGCCAGGGTCCGTCTCGGCGATGTGCGGACAAGTGATGCGGTCTTCACCCTGACCCTCCCGGCGACGACGAGCGCCTTCGAGGCCGTGAGTGTCTTTGCCCGAGCCAGCGGCTACATCGAAAAACGGTTCGTGGACATCGGCTCTCGGGTCAAGACCGGGGACATCCTGGCCCGGATCAGCGCGCCCGAGCTTGACCACCAGATCGCCCTGGCCGAGGCGACCCTGGCCCAGAACGAGGCCGCCTTGGCCCAGGCCAAGGCCAATCGGGACCTGGCCAAGGTGACGTGGGACCGCAACGCCAAATTGGTGGACCAGGGTTATGTGAGCCTGCAGGATGGCGACGTGGCCCGTTTGACCTTGGAGGCCAGGGCCAGCGACGTGCACTCCGCCGAGGCCACCGTTCAGGCGCAGCGGGAACAGATCAAGGTGCTGCGGCAGCAGAAGGACTACCAGAGGGTGGCCGCCCCCTTTGACGGAGTCGTGACGCAGCGCAACGTCGACAACGGCAGCCTGGTCCAGGCCGACGCGACCAGCGGCACGGCCCTGTTCGCCCTGTCGCGTGGCGACGTGATCCGCATCCAGCTTTACGTGCCCCAGGACGCGGCCGTTGGCGTCACGCCCGGCGTCGCCGCCGTGGTGCGCGTGCCGGAGATTCCCGGCCGGACATTTCCCGGCCAAGTGACCAGGGTCGCGAACACCTTGCAGCCGAACACGCGCACGCTGCTCACTGAAATCGACGTGCAAAATGCCGACGGCGCCCTGACCCCCGGCATATACTGCAATGTCGCCCTGCAGGTGCCCCGGCGCACGCCGTCCCTTCTCGTGCCCAGCGAGGCGGTCATCTTCAACAAGGCGGGCATGCAGGTGGTCGTGGTGCAAAACGGTGTGGCTCGAATCCGAAAAATTGCCGTGGTTCGTGACTTCGGCACCGAAGTGGAGGTGGGCGAGGGGGTGAAGGCCGGAGACAAGGTGGTGCTCAACCCGCCGGTCGACCTGGCCGATGGCGGGAAGGTGCAAGTCGACCAACCGTCCGCGGGTCCCTCAAAACAAATGTAGACGCGTGTGCCTATTGGGAATGGATGGAAATGAAGGTGCAGCAGCATGACGCTCAACGCCGCAACGCTGCGCATTCCGCTGCGAATCCTGTCGCTGGTCGCGGAGATCGACGAGTTCGAGGAGCTTGACAGGCGATCTGCGTCTCGGAAAATCGAAATTTCCGCATCGCTTCGTTCTGCGGCGGGTCTACCGGAAATCCCGACTTTGGGCTGATCCTCTTTTTTTGAAGCGCTATCGTCGCTCCCCGTAGGCTTTTCCCTTTCTGCGTCGTCCTCGACCATGAGGGTGAACGCTCCACAATCTCCCCCTCTCCCCAACGCGCACAAGACTGCGCATTGCGGCGCACCTCGCCAAGCCCCCATTTTCCGGCTCCTTTCACCCGTGCGGCCCAGCCTGCCGCGGCATCCCAAAATTTCAAAATTCGACGAATTCGACGCATCCGACCGGAATCACACGCGATCCACACGAAATTCGCGTTCAAATTCGTTCAAAATCTGTCAACATGCCGAAATTCAATACGATTCCAGAGATCCAGCGCCGACGAACGGGCAAGGTGGGACAAAAGGGATGGGGGTGGGATCGCGGGAAGTGATCATTTTACACGGGCAACTGATCATCTTACAAGACCCCATATGAATAAGCGACAATCGAGAAAAACTGCAAGACATTCATAAGTACAACATAAAAAAACAACTAATAAACGGCATGGCGTCCATGTCAAAGTCATATACTCTTCGTCTAAACTCCACTGTATTGCGACAACTGCAACCCCTGTTTCATTGATGATGAAGAAATAGTCTCGAGGAGGCCACTCGCTACCGATGAAGTAGAGATGTAGGAGTTGTGAAGCCCCGACTGGCTGGTCCCGTTGTTCTGCAGCAACTGCAAACCGGTTGCTCTGGAGGAGGATGGGACGGTAAAGACGCGGCCGTCCGTAGGAGAGTTGATTTCGGTGAAGGAGTCGCTAAGGGTCCATGGGCTGATCCCATCGCTGGTATAGGTATTGACCGTCACCGTCGATACTCCGGAATCGGTATCGGAATTGTGCACGTCCACCACCGAGTAATTATAAAGATTTTTCACGTTCCAGCTTGCAGGGGCATAGATGGTGCTTGCTTCATTCGTGACGGTGCCGGTGAGGGGCGCTCCGACCGAACCGGCGATGATTTGCGGGATCGTATTTTTGAAATACAAGCCAGGATTGGGATCGGAGGAGCCACTGGTAAAACTGGAATCAACCATCACACGTGAATACAAATGGTCATGCCCACTAAAGGCCGCTGCGACATTGTTGTTGTCCAAGATTTGCCAGTACTGGCCCATGCTAGCGGACACGGCAGTGTCGTAGTTTTCATAATTCGGCGAAAAAGTCGGATTATGCGTGATTACGAACTTGGTTGTGGCTGTACTGCTGGACAGAGTATTGTTTAGATAAGTGAGTTGGTTATAATCCAGAGAGCCGGGATCTGAGTAGGGAGCACTCGGTGACGAGGGGACATAAAATCCATCCAGGACCACGAAAAGCGACTGCCCGTCTGAAGATGTGAAAGAATAGTCGAGGTTTTCATAACCGGGATGGCTGGTGGTCTTGGGCATGAACGTGGTGGGCGACAACATTGTATTCTGAGCCATAAAGGTTTGGTAGCCCGTTTGGCTCGTGTAAGACGAGACCGTATCTCCCAAAGATGCCTGATACAATTCATGATTCCCGATCACTAGATATATGGGTGTCTGGGCAGGCAAGCCCGTTGGCGGCGTGCGCATGAAGTTGTACCAGTCTTGATAAGTAAAGTTATTGGTCCCGTTGAAGTCAGCGTCGCCCAGCACGGAATCGTCACCCAAGAAGATCACAAAGTCGGCGGACGGGTTGAGGGCCGAAATACTTTGGTTCGCGCTTCCCAATACTGCTGTATTGATGTAACTGCTAAGATCATTGCTACGTGAATCGCCCATGACGACGAAGCGAAAATCTGACATTGTTTTCTCTCATGGATACACTGTTTTCAATGGCGAAATATGAAACTTACACTTACTCCAGGGGCCAGGAATCTAATCTTATAGCACGCCCTTGTTTGTTATCATGCAAACCACTATAAAAACACTCCCTCTTCAATTTCAAAGTGTGATCTAAAATGAGCACAAACCTTAGTCAATTGAAATATTGAGTTAATTTGTTGTCATACAGTTTCGCTCTATGCGAACACACACAGTCCGATAAAACGGCGCACCCGCAGCATGCGCCCTAATCGAACCTCTCCCCGTCCATCTCCCCCACGCGCAGCCCTCTGCGCATTGTGTAGCGCCTCGTCACGCTCTCATTTTCCGGCTCATTTCGCCCGCGCGACCCGGCCCATCCCGGCATCCCAAAATTTCAAATTTCGATGGATTCGATGCATCCAACTGAAATTACACATAATCCAGGCGAAGTCCGCGTTCAAAATCGTTCTAAATATTTCAACACACTGAAATAACATATAAAAATAACAATCTCCGCCAGGCCGGAAAAACCTGGGGGACAAAACGGGTGGGGTGGACCGGATGACAGGGGGATTTGGGATTGCGGATAAATCGGGTCCGTATAGGGAGTCAGGCAAAGTGAGAAAGGGCCTGGGGCCTGGATCGGACAGGACGGAAGGAGGCTAAACGTAGGACTGACGTGGACTTCAGGGCGTGCAGAAGACGAGCGAGACGCCCAGAAGGCAAGATGAGAAAACCGGCCGAAGCGAATAGAAAATATCAGGCAAATTAAGAAGGCTTACCCGGTCTAGCGCACATACTCTCGGCAGCTCCAGACCACCCGGCCGATGATCCGCACCGAAGACGCAAGATCGCCGTTCATATCCACCTCAATCGGGCTATATGTCGGATTCTTGCTCCGCAAGATGAGCTTACCAGGTATGCGGTCCAAGTATTTCACGAAGACTTCGTGCTCAATTCCAACGGCGAAAAGCCCGCCTGATATAATCTGATCCTGGCTTTCATCAATTAGGACCGTGTCAGAATCCATCAAGACCGGTTCCATGCTGTCGCCTGCCACATCCATCAAGACCATTTTCTTTGCGCGCCCCTTGCGAAGCAAGAAATCTGTCTTGAAAGCATAATACCCGACAATCTGCCCCTCCGTCTCCAAGCTGCCAGTCCCGGCAGCCAAGCGCGCC
>NZ_JARKOZ010000178.1 GCF_029978005.1 Solidesulfovibrio sp. | reverse complement strand
CGGTGGCGGCTGCACGCCCCCTCGCGGATGAAGACCACGGACTCGGCGATGTTGGTGCACTGGTCGCACACCCGCTTGAGGCCGTGGGCGATGAAGCTCACCTGCACGGCCCGCTCCACCGGCCGGGCCACCTCGCGCATGTACTCCGTCATTTCCTTGAGAATGGCCACGTTGATCTCCAGGATGTCCTCGGACTCCTCGCACACGCGCCGGGCGAGGTCGAGGTCCAGTTCGGCGAAGCACACGGCCGTGCGGGCGAGGAACTCGCGCGTGGCCCCGGCCAGTTCCTCCAACCTGGCCGGCGGGGCGATGGGCTCGCGCTCGGCCAGCCACAGCCCCCGGTGGGCGATGCCCACGGCCTGGTCGGCGATGCGCTCGATGTCCCCCACCGCGCGCATGCAGCCGAGGATGTAGCGCAGGTCCCTGGCCACGGGCTGGTACAGGGCGAGCAGACGCAGAATCTCGGCGTCCAGGGCGCACTCCAGATTGTCTATGGTCGCATCCGCGGCGATGACCGCCCGGGCCGGGCCGGGATCGCGTTCGAACACCGTGCGCAGCGCCTTCTCCACGGCGACCTGGGCCATGTGAAAGGCCGTGAGCATGTCCGTCTTGAGCTTTTCCAGGTCCGCTTCGATGATCCGTTCCACGCCGGCCCCCCACTCCAGGAAAATCGTGCAGGCAATGACTGCAAAGCGTATCCAACGGCCACACGTCTGGCAAGACTTCCGCCGAATTGTCACACAAACACTTTCCCGGACGCGCCGGGACAAGTCGGTATCCCCGGCGACGCCAACATACTTTTCCGTATCCCCTTGCATTTTCGGCCGCAGCGGCCAAAATCGGCCAAACGCCGGCGCGTCCGCCTTTCCGCCGCCGCGCTTCCAAAGGAATCCCCATGACCCGACTTTCCGCCGGCTCTCCGGCCATGGTGCTCGTCACCGTCTGCATCGCCCAGTTCATGGCCCCGTTCATGCTCACCTCCGTCGGGGTGGCCCTGCCGTCGCTCGGCCGGGAACTCGGGGCCACGGCCATGCAGCTCGGGCTCATCGAACAGCTCTACGTGGTCTCCCTGGCCATGGGCATGCTGGCCTTCGGACGCTTCGGCGACATCGTGGGCCAGCGCCGGGTGCTCCTGCCGGGCCTGGCCGTCTTCACGGCGCTCACCTGTTCGCTGGGATTCACCCGCTCGGTGGACATGGTGCTCATCCAGCGCTTCTTCCAGGGCATCGGCGCCTGCATGATGCTGTCCGGGTCCCTGGCCCTGGTGGCGGCGGCCTATCCGCCGGAGCTGCGGGGCCGCAAGATCGGCCTCGTCTCGGCCTGCACCTACGCCGGCCTGTCCGTGGGGCCGGTGCTCGGCGGCTACGTCACGGGCCATTTCGGCTGGCGGTGGGTGTTCCTCATGTCCGCGCCGCTCGGGCTCGCGGCCACGGCCATGTGCCTTTTCGGCATGCGCGAGGGGCCGGAGAACGCCTCGGGCGAACGCATGGACTGGCGCGGCGGGGCTTTTTACGCCGCAAGCGTCGGCCTGCTCATGCTGGGCGCGGCCCATGCCCGGGAGCTTCCCCTGGGCCCGGCGATGCTCGCCGGCGGACTGCTGGGGCTGGCCGTCTTCCTGCGCCTGCAGGCCCGCACGCGCTGCCCCCTGCTCGACATGAACCTGCTGGCGCGAAACCGCTTCTTCACCCTCAGCTGCCTGGCGGCGCTCGGCAACTACGCCGCCACCTTCGGCATCACCTTCCTCATGAGCCTGTACCTGCAGTACGCCAAGGGCCTGTCGCCGCGCCAGGCCGGGTTCGTGCTGCTCGTCCAGCCCATCCTGCAGGTGGTGGCCTCGCCCGTGGCCGGCCGGCTGACGGAGCGCTTCGCCGCGGAAAAGCTGGCCACGGTCGGCATGCTGGTCAGTTCGGCCGGGCTGTTCCTGGCCGCCGCGACCATAAGCGCCGCCACGCCCATCTGGGTGCTCGTCGCGGAACTGATGATCATCGGCGTCGGGTTCGGCATCTTCATCACGCCCAACTCCACGGCCATCATGGGCAGCGTGCAAAAGCGCCAGTTCGGCCTGGCCTCGGGCATGATCGCGGCCATGCGCACGCTGGGCATGGCCGTGTCCATGACCTCGGTCACGCTGATCTTTTCGCTTCTGATGGGCGACGCGACCATCACGGCCGGCACCCTGCCGGCCTTCCTGGTCAGCATGCGCATCGGGCTTTCGGCCTTCGCCGTGTTCTCGTGCCTGGGGGTCATTTTGTCGTTCTGGCGGGGGAAAAAACCGGGCAGCGCCGCCCCGGGCGGCGAGGGCCGCGCCTGCCGGCAAGACGCGAACACTTGACGCCTGCAACATTCACAGAGAGACTGCCGCTACCGGAACACTCCGGCCATGTGCCACGCGTGGAATCCATGAAAGCCTGGATCCAGTCGCGCCATGCCTAAATTCGAGGAGGAAACCGCATGCAGGCCGTCCCCGTACAGCAGTGCGACAAGAGAACGCCCCCCCTTTCCTTGGAAGGCGCGCCCCTTGAAAACGTCATGGCCGCCGCATTCTTGTTTCTGTCCTTTTTCCTGTTGCTGTGCCTTTGCCCCCGGGCGGCCCACTCCCAACAGCAGGGACGCCTGGAACATCTCAGCCAATGGCTCGGCAAAGCGCCTTTCGAGAAAATCCAGGGGAGGACGCTGTTCAACGACAAGGCCTTTCGCGAGGCGTTTTCGAGCACCGTCGGGAACACCCTCGCCACCTATTTCTTCGATGCCTACGCGGGCGCGGGCCGCTACTTCCACAGCGCCAACATCGAGCAGAACGCGGGCGTCCTGCTGGTGCCCGTCTCCGACCTGTCCGAAAACTTCTCCGCCATGATGCTGATCGACACCAAGCAAGGCGCCATCGACGTTTGCTGGAACGGCGATCTCTCCGTCGACGGCAGGGACACCCTTCGCATCGACACGCTGTTCCTGCACACGGGCGAGAAGATTCCCGTCGCGGAAAACTCCTGCGACCAGTTCACCGTCGCCTCCCTGGCCCAGGCCAGGCGATCCGGCAAGGATTCGGCCAAGGAAGCGCGCCTCGTGGAGGAAAAGTTCGCCCGCTACAAGGAGGACGGCCGGCGGTACGAGGCCAGACGCAAGGAGGAGGAGGCCAGGCCCTACGCGGACTCCAAGTTCCGCAACGACCAGAAGTCCAGCGACCTTGCCCAGTGCAAGAAAATGACCCACGCGCCCTGCGATTTGGCGCAATGCCTGGAAGCCAGGCTGGGGTTCTGGAAGCAATCCGCCCAGGCCAGACTGGATCTGCTCGGTCGCAACTACGGCGCCAACCGGGCGGCCCTGGATCCGGTCGTCCGCGAGCATGACGCCAGGAACAAGGCCCTCCTGGGCGCCTGGCAGGCGCAGCTGGCCGACGCCAACGCCTGCGAGCGCCGCGCCCAGGCCTTGGCGGCCCTGGCGTCGGACCAGAAACAGTACACCTGGGACCTGCATTCCCTCCCCACGGACCCGCCCAAGGCAAAAAGCCCCGCCGCTGCCCAGCAAGGCGGCATGCCCATGGCTGTCGCCAACCCCCTCGAGGGCACCTGGGTCGGAAAATTCCAGCTCATCAACGGCAACGGGAAGTCCTACAGCTACGTGTCGCAATACAGGATAACCGCCGACCCGGCGAAACCCGGCCTTCTCCGTTTCACCCAGGTGGACACGCTCTCCTTCCTGAACCTCAACGACAACTTCTCCTGTTCCGGCCAAAACGCCTACACGATCAACTACGAAGGAAAAATCGTCCCGGAAGGCGACAAGCTGCGCTTCATCCAGAAAACGGTTTCCAACCCCGCCTGCGGCACGCCGGAATCGGACTATTTCCGGCTCAACGGCGAGTCCCTCGAAGCGGTGCGGGTCAACGGCGGCAAAATCACCAAAGGCGCGTGGAAACGTTCCTGAACAGGAGGGAAGGTTCTCGGAAAGGGCCGCTGTTTCGGCCCTTTCCGAGAGAACGGCGGCTACTTGTAGTAAATCTTGATCTCGTTGGTCCCGGGATTCTCGTTGCCGGGGGTGGGGCGGCCGGCGGTGATGACCACCGGCTCGCCGGGCGCGACGTCCGGGCAGGACCGCACGAACTCCTCCACCTTGGCGATGTGGTCGCCGCCCGCGCCGTCCATCAGGCGCGGCCGCACGCCCCAGGCGAAATTGAGGAAGCGCAGCACGCGCGGGTCCGGCGTCAGGCCGAAGATCTGCTGGCGCGGCCGGCGGCTGGAGGTGATGCGGGCGTTGTAGCCGCTGAGCGTATGGCACACGATGGCCTTGCCTTCCATGTTGTCGGCGATCAGGCAGGCCGAATAGGCCACGAACTTGCCCGGGTTCTTCTCCCGCTTGGGCGCGTAAGGCGAAGGGATGCGCTCCAGGTAGTACTCCAGCGCGTTGTCGGAAATTTCCCGCATCACCCGCACCGTCTCGACCACGTGGTCGCCCACGGCCGTCTCCTCGGACAGCATGACGCAGTCCGCGCCGTCCAGGATGGCGTTGGCCACGTCCGTGGACTCCGCCCGGGTCGGGATGGGGTTTTTCACCATGGACAGCAGCATCTGCGTGGCCACGATGACCGGCCGCTGGGCGTGGCGGCAGGCCCGGATGATCTTTTTCTGGATGATGGGCAGCTCCGGGATGGGGCACTCCAGGCCCAGATCGCCGCGCGCCACCATGACCGCGTCCGTGACCTTGAGGATCTCGTCGAGATTGTCCACGGCGTTTTGGCGCTCGAGCTTGGAGACCACGGGCATCCACACGCCGTGCTTCTTGATCTCGTCCTTGGTCATGACCACGTCGCCGGCGTTTTGCACGAAGGAGATGGCCACGGCGTCCACGCCCACGTCGATGCCCTCGTGGAGGTCCTTGACGTCCTTGGCCGTGAGCGCCGGCAGGGGATGGTGCTTGCCGGGGAAGGCGATGCCCTTGTTGGAGGAAAGAAGGCCCGCGTTTTGGGCCTCGATCTCGTAGAGCCGGTCGGCCTTGATCTCGCGGGTGACGTGGAACTGGAGCAGGCCGTCGCTCAAATTGACCGGCATGCCCACGCGCAGCCCGGCCAGGAGTTCGGGCATGTCGAGCGACACGAACACCCGCTCGTCCCGGGCCGGGTCGGGCCGCTCGTCGGGGAGCCCCAGCAGCAGGGCCTCGCCCTTGCCCACGGTGCGCGGCGAATCGGCCACCTCGCCGATGCGGGTCTTGGGGCCGCACAGATCGGCCAGGGCGGTCAGCGGAATGCCGAATTCGCCCTCCAGGGACCGGATGGTCTTGATGACAGGTTCGAAATAGGCGGCGTCGGCATGGGAGAAGTTCAGGCGGAAGATGCGCACGCCGTGCCGGACCATCTCACGCATGGTTTCGGGCTTGAGCGACGCAGGTCCCAGGGTGGCCACGATCTTGGTGTGCATGTTTGCCTCCAGGCGTATCCGGTCCGCTTCCCGCCGCGAGGCGGGAAAAAGCGGATGCATGCCGGACGGGTTTGGGATAGGCTAAACCCCGGCTGATTGCCGTTTCGCGACAACCCCCTGTCTACCGAGGGCGCGCGTTTTGGACAAGGCCGAAGGCATGTCGCCAAGGAGGGAATCGTTTCATGGGCAGCGACAAGGATCTCAACGGGGCCAAGGCCGCCGGAACCTGCAAGGAGGCCCGGGGCGGGCAGGAACCGTGCTTTCCGCCCGCGTCCTTCATCACGTTCGTCTTGTCTTTGGCCCAGTCGGCCATGGTGCTCATGGGCGAGGCCCCGGACCCGGAATCCGGCGCATACATGCAGAACCTGCCCCAGGCCAAGCACACCATCGACATCCTGGCCATGCTCGACTGCAAGACGCGCGGCAACCTCGGCGCGGAGGAACGCGAGGTCCTGGAAACCATCCTGTGCGAACTGCGCCTGGCCTACGTGAAAAAGCAGTAACCTCCCGGAGAACGCCATGGAAACCATTCCCGTCGGCCTCGTCGGCGTCACGGGCTATACCGGCATGGAGCTGGCCCGGATACTGGCCGTGCATCCCGTGCTGCGCCTGACGCGGGCCACGTCCCGCACCGAGGCCGGCAAGCCGCTTGCGGCCATCTACCCCTTCCTGCAGGGCTTCATGGCCGGCGACGTCCTTATGACCGAACCCGACGCCGCCGACCTGGCCAAGGCCTGCAAGCTGGTCTTTCTGGCCGTGCCCCACGGCGCGGCCATGGACTACGCCGCCGAGCTGCTGGCCGCCGGCCTTGCCGTGGTGGACCTCTCCGCCGACTTCCGCCTGGCCGACAAGGAGGTCTACGCCGCCTGGTACGGCCTGGACCACCGCCACCCCGAGCTTTTGCCCCAGGCCGTCTACGGCCTGCCGGAACTCTACGGCCCGGCCATCCGCCAGGCGCGGCTCGTGGCCAACCCCGGCTGCTACCCGACCTCCGTCATCCTGGGGCTGGCCCCGGCCCTGGCCGCCGGACTGGTCGAAACCGACGGCATCGTGGCCGACAGCAAGTCCGGCGCGTCCGGGGCCGGGCGCAAGGCCGCCGTGCCCACGCTTTTCTGCGAGGTCCACGACACCTTCCGCGCCTACGGCCTGGGCAAGCACCGTCACACCCCGGAGATCGAGCAGGAGGTGTCCAAGCTCGCCGGCGCGGACGTGACCCTGTCGTTCAATCCGCACCTGCTGCCCATCGACCGGGGCATCCTCTCCACCATCTACACGCGCCTCACGCGCCAGGCGACGGTGGAGGAGGTCCACGCGCTTTATAAAAAGCACTACGCGGACAAGCCCTGGGTGCGCGTGCTGCCGCCGGGGAAACTCCCGGAGACGCGCTACGTGCGCGGCACCATGTTCTGCGACATCGGGCTCGTGGTCGACGCGCGCACGGGCCGGCTCATCGTCGTCTCGGCCATCGACAACCTCTGCCGGGGCGCTTCCGGCCAGGCCGTGGCCTGCGCCAACCTCATGAGCGGCCTGCCCGTGGACACGGGCCTGCATCTGGCGCCGATGATGCCGTAAGGCCGAAGATGCGGGGAGGAAAACCCTTTTTGAAAAAAGGGTTTTCCTCCCCGCGCCCCTCCTTTCCCAAAAACTTTCAAAGGGGGGACACAGGAGAACGGGATGACGCTGGACAACGTACGCCGGCTCTACGAGCGCTTCGACACGGACAAGGAGCTGCGCGGCAAACTCTACGCGGCCGAAGGGCAGGAAGGCCGCGAGGCCGTGCTGCGCGAGGCCGACCTTTTTTTCACCGACCTCGAGTTCGACGAGATGGAAAGCGTGCTCCACGTCAAATGCCAGACCCACGAAGAAGCCGAACGCTTCTTCGAGTTCCGCGACTGGTGGAACTTCCTGCGCCATTCTTCGTAAGGAGCCTGCCATGGCCGACGCCCCCCTGCCCCAATGCGCCCTGTGTCCCATCGACTGGTCCGAACGCTTCTGCCGCGCCGGCAAAGGCAAGGCCCCCAAGGACTGCCCGTCCCTGCGCCTGCGCAAGCTGACCGAAGACGCCCAGGCGCGCACGACCTCGCCGGAACTCGCCCCCTTCGCCAAGGCGGCCTCGATCCAGGAAGCGACCTGCTACGAGGGTCGCGAAGCCGGCTACGACGCCGTGCGCGCGGTAAAGCCCCGCATCGTGGAGATCGTGGAATTCGCCCGCCGCATGGGCTACGCCCGCCTGGGCCTGGTCTTCTGCATCGGCCTGCGCAAGGAGGCGGCCATCGTCCATGAGATTCTGGCCGTCAACGGCTTCGAGGTGGCCTCGGTCTCCTGCAAGGTCGGCGGCGTGTCCAAGGCGGTCCTCGGCATCGGCCCCGAGGACCAGGTCGACCCAGGAGCGGCCCACGAGACCATGTGCAACCCGGTCATGCAGGCGCTCGCCGTCAACGCCGCCAACACGGACTTCAACGTGCTGCTCGGGCTTTGCGTCGGCCACGACTCGCTTTTCTTCAAGCACGCCGAGGCCATGGGCACGGTGCTCGCGGTCAAGGACCGGGTGCTTGGCCACAATCCCCTGGCCGCCGTCCACCAGTACGACAGCTACTACCGGTACCTGAAAAAACCCCTGCCCTAGGCCGTCAACCGCAACCCGCTGCGAGCGCCGGATCGCCGGACGCATGAGGCCGCGCCCGACATGGACAATCTCTTCTGGTACAGCGAAACGGCGATCTTCCTGCTCCTTGGGCTGCCGACCCTGGTCTACCTCGTCTACGCCTACCGCCGCAACGCGCCGTCCATCCGGACCCTCTCGGAAACCATCTCCAACTACAACCTCTTCAATTCGCTCTACTCCATCTTCCTCAGCATGGCCCTGGTCACGCTGCTCATGAACTTCAACAGCGTTCAGGACGACACCCGCAAGGAATCCGAGGACATCATCTCCACGGCGCGGCTTTTAAACGGCCTGGCCGACGCCGAAGCCATGAAACGAAGCCTTGTCGCCTACGCCAAGAGCGTGGTGGAATACGACCTGCCGGCCCTGCAGCGCGGCGAGATGTCGCCCCAGGCGGCCGAGGCTTTCGACGCCCTCTGGAACGCGGCCTACAGAATCAGGCTGACCACGAAAAACGAGGAGACCATCCACCGCCTGGTGCTTTCCGACCTCGGCGACATGACCAAGTGCCGGCTCACCCGGCGCATCAGGGCCAAGGAAAACCTGCACCCGATGATCTTCACTCTCATCGTGCTGGGCTACTACGTCATGCTGATAAAGACCTGGCTCACCCGCGTGGCCGACCGGCGCACGCAGCTGGCCTTCGAACTGCCCATGTTCGTCATCATCATCCTGGTCATCACGGTCATCCTCGACCTGAACACGCCCTTCGTGGGCATCGTCAACATCGACACCTCGGCCTTCGTCTACGCCCTGCAGCGCGCCACGGCCCTGGCCGGCCCGCTCCATCCGTAGCCGCCCCGGGCCGGGGCCGGTCCCCTGCCCGTCGCGGCCCCCATGGTATCTCCCCGTATGGTTAGGTTACTTTTTGGTGAGTGCTTGACAAAAAGAGCCTAATAGTCACTATACTTACTGTCGTTTGCCCATCGATTCGGGAAGGGCCACGCCCGCCAGCCGTGCTTCCCAAGGACGTTTATCGGCCCGGAGTCCAGACAGTATGCCCACATCGCCTTCCGACCCGAAGGACGCCCCCGCGCGCCCCGATCCGGTCGTGCCCGCGCCGTCCCCGGCCGCCCGCTCCAGGGGCCGGCTGCGCCTGATCGTCGCCGTCTCCCTGGCCGCCTGCCTCGGCGCGGGCGGGGTCTTCTACTGGCGGCACGCCCGCCGCTTCGAATCCACCGACGACGCCTTCATCGCCGGCCACGTGACCACGGTCTCGCCCCAGGTCGCAGGCCGGGTCATGGAGGTGCCGGTCGCGGACAACCAGATGATCCGCCAGGGCGACGTGCTGCTGCGCATCGACCCGGCCAACTACCGCACCAGGCTGGAGGCGGCCCGGGCGGCCCTGGACACGGCCCGGCGCAACCTGGACGAGGCCGTGTCCCAGGAGGGCGCGGCCCGGGCCACGGCCGAGGCTTCCGGGGCCCAGGTGGCCTCGGCCCAGGCCACCTCGGAGAACGCCGAAAAGGAACGCGGCCGCTACGACAAGCTGCTCGGCCAGCGGGTGGTGGCCCAGGAAGCCAAGGACAACGCCGACACCGCCGCCCGCACCAGCCGGGCCGCCCTGGACGTGGCCCGCAAGCGCTACGCCGCCGACCTGGCCCAGGTCGCCCTGGCCGCGGCCGGCATCGACACGGCCAGGGCCAAGGTGGGCGAGGCCCAGACCGCCGTGGACCAAGCCGCCCTGGACCTGGCCCACACCGAGGTCCACTCCCGCGTTTCCGGCCGGGTGACCAACAAGGCCGTGGAGCCCGGGGACTACCTGCAATCCGGCCAGGGCGTCATGAGCCTGGTCCAGCCCGACGTCTGGGTGGTGGCCAACTTCAAGGAGACGCAGCTGACCGGCATGCGGCCCGGGCAGGCGGCCCTGGTGGAGGTGGACGCCTTTCCGGACCGGGAGCTCAAGGCCCACGTGGACAGCATCCAGCACGGCACCGGCGCGGCCTTCAGCCTCCTGCCCCCGGAAAACGCCACGGGCAACTACGTCAAGGTCGTGCAGCGCGTGCCCGTGAAGATCGTCTTCGACGAACCGGACATGGGAGCCAGCCTGACCCTTTCGCCGGGCATGTCCGTGGTGCCCACGGTGCGGGTGCGCTGACGCGCCGGAGCATGCATGGCGACGCCGTCCGAAGCCTCCGCCGTCTGGCAGCCCCGGGTCGATCCCTGGCTCATCGCCGCCGCGGTCATGCTGGCCACCTTCATGGAGGTCCTCGACACCTCGGTGGCCAACGTGGCCCTGCCCTACATCGCCGGCAACCTCTCGGCCACCCAGGACGAATCGACCTGGGTGCTGACCAGCTACCTGGTGAGCAACGCCATCGTGCTGCCCATGACCGGATGGCTGAGCACCACCTTCGGCCGCAAGCGGTTCCTCATGACCTGCGTGGCCGGCTTCACCCTGGCCTCGGCGGCCTGCGGCGCGGCCCCGACCATGGCCGTGCTGGTGCTGGCCCGGGTCGTCCAGGGCGCGGCCGGCGGGGCGCTCCAGCCGCTGTCCCAGGCCATCCTCATGGAGAGCTTTCCGCCGCAAAAACGGGGCATGGCCATGGCCGTGTTCGGCATGGGCGTGGTGGTGGCCCCCATCGTCGGGCCGCTGCTCGGCGGCTGGATCACGGACAACATGACCTGGCGGTGGATCTTCTTCATCAACCTGCCGGTGGGCGTGGCCGCCCTGCTCATGTGCCAGACCTTTCTGGAGGACCCGCCGTACCTGTCCGAGGCCAAGTCGCGCCGGGCCGGCAAGGTGGACTACGTGGGCTTTTTCTTCATGGTGGCCTGGCTTTCCACCCTGCAGATCGTGCTCGACCGGGGGCAGGAGGTGGACTGGTTCGCGGCCCAGTGGATACGCTGGTTCTCGGGCGTGAGCCTGGCCTCCATGATCGCCTTCGTCGTCTGGGAACTGCGGGCGCAATACCCGCTGGTGGACCTGCGGGTGCTGCGCGACCGCGATTTCGCCGCCTGCACGGCCATGATCGGCGTGGTCGGCGTGGTGCTCTACAGCGCCATCACCCTGCTGCCGCTGTTCATGCAGACCCTCATG
Source organism: Solidesulfovibrio sp. (assembly GCF_029978005.1). Lineage (GTDB taxonomy): Bacteria > Desulfobacterota > Desulfovibrionia > Desulfovibrionales > Desulfovibrionaceae > Solidesulfovibrio. The sequence goes on along the minus strand of NZ_JARKOZ010000178.1, from coordinate 14,627 downwards.
GGCTACTCGGCCTTCGACAGCGGCATGGCGCTGAGTCCCCGGGGCGTCGGGGCCATCGTCGCCATGATTCTGGTGGGGCGGATCATCGGCAAGGTGGACACGAGGGTGCTCATCGGCCTGGGCTTCACGCTCATGGCCTACTCCTCCTACCGGTTCACGGAGATCGACCTCGACATCTCCATCGCGGCCATCATCTGGCCGAGCGTGCTGCTCGGCCTGTCCATGGCCATGGTCTTCGTGCCCCTGACCACCCAGGCCATGTCCAACCTGCAAAACGAGCAGATCGGCAACGCGGCCGGCATCTTCAACCTCATGCGCAACATCGGGGGGAGCATCGGCATCTCGGCCTTGATCGCCCTGGTGGACCGGGGGGCGCAGACGCACCAGGCGCTGCTCGCCGGGCATCTGCGGCCGGACAACCCGCGCTTTTCCGCCTACCTCGACGCCCTGCAAGGCTACCTGTCCCGCCACGCCGATCCGGCCCTGGCCAAGCTCAAGGCCCTGGGGCTCTCCTACGACCTGCTGGTGCAGCAGGCCACGCTGCTGGCCTACGTGGACAGCTTCCGGGTCCTGGCCTACCTGTGCCTTTTCTGCATTCCCGGAGTGCTGCTGCTGCGGCGGGCGAAAAAGGGCGTCAAGCCGGTCATGGGGCACTAAGGGCCGCCGGTCCGCGCCCCTAAGCCGAACGGAGCAGGGAGCGGACGGAGGGGAGGCCCTTATTCGGCGGCCCTTCCCGCGCGAGGCTTGTGGCACGCGCGGCAGCCAACCGCCTCATGCGCCGGCTTCCCCGCGCGGGCCACGGCACTTCACAAGGCAACGGACGCCCACCAGCGCGGCGGCGAACCCTGAAGCCGCGCCCAGGCCCAAAGCCCAGCGCGGACCGAACCGGTCGGCCACCCAGCCGACGATGGGCGCGCCGATGGGCGTGCAGCCCAGGGCGATGGCCAGACGAATGGCCATGACCCGCCCTCGCATGTCTGGCTCGGCGGCAAGCTGCATCAGGCTGTTGGTCGTGGTGGTGAATGTCAGCGCCGCAAGACCGGTGAAGAAAAGCGCCAGCCCGAAGAGCGCGCCATTGGGCATGACGGCGGCCAGGCTGCCGCTCACGCCGAAAAGAACGGCGCTGGAAAGCAGATGCCTCATGCGCGGCCTCTCCCGCCGGGCGGCCAGCAAGGCCCCGGCAATGGTGCCCAGGGCCAAGAGCGAATAGAAAAGCCCATAGCGGCCCGCGCCGGCATGGAAGACACTGACCGCCATGGTGGAGATGAAGATCGGAAAATTGAGTCCGAAGGTGCCGATCCAAAACAGCATGATCAGAACGGCTTTCAGGTCCGGCCGGTTCCAGACGTAACGAAAGCCTTCGACGAAGCTCCCCCTACGCCAAGCCGCCCGGCTGTTCGGATACAGCTCCCGGACGCGCAGGAAGGCCAGGGACCACAGCACGGCCAGGAACGAAACCGCGTTGAGAAGAAACACCCAACCGGTTCCCACCGAGGCGATCAGCACTCCGGCAACGGCCGGGCCGACCATGCGGGCGGCGCTGAACGAGGTGGAATTGAGGGCCACGGCATTGGCCAGGTCCGCCTCCCCGGCCAGGTCCGCCACAAAAGTCTGTCGTGCCGGGGCATCGAAGGCCGAAACGCACCCCAGCAAAAAAGCGAATATGTACACGTGCCACAGGCGCACGGCGCCGGAAACGGTGAGCAGCCCCAGCCCGAGGGCCAGGGCCGCCATGGCCGCCTGGGTGGCGAGCAGGAGCTTTCGCCGGTCGAAATGGTCCGCGGCGAAACCGGTCCAGGGCATGAAAAGCAGCTGCGGCCCGTATTGCAGCGCCATGACGACGCCCACGGCCGTGGCGTTGTTGCGGGTCAGCTGGGTCAGGACGAGCCAGTCCTGGGCGACGCGCTGCATCCATGTCCCGATGTTGGACACCAGCGCGCCCATGGCCCAGAGCCTGTAGTTGAAGCCGGTCAAGGACCGGAAGGTGCCTTTCCAGAATCCGTTCATGGCGTTGCCGCGAGGCGTCACCGCCGCCCGCCGTCAAGGAGGGCGACGATTTCGCCGGTTGCGCCGGTTTCCCCAAGCCTGGGGAAAATGCGTTCGACGCTGTTGGCGTGGGCCTCGGCGTTCATGTCCGCCACGGCGTCCAGGGCCAGGATCACGTTGAACCCCAGGGCATAGGCTTCCCGGGCGGTCGATTCCACGCCGATGCTGGTGGCGACGCCGGCGATCACGACCTGGCTGACGCCTTGGCCGGCCAGGTATTGGGCCAGGCCCGTGTCCGCGAACGCACCCCAGGTCCGCTTGGTCACGACATGATCCCCGGGCTGCCGGTCGAGTTCGGGCAAAAGCTCCGTCCAGTCGGGCGGCAGATCCATCCGGCGCGCGCCCTGCTCCGTCCGGCCCGGCGGCAGGCCGGCCACGTTGACCAGCACCACGGGCAGCCCCCGGCGGCGGAAGGCTTGCGCCAGAAGCCGCGCCTGGGCCACAACCCGGGCCACGGCCGGGGCGGCGTTCGGGGCGGCGGCCATGGCCGCTATCCCTTTTTGCAGATCGATCACGAGAAGCGCCGATTTCGGATCAAGAACGCTTACGGACATGCGATGCTCCTTGACTGGGGAAAAACGGGAACGGTCCGGGCGGCGCGGCGGACCGGATCAGGATTCGCCCAGGCGCTTGATCAACGCCGCGGCGGCATGCAGCGCCTCCCGCTCGGACGGCTCGAGCATTTCCAGCTTGGCCTGCAACCACTGGAGCTTGAGGAGCCGGTTGCGCTGTCTGGTTTCCCGGCCACGCTCCGTGAGCCCGAACAGCACCTGTCGTCCGTCCGTCGGGTGCGGCCGCCGCGTCACCATCCCCTCCCGCTCCAGGGCGGCCAGGGTGACGCCCATGGACTGGGGCTTGACCGACTCCGCCCGGGCGAGGTCCGCCGTGGTCAGCCAACCCGTGCGGCTCAGGTGGCCCATGGCCGCGCGTTGGGACAGGGTCAGCGCGGCCGGGTTCGATTCCGCGCGCAGCCGCCGCAGGAGTTGCCCGGTGGCCAGCAGCAGTTCCTCGACGACCGCTTCCAGGGAGGCGGGGGATTCGTGGGCGTCGTTCATGCCGGACGAGTAGAAAATGACAGAAAGACTTGCAAGTTAAACTGTTGAAATGCGCCGCAGGCGGGGTTCCTTGGCCACGGAATCCCCATCCGCCTGCTTCGGCATTAATTTCAATGTGTTTGATCTTGGAGAGATGCGTATCAAGGACGCCGTGCGAACCTAGGGCTCGCTCATCGCTTCGTGCAGTCCCCGGATGACGGGATCGAGCAGGTAGCTCGCCACCCGGCGCTTGCCGACGAGGATCTCGGCCGTGAGCGTCATGCCGGGCAGGAGCCGAAATTCCGGGCCCACGTCGCGAAGCTTCGTGGAAGTCAGGCGGATGCGGGCCTTGTAGTGCACGCCGCCGTCCTCGTCCTCGCCGCCGGGAGGGGCGTTTTCCTCCACGAAGGCGTCGGGGCTGACCATGCGCACCACGCCGTCGAGAAAGCCGTGGCGCTGGAAGGGATAGGCGGCGAGCTTGAGGCGGGTCGTCTCGCCCTCGGCGATGTGGCCGATGTCCCTGGCCGCGATGACCACCTCGGCCTCCAGGGCCCCGGGGCCGTCGCCGAGCGGCACCAGGGTGCAGAACGTCTCCGCCGCCTTGGCCACCGAGCCTTCCGAGAGCGGGGCCACGTCCTTGACCACCGCGTCGGCCACGGCCACGAGATCCACCAGTTCGCTGCGCCGCGAGGCCTTGGCCAGGGTGTGCTCCACCTCGTCGAGCTGCTGGCCCGATTCCAGGAGTTGGCTGGCCGTCTGGGAATACCAGTTGCTGATGAAGGCCTGCCGCTCCATCCTGGCCTGGTTGAGCTTCTCCTTGAGCTGCTCCTCCTTGTCCACGGCCTTGGCGAAGAGGTCGTCCACGCGCAGCCGCTCGCGAAGCGCGCCCAGGTACTCCACCTTGCTGGCGCTGCCCTCGGGGGAGAGCTTGGCGTACATGCCCTCGATCTGCTTGGCCAGGTCGGCCTGCTCGGTGAGGCGCGCCTGCTCGTTTTTGACCGCAGCCAGGCTTTCCTCCAGCGTCGCCACCTCGCGCTCGCTGGCCTCCACCTTGGCCCGGTACTCCTCCTTGCGCAGGGTGAAAAGGGCCAGGCGCACCCGCGCCTCGGGGTCGTCCGATTCCTTGTCCGACTCCGGCAGGGGCTTGCCGTAGAGTTCGGCCGAGAGCAGCGCCGTGAAGGCGGAAAGAAAGCGGCGCTTGGCCACGAGCTGGCCCATGTCGGCGCTGGCGAAGGTGGGGTCCAGGGTGGCCAGCACCGCACCCTTTTTGACCACGTCGCCCGGGCGCACGTTGATGGCCCGCACCACCGCCGTCTCCAGGGGCTGGACCAGAATGGGCGGCACCCTGGTCACGAGCATGCCCCGGGCCGAGACCACCCGGTCGAGCTCGGAATACCAGGACCAGACGCCGCCGAAGACCAGGGCGGCGAAGATGAGGTAAAGCGCCCAGCGCGCCTGGGGCGGCAAGCGCCCCTCGCCCACGGCCACGGCGTCGGGCTGGAAGTCCATGGCCTCGCGGCGGATGCGGGCCATGTCAGCGCATCCCCTTGGTCTGGCGCTCCCACAGGGTACGGTAGATCTCGCAGCGATCGAGCAGCTCGGCGTGGGGGGCCACGTCCACCACCTTGCCCTGGTCCAGGACCATGATGCGGTCGGCGTTGCGCAGGGTGGAGAGGCGGTGGGCCACGATGATGGTGGTGCGGCCCTTGGCGATGCCGTCGAGGTTTTCCTGGATGCGGGCCTCGCTTTCCGGGTCGAGCGCGCTCGTGGCCTCGTCGAAGATCATGATGCGCGGGTCCTTGAGCAGGGCCCGGGCGATGGCCAGGCGCTGCTTCTGCCCGCCGGAGAGGTTGGCGCCGTTTTCCTCGAGCAGCGTGTCGTAGCCGGCGGGCAGACGCTCGACGAACTCGTCGGCCCCGGCCAGCCGGGCCGCCCGGCGCACCTCGTCGAGATCGGCCCCGGGGCGGGTCATGGAAATGTTCTCGCGCACGGTGCCGTGGAAGATGAAGTTCTCCTGGAGCACCACGCCGATGTTCTGGCGCAAGTGCACGATGTCCAGGTCGGTTATGGGCACGCCGTCGAAGCTGATGCGCCCGCCGGACAGAGGGTAGAGGCCCTGGATGAGGCGGGTGAGCGTAGTCTTGCCCGAGCCGCTGCGCCCGACCACGCCGAGGACCTCGCCCGGCTCCAGGCGCAGGGACACGCCGTCGAGCGCCGGGGCGTCGCCGGGATTGTAGGCGAAGCGGGCCTCGTCGACGGCCAGCCCGCCCAGAATCTCGGGCCTGGCCCCGCCGCGCACCAGCCCCGGCTCGGGCTTGCGGTTCATGACCTCGCCCAGCATGGCCACGGCCAGGTGGACCTTCTGGTATTCGTGGATGAGTTCCACGATGCGAATGAGCGGCATGGTCACGGACTGGGACAGCATCTGGAAGGCGATGAGCTCGCCCATGGACAGCGTGTTGTCGAACACGCCCCGCGCGCCCACCCAGATGACGGCCACGGTCATGAGCCGCTCCAGGGTCTTGACCAGGGCGTTGCCGAGGGCCGACATCTTGCGCACGCCGAAGTTGCGGGTGACCGCCCCGGCCGAGCCCTCCTCCCAGCGGCGCTGGCGCGTGCCCTCGAGGGCCAGGCACTTGATGGTGCCCACGCCGTGGATGGTCTCGACGAGCAAGGCCTGCCGCTCGCCCTCGGCGGCGTAGAGCGCCATGAGCCGGCGGTGGAACGGCCCCACGAGCAGGCCGATGGCCCCGGCCGTGACCAGGGCGAAGACCAGCACGATCATGGTGAGCCTGGGGCTGTAGAGGTAGAGCACGGGCAGAAAGACGATGAGCGAGGAGGCGTCGAGCAGCGTGTTGAGCAGGTTGCCGGTGAGAAACTCCCGCACCTGGTCGGTCTGCTGCATGTGCTTGATGATCACGCCAGCGAAGCTGCGCTCGAAAAAGGGCAGCGGCAGCTTGATCATGTGGGCGAAGGTCTCCATGGCCAGGCGCAGGTCGATCTTGGTGGTGGCGAAGCGCAGGAGGTATTCGCGCAGGTAGCGCAGCGCGCCCTCGAAGAGGATGGCGGCCACCACGCCGACGCCAAGCACGTTGAGGGTCGAAAGCGTGTGGTGGGCCAGCACCTTGTCCACCACGTTCTGGAAATAGAGCGGCACGGCGAAGGCCAGGCCGTGCATGAAGAAGGCGATGCCGGCGATCTCGAGGAAGATGCGCTTCTCCCTGGCCACCTGCGGCCAGAACCAGGACAGGCTGAAGCGTTTGGCGTCGGCGGCCTCGACCTTCCTCTTGCGAAAAAGGGCGACCTCGCCGGTGAAAAGCCCGGGCAGCTCGGTCTCGGGCACGAACACGAAGGGGTTGCCGCCGGCGGCGCGCTCCCGGTCGTAGAGCACGAGCTCGCGCCCGCCGCCCGGGACCTGGCGCATGCCCGAGAGCACGGCCGTGGTCCCGTCCCGGCGCACGGCCAGGGCCGGATAGGCCTCGCCCAGTTCGAGAAAGCCCTGGGGAGGGATGCGGCGGCGCTTGGCGGCCAGGCCCAGCGAGCCGGCCAGGCGCAGGATGGTGGCCATGGTCAGCTGCCGGCCGGCCAGGCCGTTTCGTGAGACGAGATCGGCCGTTCCCGTGGACAGGCCGTGATGGCGGGCGATGACGACGAAATCGTCGAGCGCCGACGGCGGCAGGCGTCCCATGGAGCCTAGTCCCGCGTCCGCTCGCAGGGGTCGTCGCCGCTATCGTCCCCAGGCCCGGTTTCGGCTTCGGCTCCGCCGTCCAGGGGCTTGAGCTTGCGGCGCAGGCTTTCGCGGCTGATGCCGAGCAGCCTGGCGGCGCGGGTGCGGTTGCCGCCGCATTCGGCCAGGCAGGCCTCGATGGCCTCGCGTTCGAGCTCCTTGAGCCGGCCCACCTCGGCCCGGTGGACCACGGCCCCGGTCATGGGGGCCACCGGGGCCACGCGCTCCAGGGCGTGGCGCACCTCGCGCGAGAGGTCCTCCACGTGGATGGTGTCGGTGTAGGCCAGGGCCACGGCGCGCTCCACCTCGTTTTCGAGTTCGCGGATGTTGCCCGGCCAGGGGTAGTGCATGAGGGCCTCGCGGGCGCGCTTGGAAAAGGACATGCGTCCACGGCCCATGTTGCGGGCGAAGCCGGCCAGAAAATTTTCGGCCAGAAGCGGGATGTCGTCGGTGCGCTCGCGCAGCGGCGGCAAATCGAGGTGCACGACCTTGATGCGGTAGTAGAGGTCGCGGCGGAACCGGCCCAGCTCCAGGTCCTGCTTGAGGTCGCGGTTGGTGGCCGAGACCAGGCGGATGTCCACGTGCATGGGGCCGCGCCCGCCCACGGGCACCACCTCGCCGAGCTCCAGCACGCGCAGGATCTTGGCCTGGCTGGCCTCGGTCATGTCGCCGATCTCGTCGAGGAAAAGCGTGCCGCCGCTGGCCCCCTCGATGATGCCCTTGCGCTTCTCCACGCCCGTGGCCACGCCCTTTTCGATGCCGAAGAACTCGCTTTCGAACAGCGTCTCCGGCACGGCCGTGCAGTTGACGGCCATGAACGGCCCGTGCCGCCGCCGGCCGGAATAGTGCACCACCTTGGCCACCATCTCCTTGCCCGTGCCGGTCTCGCCGGTGATGAGCACGTTGACCGTGGTCTCGGCCACGCGCTGGGCGAGCTGGAGCACCTTGGCCATGCGCGGGCTGGCCCCGATGACGCGCGAGGGGGAGAAATTCTGGCGCAGTTGGCTTTTAAGGGCCGCGTTCTCGATTTTCAGCTGCCTCTCGATGCGCCGCAGCTCGCCGTGGGAGTTGTCCAGGCGGTCCACGGCCTCCTCCAGGAGCTTTTCCCGGTCGCGCACGTAGACGAGCATCTGCTCGAACCGGTCGAGGAGCTCGATCTGGGCCTTGGGGCGGCCGGGCACCTTGTCGAGCTGGCGGCGGCAGGCGAGCATCTCGTCGCTTGCCGCCTCGTAGGCGGCGTCGGAAATGAGGGCGGCGAAACGCGACAGCCGCCCGGTCAGGTCCGGGGTCAGCATCTGGGGCGCTTGGGGCATCGAACCTCCCTTGCCCCGGCGACGCGTTCTGCGGGGCATGGAACGCCATTGGCTTATCCGAATTTACATTCCCACGCAATTCAAGCCTGTTACCCGCTCCCTGGAAAGAGCGCCCTTCCGGAGGCGTTTGCGCGACCCGGACGCGACGAAGCGGCCACGCCGCCCCTTGGGCTGTCTTGGGAAAAGCGCCTCGGATGCGGGCGGCCCCGCCTCGTTTCGTGGCGGGCAAACGCGCTTCGCATTCTCTATTATCCAATAATAACTTATAGATATATTCTGGCATGATCCTCGCTGTTAGGGGAATCAGGAAAGGGCAACGGGAAACGCAACCAACCAATTCCCCGGAGGGTAGGAAAATGAGCTGGAGTTCCTTTTTTTCCAAGGTGACGTCTGTGGTGAAGTCCGTGGCCGCTGCGGTGAGCAACGCCATCCCGGCCGCCAGTTCCCTGGTGAGCACCGTGACCTCGGCCGCCAACTGGGTGGCCAACACCGTGAGCACGGCGGCGAACTGGGTCTCAAACACGGTTTCGACAGCGGTCTCCTTCGTCAAGGAGACCGTGTCCACGGTCTCGAGCATGGTGGCCGACGCCGCCTCGTCCACGGGCTCGGCCCTGGTGTCGAAGATCCAGGATACCGTGGCCTACGTGGCCGACCGGGTGAACACCGCCGTGGAGTGGACGGCGGACAAGGTGGCCACGGCCGTGGACTATGTGAAGGACACCGTGGCCACGGGCACGCAGTACGCGAACACCATCGTTGACCAGGCCAAGGACGTGGCCAGCGCCGTGACCAGCGGCTCGTCGTCCACCTCCACGTCCACCGCCGCCAACACGTCCGGCACGACCACGACGGCGGACAGCACGGCCAAGACCTCGACCGAGGGCGCCACCACGACCGCCGCGACCACGGGCGACTCGGCCGCCTACAAGGACTACACGGGCGTGACGTCCAGTGCCTCCTCCACGACGACCGTGGCCGACACGTCGAGCACGAACAAGAGCCAGCTCCTGGCCGCCTAGCTCCGGCCATCCCCCCAAGGGGCGCGCCGCCGACCGGCCCTCGGCGGCGCGCCCCCGATCCTCCCCCGGATGCGTCCCGGAGGAGGCCGCGGGGACAGATGCCAACGGCCCCCGGCGACGCCGCCGGGCAACCGCAGGAGGGAAGAGACATGAGCTGGGCATCCTTTCTTTCCAAGGCCGTGTCCGTGGTCAAGGCCGTCGTCACCGCCGCCCCGGCCGTGGCCTCCCTGACCGCCACCGTGGCCTCGGCCGCCTCCTGGGCGGCGCAGACGGCCAAGACCGCCGTCAACTGGGTGTCGGACACGGTCTCCACGGCAACGGCCTTCGTCAAGGAGACGGCCGCCACCGTGTCGAGCATGACGGCGGGCATCTCCTCGGCCACGGGCTCGGCCCTGACGAACATCCTTTCGGACACGGCCTCCTACCTGGCGCAGCAGGCGTCCACGGCCGTGTCCTGGACTGCGGACAAGATCGCCACGGCCTACGAGTTCACCAAGGACGCCGTGGCCACGGGCACGGCCTACGTGGCCAAGATCACCTCGGAGGCGGCCACCGTGGCCGAGGCGGTCAACGCCGTCAGCGACGCCGCCTCGGCCACGACGTCGTCCGCCGCGTCCGCGAGCGGCACGACCAACGCGACCGCCACGGCCTCGGACTCGACGTCCGCGACCACGGCCGCCACGGGACAGACGGCCGACGCCGCCGCCAAGACGACCGCCGTCACGGCCGGCGCCGCCACGGGCGACTCGGCCGCCTACAAGGACTACACGGGCGTGACGTCCAGCGCCTCCTCCACGACGGCCGTGGCCGACACGTCCGGCACGGGCAAGAGCCAGCTCCTGGCCGCCGCCTGACCATGAGGCGCCCAAAGCAAACGCCCCCGCCGGCCGGCAGCCGACGGGGGCGTCTTCGCATCCGGATTCGCGAGCGATCCGGCTAGTCCTCGCCCAGGCCGTTGCGGTCGTCGAGGACGCGCTTGGTCTTGCCGTAGCTGCGGGGCAGGCTTCCGGGCGGCAGGATCTCCACCCAGCCGCGCACGAGCAGGTGCTTGCGCAGTTCGATGGAGATGGCTTCCGAAAGGTTCTGGTCCAGGTCGGCGCTGGCCGCGGGCTTGCGTTCGACCTTGACCACCATCTGGTCGCGGCCGTCGCGGCGGATCAGGCGGATCTGGAACTCGCTGTCCACGTCGCGGAACTCTTCCAGGACGCTGGCGATCTGGCCGGGGTAGATGTTGACGCCCCGGAAGATGAACATGTCGTCGGAGCGGCCGCAGATGCGGTCGTGGCGCGGCAGGGAGCAGCCGCAGGAACACTCCCCGGGCAAAAGCCGGGTCAGGTCGCGGGTGCGGTAGCGAATCAGCGGCACGGCCTCCTTGCACAGGCTCGTGACCACCATCTCGCCCACTTCCCCGGGCGCGACCGGGGCCAGCGTCACCGGGTCGAGCACCTCCAGGACGAACTTGTCCGCCCAGTAGTGGATGCCCTGATGGGCCGAGCACTCCAGGCCCGCGCCCGGGCCGTAGAGCTCGGTCATGCCCGTGATGTCGAAGCTCTCCTCGAGTCCCAGCCACTTCTCGAAGCGGCGGCGCATCTTGTCGGTGTGGGTCTCGGCCCCGAAAATGACCTTGCGCAGCTTCAGGCGCTTTCGCATGTCGCGCTTGTGCACCTCCTCGGCCATGAGAAGGGCCATGGAGGCGGTGGAGCACAGGCAGGTCGTGCCCATGTCCTCGAGAAGCTGGAGGTGGATCTCCATGTTGCCGGGCCCCACGGGCAGGGCCATGGCCCCGAAGCGCTCGCAGCCCAGCTGAAAGCCGGCCCCGGCCGTCCACAGGCCGTAGCCCACGGCGATCTGCACCCGGTCCAGGGTGGTCAGCCCGGCCAGCTCGTAGCAGCGGGCGAACATGTCCTTCCAGGTGTCGATGTCGCCTTGCGTGTAGGCCAGGATCTTGCGCTTGCCCGTGGTGCCGGAGGAGGCGTGGATGCGCACCACCTGCTCCTCGGGCACGCACAAAAGGGGCAGGGGGTAGCCGTCGCGCAGGTCCTCCACGGTGGTCACGGGCAGGCGGGAAAGGTCGTCCAGCGAAAGCGTCTGGCCGGGATCGTAGCCGGCCCGAGCCAGGCGCTCGCGGTAGACGGGGCTGCCGGCGAAGGCGTGGCGGCAGGTCCAGTTGAGGCCGTCGGTCTGTATGGCGGCCAGGCGTTCGGGGGAAAGTTCCGGCAGAAAACGGTAACGGCTCATGCGAAGGCTCCGGGAAGCAAGATCGGTGGGGGGTTTTATCCGAAAACCGCGATAAAGAAAACGCCCGCGACCATCAAAAGCGCCCCCGGCAGGCGATGCCGCAGGTCGGGTTCGCGAAGGACCAGCGCGCCGAGCAGCACGGCGAAAACGATGCTCAGGCGCTTGACCGCGATGACGTAGGCGACCTGGGTCATGGGCAGGGCGTACATCTGGCAGACGATGCCGATGCCCTCGAGCAAGCCGGCAACGGCCACGGGCCAGGGCGGCAGTCCCGGCAGGCGCGGCCCCGCGCCCCGGCCCAGAAGGCGTGGCCCGAGCAGGGCCAGGGTGGTGGCGGAATAGACCGAAGCCCCCCAGAAAAGCGGCGAGGATGCAGTGAGGCCCAGCTTGTCGATGTTGGCCCCCACGCTCCAAATGGCGGCCACGGCCAGCATGAGCCGCGACCCCTTGTGCGTCAGCAGGGCCTTGACCGGGCCCCAGAAACCGAAGCGCCGCTCCCGGAGGTTCAGGACATACGCGCCCGAAACCACCAGGGCGATGCCGCAAAGCCCGCCCGGCTCGGGAAATTCGCCCACGGTCACGGGCGAGGTGGCGAGCAGGAAAAGGGGCGTGAAAGCCAGCATGGGCAGGGTCAGGGACAGGTCGCCGGCCTTGAGCGCCAGGCCGTAAAGCCAGTAGGTCACGCCGCCGAGCCCGCCGCCGACGAGCAGGCACGTCCAGAACGGCCCGGACAGCGACACCGGCGGCCCGGCGGCCACGGTGAGCCACAAGAAGACCGACACCGACAGGCAGTAGCCGATCATGGCCGTGGTGGCGTCCATGCCGCCAAGGGACTTCTTGAGGAAGGTGTCCTTGACCGCCTGGGTCAGAGCCGTGACGCAGGAAAGGGCGAACCAGTTCATGAGGCCGCCCGGTCCCGGGGATGCGTTTCGAACGCAACGGCAGGCGGCGTGGCCATCGGGGACTTCTTCATTGTCTTTTCCGAAACGCCCCGCCGCGCGCCGGGGCAGGACACCCTATCCGCCAACGCTTGCCGGGGCAAGGTGACGCGACCGGGCGGACTATGGTATCCTGCAACCCAGGCCGTCGTCGCCACGGGCATCACACGGACAAGGAGCGCCGCATGGAATGGGGCGAGGTTTTTCCCATGGCCGCCAGCGCGGTCAAAACCGGATGGCTCACCGCCCTGTTCGGGGGCATGCTGGTCTTGTGGGTGGGCCTCTTTTTCTTCCTCAACCACATGATCCGGGGCGCGGCCGAGGCCGAGATCGCCCTGCGCGGCGGCAACCTCGTGGTGCGCGGCGCATTCTACGGCCGCGAGATCCCCCTGGCCGAAGTGGACGTGGACGGAGCCGTGCCCTCGGACCTCGGCCACGGCGGGCCCAAGAGCCTCAAATGGCGCACCAACGGCATCGGCATGCCCGGCCTCGCCGCCGGCTGGTACAAGCTCGGCGACGGCGAAAAGGCCCTGGTCTTCGTTACGGACAAGACCCGGGCCGTGTACGTGCCCACGCGGCTCGGCTACGCCGTGGTGGTGAGTCCCGGCGATCCCGACCGGTTCCTGGCCGCCCTGCGGCGAGCCGCCGCCCGGGCCGCGGCCGACCCGCCGCCCGCCGGCCGCCCGGGCGCGAACCTGCCCACGAGCTGACGCCCCGCCCCTCCCGCAACCACAGACGGCCGGAATCCGAGGATTCCGGCCGCCGTCGTGGGGTTTTGGGGTTTGGAGGTTGTGTGGGATGCGTTCTATGGTCTGCCCGGCTTGGCCGGGCCGCCTTGCTCGTTTCTTGCGGGTCGCCTTGCGTCGCCTTCGCGTTGATTCAAGATTTAGGCTAAATGAAAATAATAATCAAGATCAAAATTGAATTTTTTCCCGGTTCCCGCAAAAAAAGCCGGCCCATCATCCGCAAGCGCAGGTGATGGGCCGCAGTCTCAAGGGGGCAGGGAACAATTCCGCCGGGTTGCCCGGCGACAGCCGCCCCGTCCCCGGGTCCAGGAGGAGGCGGGATTTGGCCGTCCGAAGCACGGCTTTGTTTGCATGACCCGGGCCAGGGCCGTGACATCCCTTCGCGGCGAGAAAGGATTCCACGGCCCCGGCCGCGCCCGGGTCCTGTCCCCCAAGAGCCGATGCCGCCCGCCACGGCGACGACAGGGTGCCTGTCCGTCGCCGCCGCCGCGACCGGCGACGCGAAACCCCGCTTCGCGCCCGCCGGCTCCCGAAACACGCCGCGCCCTCCCCTCGCCTCCCGATCGTCACGATATCCCGCCACGACCAAGTCCGTCTCGGGACACCTCAGGGAGGAAACCCGGCAATGGTTATTACTAATTTTTATTTCGTGCCACTGTCAAGCAAAAACGTCGCGTCAAGCCTTGACCCACCCGGCCGCCAGGATACGATGCAGGCAACGAGGTAGCCATGCACGACATGCCGGACATCCTGCCCATCACCGCCCCGGACGCCATCGAACGAAAATCCCTGGCCATCATCGACGCCGAAGTCCCCGAACCGCGCCCCTTCGACGGCCGGAAATGGGAGATCGTGCGCCGGCTCATCCACACCACCGCCGACTTCGAAATGCTCGACCTCATCCGGTTCTCCCACGGAGCCGTGGAAGCCGGCCTGGCCGCCCTGGCCGCCGGCGCGACCATCGTCACGGACACCGAAATGGCCCGTTGCGCCATCCCCACCCGGCGCCTGACGCCCCTCGGCTGCTCCGTCCGCTGCCTCGTAAACGCCCCCGAAGTCGAGGCCGCGGCCAGGCAAACCGGCGGCACCCGCGCCGCCGCCGCCATGGACGCCGCCCTGGCGACCCTCCAGGCCCCCCTCGTCCTGGCCATCGGCAACGCGCCCACCGCCCTGCTGCGGCTGCTCAAACACCTCGACGCCGGCACGCCCCCGCCCGCCCTCGTCATCGGCATGCCCGTGGGGTTCGTCAACGCCGCCGAATCCAAAGCCCTGCTCATGACCAGGGCCGACGTGCCCTGGATCGCCATCTCCGGCCGCAAGGGCGGCTCGGCCCTGGCCGGAGCCACGGTCAATGCGCTGGCGATCATGTTGCTGCGGGAGAAGGAGACGGAGGGGAAGAGGTAAGATGCCTCCGGCGGCAAGGAGGGGGTGACCCCCTCCTTGACCTCCCCGACGGGTGCGGGTGGAGAGGTGGCCGGGAACGGCAGGCGGCGAGGCGTCGGTCGTTGTGGTCTCGGAAATGGGGCGGGCGACGCAGGCCGCAAAGCCGGCCAGCACCGCCCGCCC
>NZ_JARKOZ010000074.1 GCF_029978005.1 Solidesulfovibrio sp. | reverse complement strand
CTGGATTACGAAATCAACAAGGAACTCGGCGAGTGCTATCTGTTCATGGGCGACCTGGACAAGGCCGAGGAATACTACAACAAGGCCATGAGCAGTAACGGCGTCCACTCGGACCCGTACCTGGGCCTGGCCACCATCGCCGTGCAGCGCGGCCAGCTCGAGGACGCCATGGGGCTTTACCGCAAGGCCTCGAGCATCGACGCCGACGATCGGGCCCTGTCCGGCATGGCGCTCATCGAGATGGAACGCGGCGACCGGGGCGAAGCCTTCACCCATTTCAAGGGCGCGCTGACCCGCAACCCCGAAAATCTCGTGGCCCTGTTCGGCCTGGTGCGCCTGGCCCACGCCGAATCCCGCATCGAGGAAGTCCTGCCCTACCTGCGCGACTACCTCACCGTGGACCCGGCCAAGCACGAGGTGCGCTTCACCCTGGCCGGCTGCCTGGTGAGCCTCGGCCGCCACGCCGAGGCCGGCGCCGAACTCGACGCGATCCTCGCCCAGGACCCGCGCCACGACGCGGCCCGCGACCTGGCCGAGGAACTCAAGCGCGTCGCCGCCTAGCCGCGACCCGATTTCCCCCCTCCGCGCCGTCCGGCCGCATCCCCAAAGGACGCGGCCGGACGTTCCGGCATCCCCTCGCCCTTGCCATGCGCGGGCGCGTGTGGCACCTCGCCCAAAAACAAGCGAGGTCCCAGCCCATGGAATTCCTGCCCATCAAGCGGGCGCTTTTAAGCGTCACCGACAAGTCCGGCCTGCCCGAACTGGCCCGGTTTCTCAGCGCCGCCGGCGTCGAACTCGTGTCCACCGGCGGCACGCGCAAGCAGCTCCTCGAAGCGGGACTCCCCGTCGCCTCCGTCAGCGACGTGACGGGCTTCCCCGAAATCATGGGCGGCCGCGTCAAAACCCTGCACCCGGCCATCCACGGCGGCATCCTGGCCGACAAGGACAACCCCGACCACCTGGCCACCATCGCCAAGCACGGCATCGCCCCCTTCGACATGGTGGTGGTCAACCTCTACGCCTTCGGCAAGGCCCTGGAGAAAAAGCTGCCCCTGGCCGAGATGATCGAGCAGATCGACATCGGCGGCCCCACCCTGCTGCGGGCCTCGGCCAAGAACTTCGGCAGCATCCTGGTCGTGCCCGACCCGGCCTTCTACCCCGAGGTCATGGACGCCCTGGCCCAAAACGGCATGCGGGCCCCCCTGCCCCTGCGCCAGAAGACCGCCGCCGCCACCTTCCGCGCCACGAGCACCTACGACGACGCCATCGCCACGTATCTGGCGAATGCGTAGGAAGAAAAGAGAAGAGGAAGAGGCCTCCGGCGGCCGGGGGGCCATGCTTCCATGACGCCCCCCGGACCCCCTCGACGGGGGGGATGAAAGGAAATGATCATGACAGCAATCATCCTGACACAGCCGCTCGACGAGCAAGGCCGGGCCATCGCCGAGGAACTGGGCGCGCCCCTGGGCGGGGTCGCGCATCTCGCCGACATCGCCCCGGCCGGGCGGGGCGACGCCCTGGCCGCCGCCCGGGTGGTCCTGTCGTTCAAGCCGTTCAAGGAAATGGGCCAGGACCTGGGCCGCCTGGGCCCGGGGCAACTGCTCCAGGTCGTCTCGGCCGGCCTGGATGACCTGCCCTTCGACCGGCTGCCGCCGGGGCTGATCGTGGCGGGCAATTCCGGCGCGTTCGCCCGGCCCATGGCCGAGCACGCCCTGGCCATGGTCCTGTGCCTGGCCAAGCGCCTGCGCGAGGAGGACGCGGCCATGCGCCGGGGGGAGTTCAACCAGATGGTCCCCAACCTGCTGCTTTCCGGCAAGAAGGCGGCGGTGCTGGGGTTCGGCGGCGCGGGCAAGGCCGTGGCCGGGCTGCTGGCGGCCTGCGGCATGGAGATCTTCGCGCTCAACACCTCGGGCAGAACCGACCAGCCCGTGGCCTTCGTTGGCACCTTGGACGACCTGGACACGATCCTCGCCGACGCCCAGGTGGTGGTGCTCACCCTGCCCTACACCAGGCACACCCACGAGCGCATCGGCGCGCGGGAGCTCGCCCTGCTGCGGCCGGACGCCATCCTGGTCAACGTGGCCCGGGGCGAGATCATCGCCCAACAGGACCTCTACGAACACTTGCGGGCCCATCCGGAATTCCGGGCCGGCCTGGAGTCCTGGTGGGTGGAGCCCTTGCGCCACGGCCGCTTCGAGCTGGCCTGCCCCCTCCTCGACCTGCCGAACCTGCTGGCCTGCCCGCACAATTCCTTCAACGTGCCCGAGTGGCCGCGCCTGGCCCTGGAAAGCGCCTTCGCCAACGCGGGCCGGTTCCTGCGCGGCGAGGCGGTAACCGGCCTCATGCGGCCGGAGCTCCACCGCATCTGAGGCTGCTCGGTCGCTTGCTTCAGGCTCTGGCCGAGAACATGGACCGCGCCGACGTCGCGGGCCTGGCCGCGGCCTGGTAGCCGGCCAGGGCCTGGCGGCGGCGCAGGGGGCTTGGCGTTTCGTCGGTCACGGCCCTGGCCGCGTCGCCCGATTCCGCCAGCAACGTGTTGGCCGCCGCCGCGTCCAGGGCATCGCTGAAGGAAGTCTGGGCGGTCGCGCCGGTGAGGTCGAATTCGTAGTCCGTGGCCGAGTAGCGCACGGAAAAGGGGCCAAGGGAGACGGCGGCGTCGCGGGTGATGCGTTTGCCGCCGACCTGCGGCGCGCACGCGGCCAGACGCGAGGCTTCGCGCTGGTAGGCCGAGGCGGCCGAACTGGCGGCGGCGATGCCGGCCATGGGCGGACTCCGGGCGCAAACGCGCCGCGACGGGGGTGACGCCGAGCGTACCTGCCCTCGCGGCCCGGCACAGGCCGGGACCGGCTCCATCCATGGAGGAAAGGACTTTCTATGTAACCCTCCCGCGTCGCCATGGCAAGGGGGAGGGGCGACGGCTCAGACGAAGCAGCCGGCCAGGCGGGGGTCGTTGTCGAGCATGGCCCGCACCTCGCCCTGGCAGTCGCGAAGCGACAGCACCGTGAAGAAGTCGTCTTTTACGGTCGGCGCCTGATGCACGGCGACGAGCCATTCCTCCCTGGAGAAGGGATCGGCGCGCACGGCCTCGAAAAAGCCCGTTTCCGTGAAGAGGCCGGCGAGGGTCTCGGTCTGCGCCCCGCCCTGGAGCCGGCTGACGAGGTAACTGGCCGTGCCGACCTGGAGGCCGTGGGGCCTCGGCCGGGCCGAGGTCGCGTCCAGGGCGTGGGAGATCAGGTGTTCCGAGCCGCTGGCCGGGCGCGAGGAGCCGCAGATCTCCATGGCGATGCCGTTGAGCATGAGCGCCGTGCCGAGAAGCTCCGTGCCCTTTTGGTCGAAGCGCGGGGCGTCCATGAACTGATGCACCGTGGCGTCGGAAAGCAGCGCCGCCAGGTCGTCCACGGCCTCGCCCCGGTGGTGGAAGGCCAGCTTCCAGTCGAAGACCGCCGTGAGCTTGGAGGCCAGGTCGCCGACGCCGGAGAGCCACAGGAGGCGCGGCGCGGCCAGGCACACGTCCGTGTCGATGACCACGCCTTGCGGCAGGGCGGCGGCCAGGGAACGGCGCGCCCCGGCCATGGTCAGGCTGGACTGCGGGCTGCAGAAGCCGTCGTTGGACAGCGACGTGGGCGCGGCGAAATAGGGCCGCCTGGCCAGAAAGGCCAGGTACTTGGCCATGTCCAGCGCCTTGCCGCCGCCGATGCCGACCACGGCGGCGACCTTTTTCGGCAGAGCCGCGAAAGCGGCGGCCGCGTCCTCGAAGCGGTTGTCCGTGACCTCGCTCCAGGCGGCGGCTTCGATCCCTTCGGCCGCGAACCCGGCCCGGGCCGCCTCGGTCACGGCCGGGGGCAGGCCCTGGCTCGCCAGGACCAGCACGCGGGAAAGCCCCGCCCGGCGCAGGTAGACGCCGAGCCGCCCCATGGCCCCGGGCTTGATGCGCACGAGCCCCGGCACGGAAATGGTCTTCATGACGTCCCCCCTTCCTCCAGGAGCATGGCCGCGATGTCCGACCACACGGCGAAGGGGCGAAAGCCCTCGCCGCGCTCGCCGAGCGCCCCGGCCAGGTCGCCCCGTGCGAAGCGCCGCCCGGCCGGTACAAGGAGCGCGGCCGGCAGGTCCGCGAACCCGTCGCCGGCGAAGGCCACCTTGCCGGCCCGCGACAGGGCGTCTCGCACCACGGCCCCCTTGTCCACGCCCGTCTCGTCGCAGGTGAACGGCGAAGGCGGCGGCGCGTCCATGACCAACGGCCCGCCCGGCCGGTAGACGCCGGGGTTGGCGTGCACCTCCAGGCGCACGCCGGCGGCGTCGAGGAGCCGGCGGATGTACCAGTCGCAGCCGGCCGAGGCCACCACCACCTCCCAGCCGGCGGCGCGCAGCCGGGACAGGGCTCCGGCCAGGCCCGGGTCCAGGCCCATGTCCGCGACCAAGGCCAGCACCTCGGACTCCGGGGCGCGGATGCGCGAAAAGATGGTGCGCAGGGCGGCGAAATGGGTCATCCGTCCGGCCCGGTAGGCGTTCCACGGGGCGAGCGCGTCCGGCGGCAGCAGGCGCGCCGCCGCCAGGGAATAGAAATCCTCGGCGGTCATGGTGCCGTCGAAATCGCTGACCAGAACGGCGTCAGGCATACGTTCTTCTCCATCCATGAGGTCCGGGAGGGGATGCCGGCGACGCCGGTCTCCCGATCCGGCCATTTCCGGCATAGGCCCAAACGGCTCCGGTTGCCAGCGGCGATTGCGCGGCCGGGCCCGGGGACCGGCTTGACCGGCCGGCCCGGGGAGGTATGCTGGAGCATCGCCGCCTCCCCCGGAGCACGTCATGGAGCAATGCGACCTCCCCCGCCCGCCACGCCGCCTGGACCGCCTCCGCGAAGTCCTGCCGCGGCTGCTGCCGTTTCTCGCCTGGTGGCCCATGGTCAACCGCCGCACCCTCAAGGCCGACCTGTGGGCCGGGCTCACGGGCGCGGTGATCGTGCTGCCGCAAGGCGTGGCCTTCGCCGCCATCGCCGGCCTGCCGCCGGTCTACGGCCTGTACGCGGCCATGATTCCGGTGGTGGCCGCGGCGCTCTTCGGCTCCTCCCACCACCTCATCTCCGGGCCGACCACGGCCATTTCGCTGGTGGTCTACGCCACGGTCAGCACGCTGGCCGTACCGGGCTCGCCGGAATACATCCGGCTGGTGCTGGCCCTGACGGTGCTGACGGGGCTGGCCCAGCTGGGCCTGGGCGTCGCCAGGATGGGCGGGCTCGTCAATTTCGTCTCCCATTCCGTGGTCTCGGGATTCACGGCCGGGGCGGCGATATTGATCGCCACGAGCCAGCTCGGGCATTTCTTCGGAGTGCCCCTGCCGCGCGGCGGCGATTTCCTGGAGACGTGGCTGGCTTTTCTGCGCCAGTTGCCGGCGATCAACTGGCGGGTGGCGGCCATCGCCGCGGCCACGCTCCTCCTGGCCGTCGGCATCCGCCGGCTCTCGCCCAAGGCCCCGTCGCTGCTTTTGGCCCTCATCGGCGGCGGGGTCGTGTGCCAGCTCCTCGACGGCGCGGCCCACGGGGCCAAGCTCGTGGGCGCGCTGCCGGCCAGCCTGCCGCCGCTGTCTTTGCCGGAACTCGACCTGGACACCTTCCGGACGCTTTTCCCCGGAGCCCTGGCCGTGGCCATGCTGGGCCTGGCCGAGGCCGTGTCCATCGCCCGGGCCGTGGCCGTGCGCTCGGAGCAGCGCATCGACAACAGCCAGGAGTTCATCGGCCAGGGCCTGGCCAACATCCTGGGCGGCTTCTTCTCGGGCTACGCCTCGTCGGGCTCGTTCACGCGCACGGGCGTCAACTTCGAGGCCGGGGCCAAGACCCCCCTGGCGGCGGTCTTTTCCGCCGTGTTCCTGGCGCTGGTGGTGCTTTGCATCGCCCCGGCCACGGCCTACCTGCCCATCGCGGCCATGGCCGGGGTGATCGTGCTGGTGGCCGCCAACCTGGTCAACCTCCGGGGCATCCGCCACATCGCCGCCACGGACAGGGCCGAGGCCGGCATCCTGGCCACGACGTTTCTGGCCACGCTCTTCGTCGGCCTGGAATTCGCGCTCTACGCCGGGGTCATGCTGTCGCTGCTGCTCTACCTGCGCCGCACCAGCCACCCGCACTTCATCACCCTGGCCCCGGATCCGGCCTCGTCCCACCGGGCCCTGGTCAACGTGCGCCGCCGCCCCCTGCCCGAATGCCCCCAGCTCAAGATCCTGCGCCTGGACGGCTCGATCTTCTTCGGCGCGGTCAACCACATCGCCGAGGAGCTCCACCGCATCGCGGCCGCCAGCCCCGAGCAGTGCCACATCCTCGTCGTCGGATCGGGCATCAACTTCATCGACGCCGGCGGCTGCCACATGCTCTTCCACGAGGCCGGGTCCATGCGCCTTTCCGGCCGGGAGATCTTCTTCTGCTCGCTGAAGTCCGAGGTCATGGAGCTGCTCACGCGCGGCGGCTGCCTCGGGCGCATCGGCGCGCAAAACGTCTTCCGGGACAAGGGCTCGGCCATCGCCGGCATCGTGTCGCGCCTGGACCCCGAGCGCTGCGCCTGCTGCCGGGAACGGGTGTTCGCCGAATGCGCCTCCCGACCCGGCGGCGCGGCTGCGGCGTAGGGGGAGAGGGGGAGACGCCTCCGGCGGCCAGGAGGGGGTCACCCCCTCCTGGACCTCCCGCAAAGGGGGGCTAAGGGCCAGAGCCGGCTTCGGGGGGGGCGGATGGCCGGAGCTTCGGTCGCGGGCAGGAGGAGCAGGCGGGGCATGCCGGCGCGTCAGCCGTTGCCGGCGGCCTTCTTCTGGCAGTCCGGGCAGATGCCGTAGAGGTAGAGCTTGTGGGCGGTGAGGCGGAAGCCGTGGCGCCTGGCCACCTCCTCCTGGAGGCGCTCGATGGAGGGGTCCACCACCTCCACGTTGACGCCGCAGGATTCGCAGATCAGATGGTCGTGGTGGCTCTGGCCGTAGAGGATCTCGTAGCGCAGAGCCCCGTCGCCGAACTCCACGGCCTTGGCCAGGCCGGAATCGGCCAGGAGCTTGAGCGTACGGTAGACCGTGGCCTGGCCGATGGTGTCGTACACCTGCTTGACCTTCTGGTAGAGCTCCTCGGACGTGACGTGCCCCTCCTCGCTCAGGAAGACCTCCAGGATGCGACGGCGCTGGGGGGTCATCTTGAGTTTCTTTCGGGCCACGAAGTCCGAGAAAATGGCGCTGGGGTCCTTGCTCATGGAATATCCTGTCGCAAATAATTGTCCATAGTAGCCATCCGATGGGCCCCGGTCAATGCGGCCCGCCCGATCGGGCCGACGCCTCGGCGACGACGCCTCAGGCCGCCGCCCGCCGCACGGCCGCGACCAGGGTCGGCACGTCCAGGATCAGGGACATGGTGCCGTCGCCGTTGATGGTGGCCCCGGAAATGCCGGCCACGGAGCCGATGTAGCTGCCGAGGCTCTTGATGACCGTCTGCTGCTGGCCCATGACCTGGTCCACGGCGATGCCGGCCCGTTCGCCCTCGAAACGGGTGACCACGATCTGCTCGATGGCCGGGGGCTCGCCGGCCAGCTCGAAGGCCTCGCGCAGCCGGATGTAGGGCACGATCTCCCCGCGCAGGTGGATGGTGCGCCCCCGCGCCTGCCCCTGGTCCCGGGGCAGTTCCACGCACTCCTCCACCAGGGACAGGGGGATGATGTACTGGTCGTCGCCGGCTTTTATCTGCAGGCCGTCGATGATGGCGAGCGTCAGCGGCAGCTTGATGGTGATGCGCGAGCCCTTGCCGAACGTGCTCTGGATGTCGATCTTGCCGCGCAGCGCGTCCATGCTGCGCTTGACCACGTCCATGCCCACGCCCCGGCCCGAGACGTTGGTGATCTTCTCGGCCGTGGAAAAGCCCGGCAGGAAGACGAGGTTGTAGATTTCGCTCTCGCTCAGGCGCGCGTCGGGCGGGATGAGCCCCTTTTCCTCAGCCTTGGCCCGGATGCGGTCCGGGTTCATGCCCCGGCCGTCGTCGGTGATGGACAGCACCACCTCGCCGCCGGCGTGCTCGGCGGAGAGGACGATGGCGCCGGTCTCGGGCTTGCCGGCAGCCAGCCGCTCGCCCGGCGGCTCGATGCCGTGGTCGATGCTGTTGCGAAGGAGATGCACCAGCGGATCGTTGAGCTGCTCGATGACGGTCTTGTCGAGCTCCGTCTCGCCGCCCTCGGTCACGAGTTCGATGGACTTGCGCATTTCGGCGGACAGGTCGCGCACCAGGCGGCGGAAGCGGCTGAAGGTGGTGCCGATGGGCAGCATGCGGATGCCGAGCGTGTTGTCGCGCAACTCGTTGGACAACCGCTCGATCTCCTCGGCCACGCTGGTGAGCGCCGGATGGGCCAGGCCCGAGGCGAGCTGGGTGAGCCTGGCCTGGGCGATGACCAGCTCGCCCACCAGGTTGACCAGGTCGTCGAGCTTGGCCGCGTCCACCCGCAGGCTCTGCATGGCCTCCTTCTTGGCGGCCTGGGGCTTTTTGGCCTCGGCCGGGACGGCCGGAGACGGCGCGGGAGCAGCGGTGGGCGCGGGAGCGACGGCCGGGG
>NZ_JARKOZ010000134.1 GCF_029978005.1 Solidesulfovibrio sp. | reverse complement strand
CAATCTCTTCAATGCGGCGCTTCGCCGCTGGCGACCACAACGACCGACGCCCCGCCGTCCACCGTTCCCACACGCCTCTCCACCCGCCCCGTCGGGGAGGGTCCGGGAGGGGGTCACCCCCTCCCGGCCGCCGGAGGCATCTTCCTCTTCTCCCTCGTCCTTCCTCTCTCCTTCTCGCCCCTATCCCACCTTCCTCATGACTTCACGCATGAAGTCGGGCAGGTCGTCGGGCATGCGGGAGGTGACGAGGTTGCCGTCCACGACGACGGGGGCGTCTTCGTAGAGCGCGCCGGCTTCCTTGAGTTCGTCGGCCACGGTCTTGTAGCAGGTGGCGCGGCGGCCCCGCAACAGCCGGGCTGTGACCAGGATTTGCGGCCCGTGGCAGATGGCGGCCATGGGGATGCCGGAGGAGGCGAAGTCCGTGGCGATGTCGATGACCTTGGGAATGGCACGCAGTATGGCCGGGGCTTTGCCGCCGGGCAGGACGAGCAGGCTGTAGCCGCAGGAGCCGGCCGATTCCACGGCGTCCACGGCCAGGTTGGCCGTGACGGCGTAGCCGTGCTTGCCGGTGATGGGGCCGGCGGCCGGGGCGGCCAGGTCCACGTGGAAGCCGGCCTCGCGCAGGCGGTAGAGGGGGTAGAGCAGTTCGCTGTCTTCGAAATTGTCGGCCGATATGATGAGGGCTTTCTTGGCGTTCATGACGTCGCTCCTGGGTTTGCGGCTTGACGGAAATGTCAAGCCTGCCTCCAGTATATGCGACAGGCGGAGCGGTTTGGCAACAAAAGCCTCAAGGAATGCAAAACGCCCCGGCGCACGCGGCGGCAGGGCGTTCGGGAGCGGTTGGAAGGCGCGTCTACATGGACAGGTCGTCGGCGCACAGGGGGAAAATGCGCATGTTGGGGTAGACCCCCTTGAAGCCGCCTTCGACGTAGGGCTGGATGAGGTTGTAGGTGATGTTCTTGGTCTTCTGGGCGTGCCCCTGGTTCGTCGCGCCGTCGTAGTAGGCTCCGTTGGCTTCCAGGATGTGGTGGATGCGGTTCTGGAAGGCCCGGATGAAGCGTTCGCCGTTGCCGGTGAAGGTCATGGCCCCGATGGTGGCCTGGCCGTCCACCTTGGCGAAGTCCTCGATGGACACGGACTGCGTGGCCAGGTCGGATTGGCGGCTGACGTGTCCCCAGACCACGTGCAGGGGCGGCAGGGTGACGGGCTCTTCGAGGTCGATGATGGTGTGGGGCAGGACCACCGAGCCTTCGCCGATGGCCAGCGGCGCGTCGGGAGCGCCGCGCAGGAAGGAGTTGAAGCCCACGAACACGTTCTTGCCCAGGTGGCTGCCGATGATCTTGGCTCCGTGGGCGGTGACGTCGTAGCCTTCGAGCACGGAATCGACCACGTAGCTGTTTTCCTGGGCGTTGGCTCCCTTGCCCAGGCGGGCGTTCTCCAGGTAGGCGCGCTGGGCCACCAGCACGTTCTCGCCGATGCTGGTTTCGCCCTTGACCACGGCGTAGCGCGACACGAACGAGCCCGGGGCGTAGGTTTCGGGCCGAGAGGCGTAGAGGAAGCCGAAGACGCGCTCGAAGTCGCGCTTGCGGCCTTCCACGAAGTCCATGAACACGCCCCTGGCCCGTTCGCCCGGGGCGATGGACACGTATTTGGCGAGCACGTCGGCGTCGTAGTTGTAGCTGAATTCGTCGCCGGCCTTGTTGCGTATCCAGATATGCCCGGGCTCGACGATGGACGGGGCCAGGTCGCAGACCTGGACGTAGGCGTAGGCCCCGATGGAGCTGTTTTGCACGGTGCACAGGTCGATGGTGCAGAAGGGGCCGAGAAAGGAGCCCATGACCGGCGCGCCGTGGATGTTGGCGTAGGACAGGGCGACCGTGTTCTTGATGAGGAATTCCTCGGGAAATTCGGGGTCGTGGCTGAAGCTGTGGATGAGCGCCTTGTGCAGGAAGCTGTCCACGATGCGGATCACTTCGTCGCTGTGCAGGCGCAGGCAGACGTTGTCCACGCTGAAGCCGCTGGTCACGGACTTGAGCTCGTCGCCGCGCACGTCGCATTTGTAGAGCACGGAATGCTGCACGTCGCATTTTCCGAAGAAGTAGGAGCCGGCCAGGGAGGAGCACTGGAAGTTGAAGAACAGGGGATGCTCGGTGGTGATGCCGTAGAAGGCGTAGAACTGGGCGTAGTTTTCCTGGGGGACCGCGCCGTGGACGTAGGGGCCCACGTCGATGGCGCTGCGCCGCAGGTTGATGTTCGTGCGCGAGATGATGTTTTCCAGGATGCGTTGCAGCTGCCTCATCCCCAGACCTCCGCGAAACCGGCCGCGTCGGCGTGGCCGTGGCCCGACGCGGGTTGAATATTGCCCGTACCAGGGCAAAGGCGAAGACCCGGCCGACCGCCGGACGCCTCAACGTGCATACGTGCTTCGAGGACCCGGCGCTAGCGGGCGTTTTTGGACAGCGCCTCCATCACCCGCGCATGGAGCGCATCGAGTTCGATGGGCTTGGACAAAAGCTCGTACGCGCCGAGGCGCATGCCCTCCAGGGCCGCCTCGACGGAGGGGTATCCGGTGAGGATGAGCGCCTCCACCTCGGGGCGCAGGGCCTTCAGTTCGCGCAACGTTTCCAGTCCGTCCATGCCCGGCATGTTGATGTCGAGCACGACCAGGGCGATGTCGCCGTCCGCGCGCAGGGCGGCGAGCCCTTCCTCGCCGGAGGCCGCCGTCTTGACGGTCAGGCCCCGGGAGGCGAGGCGCTTGGCCAGTACGGCCGTCAGCCCCGTCTCGTCGTCGACCAGAAGCACCGTTTTCCCAGCCATGGATCGATTGCTCCCGATTTCACAATTTGATCCTTTCGCATATCCCGGAACCGGCAAAGGTTCAAGGGGCAAGACCATCCCGCCGGGACATCGAGTCCTTTGCGGCGCACGTGTTGCAAATCCGGGCTTCCCTGGTACAAGGAAGCACGGAGGACGCCATGTCTCGCCAAGCCAACCGTCTGATCCACGAACCGAGCCCCTACCTCCAGCAGCACGCCTACAATCCCGTGGACTGGTTTCCCTGGGGCGAGGGGGCCTTCGCCGAGGCCAAGGCCCAGGACAAGCCCATCTTCCTCTCCATCGGCTATTCCACCTGCCACTGGTGCCACGTCATGGAGCGCGAGAGCTTCGAGGACGAGGACATCGCGGCGCTCATGCGGGCGACGGTCGTGGCCGTCAAGGTGGACCGGGAGGAGCGGCCCGACCTCGACACGCTCTACATGACCTTCTGCCAGGCCCTGACCGGTCGCGGCGGCTGGCCGCTCACGGTCTTTCTCACCCCGGACGGCCAGCCTTTTTTCGCCGGCACCTATTTCCCCAAGGAGTCCGGCTTCGGCCGCACGGGCATGCGGGAGCTGCTGCAACGCGTGCACATGGCCTGGAAGGGCAACCGCCAGGCCGTGATCGGCAACGCCGCCCAGATCCTTTCCGCCGTGCGCGACCGTGTGGACGGCGGCGAGGCCGGACCGGGCGCGACCCCGGGCGAAAAGGACCTCGCCGCCGCGCGCAAGGAACTGGCTGACATGTTCGACGCGGCAAACGGCGGCTTCGGCGGCGCGCCGAAATTCCCCGCGCCTCACAATCTGCTGTTCTTGTTGCGCGAGTACCGCCGGACCGGCGACGACGAGTGCCTGCGCATGGTGCGTGCAACCCTGGCCGCCATGCGCCGCGGCGGCGTGTTCGACCAGGTCGGCTTCGGCTTTCACCGCTACAGCACCGACGCGCGCTGGTTCGTGCCGCACTTCGAGAAGATGCTCTACGACCAGGCCCTTTGCGCCATGGCCTATGTCGAGGCCTGGCAGGCCACGGGCGAGGCGGACTTTCGGCGCACGGCCCTGGAGATCTTCGAGTACGTCCGCCGCGACCTGACCAGCCCCAAGGGGCTTTTCTACAGCGCCGAGGACGCCGACAGCGAGGGCGTGGAAGGGAAGTTCTACGTCTGGACGGCGGCGGAAATCCGGGCCGTGCTGCCCGAGGCCGACGCGGCGCTTTTCTGCGACGCCTACGGCATCGAGGAGCAGGGCAACTACCGCGACGAGGCCACGGGCGCGGCCACGGGAAGCAACATCCCTTTTGTGGCCGAGCCCCCGGCGGAAACGGCGGCGCGCCATGGCCTGAGCGCCGGGGAGCTGGCCGAGCGCCTCGAACGCTGTCGCCCGGCCCTGCTGGCCGCCCGGAAGAAGCGGGTACGGCCCCTTTGCGACGACAAGGTGCTCGCCGACGGCAACGGGCTCATGATCGCCGCCCTGGCCAAGGCCGCCCGTGCCTTCGACGACGAGGAGCTCGCCGGTCGGGCGCGCGCGGCGGCCGAGGCGGTCCTGGCCCGGCTGGGCCTTGCCGACGGGCGGTTGCTCCATCGCCTGCGCGGCGACGTCGCGGGCGTGCCCGGCATGCTCGACGACTACGCCTGCCTGGCCTGGGGGCTCCTGGAACTCTACCAGACCGTGTTCGACCCGTCCTTCCTGCGGCGGGCCGTGGAGGCGACCCGGGCCATGATCGCCCATTTCGCCGGGGACGACGGCGGATTTTTCCTCACCCCGGACGACGGGGAGGAGCTGCTTCTGCGCCAGAAGACCTATTTCGACGCGGCCGTGCCCTCGGGCAACAGCGTGGCCTTTTTCGTGCTGACCACGCTCCATCGCCTCACTGGCGAGAAGGCCTTCATGGAGCGGGCGCAAGGCCTTGGCGAGCGCTTCGCCGAACGCCTGACCGAGCGGCCGTCGGCCTTCAGCTTCTTCCTGTGCGGCCTGTCGCAACTGCTTGCCCCGGCGGCGGAAACGACCCTCGCCGGCGACCCCGACAGCCCGGACACGCACGCCCTGGCCCGGGCCCTCTTCGACCGTTACCTGCCGGAGGTGGCAGTTCTGCTGCGACCGGACGGGGACGATCCGGAGATCGTTTTCCTGGCTCCGTTCTCCCGCTACCAGTTGTCCGTGGAGGGCAAGGCCGCGGCCCATGTCTGCCGGGCCGGCTCCTGCCAGCCGCCGACCACCGATCCGGCGGCCATGCTCGAACTGCTCGGCGCGAAATGACCCTGCCGACAAAACGAAACGCCCCGGTCGCTTGTCGCGGCCGGGGCGTTTTTGCGTCGAAACGGGCTCAGCCCAGCACGGCCTGCTTGACGGCGTCGATGCCCACGCGCTCCACGAACCGGGCGGCGCGCTCGCGCTTCTTGGCGTTGGCCGCGTAGTAGGCCAGGAGTTTTTCCGTCAGGGCGATGACCTCTTCCTTGGCCAGGTCCTCGGCCACGATGTCGCCGATGCGCGGCTTGGCTCCGGGATGGCCGCCGAAGATGACGGTCCAGCCGGATTTCTTGCCGAGCACGCCCAGGTCGCGCACGAAGCCTTCGGAGCAGCAAAACGGGCAGCCCGAGACCGAGAGCTTGAACTTGCCCGGCAGGTCGCGGCCGACGAAGAGCTTTTCCATTTCCAGACCGAGGCCGAGCGAATCCTGGACGCCGAACTTGCACACGCTCGTGCCCGGGCAGGCCTGGACGAAGTGCACGCAAAGCTCGAGCGCCTGGCCCACGTCCGTGCCCAGATCCTTCCAGATGGCGTCCACGTCCTCGGCTTTGACCCCGACCAGGGCCAGGCGCTGGCCGGAAGTGATCTTGACGATGGGAATGGCGTACTTTTTGACCACAATGTTGAGGGCTTCGAGAACCTCGGGGGAGATGAGCCCCACCGGAGTGCGGGGAACGATGGCGTAGGTCTGCTGGTCACGCTGCAATATGGCCCCGGTGGGGGCTTCCTTGGTCGTCATGGCGTCTCCTGTGAAGGGGAATGTGTGGAGTGAGGGGGATATCGGGGCCGCGCAGAATGCGATAGGTGGCCGGTCCATTGGCGTTTCACGGTCAGCCCGATTTTGCGAGGCACGCGGGAGACCGTTGCGGCAGCATATACACAGGCCGGCCGGCCTTGTCATCCGGAAAACGCTTTTGGCGCGAACCGGCCGCCTTCCCCGCAAGAGATCCGTCGGCCGGCGCGCGGTCGGCCGGCGGGACGGGAAGACCTGGAGAATCAGGTCAAGGCGCGCGGACGTCTGCCTCCGCCAAGGGAGGTCGTGCTTCCGGACCCTTGCATCTCCTGGACCATGCTGGAAAGTTCCTGGGCCTGCTGGGCCAGGTCGGTCACGGCCTGGGCCGCTTGACGCAGGGCGTCCATGGTCTCGGCCGCGATGCGGTTGACCTCCTCCACGGAGCGGTTGATCTCCTCGCTGGAGGCGGACTGCTGTTCCGAGGCCGTGGCGATGGAGCGGACCTGGTCGGCGGAGGTGTCCACGAGATCGACGATCTCCCGCAGGATGTCGCCGGAGGCGGCGGCCAGGGAGGCCGCCTCGCCCACGGCGGTCACGGACTGTTCCACGTTGTCGTAGTTCTTGCGCGCCCCGGACTGGATGCCGCGTATGGCGTCGCCGACTTCCTTGGTGGCGGTCATGGTCTTTTCGGCGAGCTTTCTGACTTCGTCGGCCACCACGGCGAAGCCGCGCCCGGCCTCGCCGGCCCGGGCCGCCTCGATGGCGGCGTTCAAGGCCAAAAGATTCGTCTGGTCGGCGATGTCGGAGATGACGTTGAGAATCTGCCCGATGTTCTCGGCCTGCTTGCCGAGCATGCCCATGTCCTCCAGGGACTGGCGCGAATTTTCGTTGACGCGCTCCATGAAGGAAACGACCCGCCCCACGGCCTCGGAGCCTTCCACGGCCTTGGACCGGGCCTTGGCCGAGGTGTCGGCGGCCTGGGAGGCGTTCTGGGCCACTTCCAGCACGGTGGCGTTCATTTCTTCCATGGCCGTGGCCGTCTCGGACAGACGGCGGGACTGCTGGTCCGCACCCTGGTTCGTCTGTTCGATCTGGGCCGAGAGTTCCTCGGAGGCCGAGGAAACGATGTGCACCACGGAGGAGAGGCGGTCGGCGGCCTGGAGCATGCCTTCGGTCTTGGCGTTTTCGGCGGCCAGGCGGGCGGCTTCCGCGGCTTCGGTCGCCTTGTTGGCCTTGGCGGCCTCGTCGGCGGCCTCGGCGCTTTTCCTGTCCGCCTCGTCGATCTTGAGCTTGAGGTTGGCCACCATCTGCTTGAGCACGGCGAACACGCCGCCCTCGCCCTTGTGCTCTTTGAAGCGGATATCCATCTCGCCGCCGGCGATGCGGCTGGCCACGTCGTGCAGGTAACCCGGGTCCTCGCCGAGTTGGTTGGCCACGCCGCGCAGAATGGCGAGGCATACGATCACGCCGAGGAGCGTGGCGACGACAAGGAGGCCGATGAGGATGACACGGCCCCGCTGGTAGTCATTGTTGGCGGCGACGGCGGAATCGGCACCACCTTTCTTGTTGAGTTCCACAAGCTGCTTCAGCTTGTCCATGGCCTCATTGAATGTTTGACGCGACTCACCTTCCGTCAGCTTTTTCGCATTCTCGGTGTCGTTTTTTCTGGACAGTTCGAGGAGCTTGTTAGAAACTGTATAGTATTTATTGAGATTTGATTGAAACGTATTGTAAATATTTCTTTCCTCTGTCGAGCTGATCAAGGATTCATATTTGCTTAGCGCCCTGCTTAAGTCTGTCTTCTTGTCAACGATCATCTTGTCGTAGGTGCGTATGTCGTCGTCGTTTGTGGAAAGCACATGCAGGATTTCCCACCTGCGCAGGGTTTGCAATTCATGGTCAACTATCGATATGGAATCTATGCTAGGCAGCCAATTCGTGTTGAGATCATCGACGCTGGTATTAATGCTTCCCAGAAGCATAAGTGCTGTGACGATTCCAGTGATTTGAATGACGATGAGAAGTCCGAAGGCGCAGACGAGCTTTGTGGAAAGTCGCA
The DNA here is from genome assembly GCF_029978005.1 of Solidesulfovibrio sp. Lineage (GTDB taxonomy): Bacteria > Desulfobacterota > Desulfovibrionia > Desulfovibrionales > Desulfovibrionaceae > Solidesulfovibrio. Next base: position 28,184 of record NZ_JARKOZ010000134.1, on the reverse strand, counting down.
TTTTCAAGAACATGGTGCCTCCTGGTGTTTCCTTGCGGATATGGCGCATTGTTTCGGGCGGCAGACCGGACATCGGAGGAAACAGAAGCGCGTCATCCATATTGGGACATTCAGCAAAAAGTACAACAGTATGCTGTGTACGACTCACTGCACGGTCGCCATGGATACGGCAAGGAACCAGGCGGGAAAAGAAACCTCGCTATTATTATTCCGGAGAAAGAAAAAAAGCAAGTCCAGGCGGCAGTATTTGTTTGCTGCACGATGAAATATCAAGCATGACATCTTTGGCCTGAAATGGAGGAACAATATCGGTCGACGATATTTCGTGGCTTTAGTGGAAACATGTTCACGAGGCAGGCAAACGTCCTGACGAGGGATTGTCCTTGGGACAAGGCGCGGCGCGTGCGCGAAGCCGGAGCCGGGCTTGAGATCGGCCGCTGCCTGGGATACAGACGGTCGAATTCATCGCTGGAGGCGTTTTTGGGCAAGCTGCGCGTGGAGAAGCTCTCTCCCAATCCTGAGTTCGATCTTTTTTTGTTCCTGAAGGTTTCCGGAGCGGCCAAGGTGGAACAGGCCCAGTGCGACCTGTGCCTCGACCACTGGGAGACGTTCAGGGAGCACCTCAAGGGCTACCGGTTCGCCGCCCCGGGCTCGCGGCGCGGCGTGGTGTTGTTCTTCCTGGAGCCGGCGGCCGAGGGGCTGGTGGAAGAGGCCTGGACTCGGTCGCCTTCCGAAGGCTTCGCCCTGCACAACCTGGCCGTGTCCATGGTCATGGGCGCGGCGGCCCAGTACGTTCCGGAGATCGAGGCCGGTTCGTGCGCGCCCCTGCCGACGCCGGACCGAGACCTCAAGCGCCGCCTGGAGCATCTGGGGCTCGTCTGGAACGACGCCGGCAGCGTCAGCGTGCAGTACGCCGTCATGACCCACGCCCCCTACGCCGGCGGCTGCGCCATGTGCCACCTGCGCGCTTCGTGCCCCAAAAGCGAGGCTCCACGGGGCTGAACGTGTTTTCATGGGCCTTGCAATGCGCCCGGCGTCGCTCACGTCCATGGCCATTGGCCGGCGGGCGCGGCATCGTGGGCGGCGCTAGCGCGTGGCCGTGAATTCCTTTTCCGCCACCACGTTCTGCAAGGCGTCGAGGTCGGCCAGGGCCTTCGCCGTGACCAGACGCTTCTTGCCCATGGACAGGGCCACGGCCTCGATGTTGGTGTTCTCGCGCGACAGGACGAGCACTTCGCGCGTCACCCGCCAGAAGTCTTCGTAGGCCGCTCGGGCCGTCGGCAGGGCGGCGGCGATCGTGGGGACGGAAAGGGCCGACAGCCTTTCGAACGCCCCTTGCGCCCGCGCGTTTTGCCGGTTCATGGCCGCTTCCAGGGAGTCCATGCCGGCGACCGTCTTCTCGTCGATGTGCTGCGCGTGCAGGGACAGCACGGAAAGCGCCGCCGTGACGACGCGCAGGGCGTCCCGTCCGGCCTGGCAGTCGTCGGCGTCGATGGCCGGGGTCAGCGCCTGCTGCAGCCGGCTCACGGCCAGGGCCGCCTCGGTGCGCGACAGCTGGGCGGCGCGCAGGTTGGTGTTGCGCCCGGCCAGTCCCCGCAGGCTGGCGTCCAGGCTGGCCATGTCCTGGAAATCCTCGGCCACGGCGCGAAGGGCGGCGGTTTCCTTGGCGTTGTCCGTCTCCTCCACGAGCTGGGTCAGCTTGCCCATGTCCTGCTTCACCCCGGCCATGCCGTCCTTGGCCTTGTCCAGGAACTGCCTGGCCTCGGTCTGGCTCGGCGAGAGCAGGGCGTTTTTCTCCTGGTCCACAGCCATGAGCAGGCCGGCCCGGATGCCGGCGATGAGCTGCTGCTTTTGCTGCAACACGGCCAGGTTGGCGCGCATGTTGTCGCCGGAGCAGCCGGCCAGGGCGAAAAGGACCAGGCAGCCGAAGGCCGCAAGGCAGGGGGCAAGGCGTCGCGCGGGAGAGGCGTGGGTGGGCATGGGACCTCCGTAAGGGGGATCGTGCGGTCTTGTACCGCCGGCAAGCGGTGGGGACAAGGGCCGCACAAGGGCGGCCCATGAAAAAATGGAAAGGCCGCGACCGAAGCCGCGGCCTTTGCCAATGCGTGATCGGCCGACGCGGGCCTAGCCGCGCTTCAGTCGCGCCGCCAGGTATTCGGCCACGTGGCGGACCTCGAAGGTCGTGCCCTCATGCTCGAAGCCGCCGCGGATCTGCATGATGCAGCCCGGGCAGTCCGTGGCCATGGCCGTGGCACCGGTGGCCTTGAGGTTGTTGATCTTCTTGTGCAAGAGCTCCTTGGACAACTCCGGGAACTTGACCGAGAAGGTGCCGCCGAAGCCGCAGCACACGTCCTCTTCCGCAGCCGGCAGGTAGTTGAGCCCGGCGTCGCGCAAAAGCTCGCGCGGGGCCTCGGTCACGCCCAATCCCCGGCACAGGTGGCAGGGCGCGTGGTAGGTGACGTCCTTGGACGGCCCGGTGAAGGCTTCCTGGTCCATGCCCAGCACGTCATGGACGAAGGAGCTGAAGTCCATGACCCGGTGGGCGAACTGGGCCGCCTTGTAGGCCATGGCCGGATCGTCCGCGAACAGCCGCTGGTAGCCGTGCTTGAGATAGGAGGCGCAGGAGGCGCACAGGGTGACGATGTAGTCGAACCCGGCGGCGTCGATGGCGTTCATGTTGTGGGCGGCCAGCTCCCGGCCGGCCTTTTTCTCGCCCATCATCATGAGCGGCAACCCGCAGCAGGACTGGCCCATGGGGTATTCCATGGCCACGCCGGGCTTGCTCGCGATGACGGCCACGGCCGCCTCCATCTGCTCGGGGTAGACGAAGTCCTGCACGCAGCCCGAGAACAGCGCCACCTTGATGTCGGCCTTGGCCACGCGCGGCCGGATCTTTTCCCAGCGGTCGCGGAAGGCCTCGTCGGCGATGGCGGGCAAGGCGCGGAAGTCGTGGTCCTTGAACAGGAACATGGGCAGGTGGCGCAGGTAGCCGCCGCCGGCCACGGGCTTCTGCATGACCCGGGCGGACTTGAGCATGGTGTGGAAGAGCGTGCGGTTTTTGAGCACCATGCCGGCGGCCGAGGAATACAGCGGATGGCCTTCCTCGTCCTGGATGCGGGCATGGACCTCCTTGATCATGGTCGGCAGGTCGATGCCGGCGGCGCACACGGCCTTGCAGGCGCCGCAGTTGAGGCAGTTCTGCACCAGGTTTTTCGCCTTGTCCCGGCCGTGGAAGAAGTAGGTGGCGACCAGGCCGATGGCCCCGATGTAGACGTGACCGTACTTGTGGCCGCCGACCAGGCGGTAGATGGGGCAGACGTTGGCGCAGGCGCCGCAGCGGATGCAGCGCAGGGCCTGCTTGAACAGCGGATCCTTGGCCATGGCCAGGCGACCGTTGTCCACGAAGACCACGTGATGGACCTTCTTGCCCTCCGGACCGACGGCGCAGGGCACCGCGCCGGTGATCCAGGTGACGTAGGAAGTCAGGTTCTGGCCTGTGGCGTTTTTGGGCAGGCACTTGATGATGCGAAGGGCATCGTGGAGCGTGGGGGCGAGTTTGTCGATGCCGGCCAGGGCCACGTGGACGCGGGGCAGGGTGGTGGTCAGGCGGCCGTTGCCCTCGTTGGTGATGATGCCGATGCTGCCCGTGGCGGCGATGGCGAAGTTGGCCCCGGAGATGCCCATGTCGGCCTGGCAGTATTTCGGCCGCAGCTCGCGCCGGGCGACTTTCACGAGCTTTTGGATGTCCACGTCCTGCTTCTTCCGGGTGACTTCGGTGAAGAGGTCGGCCACCTGGTAGCGGGAGAGGTGGATGGCCGGCATGACCATGTGGGTGGGGCCTTCGTGGCGCAGCTGGATGATCCATTCGCCGAGGTCGGTTTCCGTGACCTCGAGCCCTTGCGCCTCGAGGTGGTCGTTGAGGTGCGTTTCCTCGGCGGTCATGGACTTGGATTTGACGATGGTCCTGACCCCGTTCTCCTTGGCGATGGCGGCGATGATCTCGTTGGCCTCGCGGGCGGTGGCGGCCAGGTGGACCTTGGTGCCGGCTGCTTCGGCGTGGCGCTTGAACTCCTCGTAGAGCTCCATCAGATGGTCCACGGCTTCGTCCTTGGCCACGGCGATCTCGTTGATGAGCTCCGGGGCGTCGATGCCGGCGAAGGCGTTGGCCCGGGACGTGCGGTAGGCCACGGCGAACTTGTCCAGGGCCTCCCGCTGAAATTCGTTCTCCAGCGCCTCGCGCAGCTGCTTGCGGTATTCGCTCAGGTTGGCGGCGTCTTGCATCTACTTGCCCTCCAGAATGAGGATGTGCATCTCCAGGGGCCCGTGCACGCCAAGCGCCAGCACGCGTTCGATGTCGGCGGTGCGGCTAGGACCGGTGATGAAGGCGGTGTAGTTCGGCTCGCCCATCCAGGAGACGAGCGTGGGCTCGAAATCATAGGAGTCGGCCACGATGGCGCTCTCGGGCAACAGGGCGATGTGCGTCTCGGCGATCATGGTGGCCAGGCGGACTTCCTCGTCGGTGGAGCGCACGACCACGGTACCGGTTTCGGCGATGCCCGCCGCGGCCATGGTCACGGCGATGTCGATGCCGCCGAGGCGGCCGCGCATGCCCTTGGTGATGACGGCGATGCCGCGCTCCTGGCACAAGGCGGTCAGCTTGGCCACGTCCTCCTCGGGCAGGTCCGGAGCGCAGACGATCTTTTGCTGTTTCGTTTCGCAAAGCGCCTCGGCCGTGTCCGACAGGGGGGCGTCGCAGCCCGAGGCCAGGATCTGACAGGCTTCCTTGTTGGCGCACACGTCGGCCACGTAGGCGATGGCTTCGTCCATGGAAGCGACGGAGGCGACCACAGCCGAAACGAGGCCGGCCTTCTCCTTGAGGCGGTCGACCAGGGCGGGGGGAGTCGACATGGGGATCTCCTTGTGATGCGGGAACGGCCCGGCCGGCGCGGGATGCGCCGGGCCGGGCCGTTCGACTCGGAGTGAGGGGCTAAGGCAGCATCCACTTCAGGGCGTAGGCCTGAAGCAGGGTCAGCACGGCCACGAAGCAGAGCATGGCCAGGGAGTGGGGCAGGGTGAAGCGGAAGATGTCGCCTTCCTTGCCCACCATGTTGGAAGCGGCGGTGGCCACGGAGATGGACTGGGGCGAGATCATCTTGCCGGTGACGCCGCCCGAGGAGTTGGCGGCCACGCACAGCTCGGGGCTGACGCCGATCTGCTGGGCGGTGGTCTTTTGCAGGGAGCCGAACAGGGCGTTGGACGAGGTGTCGGAACCGGTCAGGAACACGCCGAGCCAGCCGAGGATCGGGGCGAAGAACGGGAACAGCGCGCCCGTGGCCGTGAAGGCCAGGCCCATGGACGAGCTCATGCCGGAGTAGTTCATGATGTAGGCCAGGCCCAGGATCATGGCGATGGTGGCGATGGGCCAGCGCAGCTGCTTGATGGTACGGAACAGGCAGGGAATGGCCTTGTCGTAGCCGTACTTGGGCATGAACAGGACGGAAAGCAGGCCGGCGATCAGGATGGCCGTACCCGGAGTGGACAGGAAGTTGAACTTGAACTGCGCGGCGTAGGGGGTGTCCTTGGCCACGATGGGAGCGGTCTTGACGACCAGGTTGTGCAGGCCCGGCCAGTCGAGGCTCGGGGCGAAAATGGCGTTGAGGACGTTCTGGATGGGCTTGATGCCCCACAGAAAGACCATGATGGCCAGGATGATGTAGGGCATCCAGGCGCGCAGGATCTCGCCGCCGGAGAACTCCGACTCGACGACGCGCTGGGACGCGGGCGGCTCGTCCGGGAAGTGCCAGATGTTCTTGGGCTTCCAGACCTTGAGGAAGGCGCCCAGGCCGATGATGGTCACGACGGCCGAAATGATGTCGGGCAGGTAGGGGCCGACGTAGTTCGATACCAGGAACTGGGAGCCGGCGAAGCAGACGCCGGCGATGATGACGGCCGGCAGGACCTCCATGGTGCGCTTGAAGCCGCACATGGTCACCGACAGCCACAGGGGCACGATGACGGATAAAAACGGCAGCTGGCGGCCGCAGATGGCGCTGATCTTCATCATGTCGAGGCCGCTGACCTGGGCGGCGACGACGATGGGGATGCCGATGGCGCCGAAGGCCACCGGCGCGGTGTTGGCGATGAGGCAGATGCCCGAGGCGTACAGGGGGTTGAATCCGAGGCCCACCAGCATGGCGGCGGTGATGGCCACGGGCGTGCCGAAGCCGGCGGTGCCTTCGATGAAGGAGCCGAACGCGAAGGCGATGAAGATCGCCTGGAGCCGGCGGTCGTCGGTGATCTGGGCCAGGGAGTTCTTGATGATGTTGAACTCGCCGGACTCGACGGTCATGTTGTACACCCAGATGGCCGTGATGACGATCCAGACGATGGGAAACAGGCCGATGAACGCGCCGTAGACCGTGGCGTCAAGAGCGAGGCCCACGGGCATGCCCCAGGCCACGATGGCCAGGATGACGGCCGCCAGGGTGGCGGCGAAGGCGGCCTTGTGGCCTGCCATGCGTTTGACGGCCAGCATGTAGAACAGCATGTACAGGGGGATTCCCGCCACGAGGGCGGAAAGCCCATAGCTTCCAAGCGGTTGGTACTGTTGGACCCACGACATGTTGTATGCTCCTTTTGGTTGATATTCGCCCGGCCCTCCCGAGCCCGTCGCCAAAAGGGCTCGGGACAAGGCCGAAACCGCCTGTCGGCTGCGCCGGCGGCCCGGGGTGCGCGGAGACGGGCGCGCCCCGGGCCTTCGGCGCTAGATTCCCAGATTCTTCTTGAGCGCGGCCATGTTCACGGCCTGCTGCACGAGCTTGGCTCCGTGCTCGATGCGCGAGCGGTCGCGCAGCTTCTCGCGCGTGAGCATGAGCTCCATCTTCTTGGCCACGGAGAAGGTGTCGTCGCGCACCACGATGACCGGAATGCCCTTGTCCTCGGCCTTGGCCAGGATGATGTCGTTGGGGTAGAGGTTGCCGGTCAGGATCAGGGCCGCGCAGCCGCCTTCCAGGGCCACCAGCTGCAGGTCGGCGCGGTCGCCGCCGCACAGGATGGCCACGTCCTTGTGCCGCTTGAAGAAGGTGACGAAGTTCTCCACCTGCATGGTGCCGATGAGGAAGTTGACCACCAGGCTGTCGGTGCGTCCGCCGGAGGTGATGAGCCGCCCGCCCAGGCCGTTGGCCAGGTCGCCGGCCCGCACGGCGAACATGATGGGGTCGTGGGGGATGATGCCGAGCACGTCCACGCCGCGGCGTTTGAGGAAGGGCACGATGAGCGTCTCAGCCTCTTCGCGGAAGTGCTCGGGCACGTCGTTGAGGATGACGCCGGCCAGATCGTCGCCGAGCGCCTCCTTGGCCGCGGCCAGGTAGTCGTAGTTGTAGTCCTGGAGGTAGCGGTCGACGAGCACGACCTTGGTGCCCAGGGCCTGGGCCACGGCCACGCCGTCCACGCCGCAGTATTTGCCGGAGTACAGGAAGCTGCCCGAGCCGCCGACCAGCATGAGGTCCTTGCCGGTCGAGAGCTTCTTGTAGCTGTCCACGATGCCGGGCAGCAGGTTGGCGCAATCTTCCAGGAAGGCGCGCATGCGGAAGTCGCGGGTGATGACCACGGGAGTGACCAGCGAGGGCGTTTCGGAGAGCCCCAGGGCCTGCTGCATGAAGTGGGCGTCCTCGTCGCCGATCTGGTTCTCCACCTTGTGGGGCACCGCGCCGATGGGCTTCATGTAGCCCACGCGCAGGCCCTCGCGCTGGAACTGCTGCCCGAGCGCCAGGGTGACGAGGTTTTTGCCGGAATATCCTTGGGTGGACCCGATGTAGAGACCGATCATGGATTGTTCCTCCTGGGGTTCTTATTGGGCGCTCAAGGTGATGCGCACGTCGGCCACCACGGCCTTCTCGGCGTTGACGAGCACGGGGTTGAACTCCGCCTCCTGGATCTCGGGGAAATCCAGGGAGAGTTCGGACATGGTGAGCAGGATGTCTTCTATGGCCTGGAAGTTGACCGGCGGTTCGCCGCGCACTCCCTTGAGCAGCATGTAGGACTTGATCTCACGGATGATGTTCTTCGCGTCGTCGCGCCCGAGCGGGGCCAGGCGGAAGGCGATGTCTTTGAGGATCTCCACGTAGATGCCGCCCAGGCCGAACATCAGGAGCGGGCCGAACTGGTCGTCGCGCTTGAACCCGATGATGATCTCCTTGCAGCCCTTGGGAGCCATCTCCTGGACCAGGCAGCCGGCGATGTAGGCTTCGGGGCGCAGGCGCTGGGCCCGGGCCGTGATGTCGAAGAAGGCGTTTTTCACAGCCTCGGCGTCGGCCAGGTTCACCTTGACGCCGCCGACGTCCGACTTGTGGGAGATCTGCGGCGAGGCGATTTTCAGCACCACCGGGTAGCCGATCTTCTCCGCCCCGGCCACGGCCTCGTCCGAGGAGCGGGCCAGGACCGTGTTGGGCGTCGGCAGGTTGTAGGCGCGCAGCACTTCCTGGGCCTGGAACTCCACCACCTCGGTCGCGCCCTTGGCCCGGGCCTCGTTGATGACGAGCCTGGCCTTCTGGCGGTTGCGACGGATCTCCGGGTACTCCTGGGCCGGGGTCTGCCGCCACAGGTAGTAGTTGTACATGGTCTCGATGCTCTGGATCAGCGGCTCGGGGTAGATGGAGCAGGGGATGCCGGCCTCGGCCAGCATCTTGACGCCGGGCTTGGTGCGCAGGCCGCCCATGTAGTTGACGAAGATGGGCTTTTTGGTGGTCTTGGCCACGTCGATGATGGCTTCGGCCGTTTCGATGATCTCGGCCGAGGCGGTCGGGGTCAGCAGAATCAGGATGGAATGGACCTGCGGGTCGTCCACCACCACTTCCAGGGTCTTGCGGTAGCGCTCGGCCGGGGCGTCGCCGATGAGGTCGATGGGGTTGTAGAGCGACGCGTAGGGCGGCAGGAATTCCTTGAGGCGGTCAATGGTGCTGTTGGACAGGCGCGCCATGTGCAGCAGCGGCGACTTCTCGGTGGCGTCGGCAGCGAGGATGCCGGGGCCGCCGGAGTTGGTCACCACGCAAAGGCCCGGGCCTTCGGGCAGGGGCTGGGTGGAGAAGGCCTGGGCCAAGTCGAAGAGCGTGCCCATGTCGCCCGCCCGGATGATGCCGGTCTTGCGAAAGGCGGCGGTGTAGGCGGCGTCGGAGCCGGCGATGGCGCCGGTGTGGGACGAGGCCGCCTTGGCGCCGGCGGCGGTGGTGCCGGACTTGATGATGACGACCGGCTTTTCGCGGGTGACCTTGGCCGCCTGCTCGATGAAGTCCGGGCCGTTGGCCACGTTTTCGATGTAGCCGAGGATGACGGACGTATTGGGGTCGGTGCGCAGGCATTCGAGCATGTGGGCTTCGTTGATCACGGCCTTGTTGCCGAGCGAGATGAACTTGGAAAAGCCCACGTTCTCACCGAGCGCCCAGTCGAGGATGGCCGTGCACAGCGCGCCGGACTGGGAGAAGACGGCGATGGAGCCCGCCACGGGATAGCCGGCGGCGAAGGAGGCGGTGTTGTTGTCCTGGGTGCGGAGGAGACCCAGGCAGTTGGGGCCGACCATGGCGATGTCGTTTTGGGTGCAGATCTCGATGAGCTTCTGCTCCAGGGCATAGCCTTCCTTGCCGACTTCCTTGAAGCCGGCGGTGATGATGATGGCGGCCTTGACCTTGCGCAACGCCAGGGCTTCCATGGAAGGCACGACGGCGGCCACGGGCACCACGATGACGGCCAGGTCGAGGCCTTCGGGCAGGTCCTCGATGCGCTTGGTCACGGGCAGGCCCAGGATCTCGTCGGCCTTGGGGTTCACGGGGATGAGCTTCCCTTCGTACCCAGCCTCCAGCATGTTGTGCACCACCGTATGGCCGACCTTGCCCGGCGCGGCGGAGGCGCCGATGACGGCTACGGTTTTGGGCGCGAATAGCGCCTGGATGTTGTCTTTAAAACTCATTAGGCTACCTCGCTCGCCTTTGTTGGTGCGACCGGGCTAGCGCCCGGCCAGTGTCTCCGCGTAAATCTCCACCGGATGCCGTATGGCCAGCCTGTCGCCGGCCTGGGACAGCATGTCCCCGATCTGCAGCATGCAGGCCGGACAGCTCGTGGCCACGACGGAGGCTCCCGTGGCGACGATGTTGTCCCGCTTGCGCTTGCCGATGCGCTTGGAGAGGTCGTAATGCTGTAGGGTGAAGCTTCCGCCGGAACCGCAGCACGAGTCCGCGCCCTCCATCTCCACGAGACGGAAGCGCGGGTTGGCCGCGAGCAAGGCCCGGGGCTCGGCGGAGACGCCCAGGGATTTCTTCAGGTGGCAGGGATCGTGGTAGGTGACGGCGATGTCCCCGCCGCCGGCGGCCAGGCCGTCGGTCACCTTGAGGTCCTGGACCAGGAAGGCGCTCACGTCCTTGACCTTGGGCGCGAGCTCCCGGATCTTGAACCGGACCGACTCGGGCAGGCCTTCGGCCATGAGCGGCCAGATCTTCTTGATGGTCGAGGTGCAGGTGGCGCAGGGCGTGACCAGCACGTCGAAGTCCTGATCGCCGAAGAGCTTCATGTTGGCGGCGACCAGAGTCTCGAAGGTGTCGCGGTCCCCCGAGGACAGGGCGGGGATGCCGCAGCAGGCCTGTCCGTGGGGCATGTACACGCCCACGCCGTGGTGGTCGCAGACCTTGAGCACGGCCTCGCCGATGCGCGGGAACATCTTGTCCACCACGCAGCCGTAGAAGAAGGCGACCTTGAGGCCCGACGGCCCGCGGGGGGTGTCGCGCTCGGCCTGGGTCGCGTGCAGGGGCGTGCCGGCCAGGGGGGCGAAGTGCCGCCCTTCCAGCAGGTTGGAGAACACACGGGCGCAAGACGAACCCACCATGTCGTTGACCGGGCGGGTGAAGATGCCCTGGAACTTGGCCGCGATGGACATGACGGAGTCGAACAGCCGGGGATTTTTCAGCAGTCCCCGGAAGATCGCCCGCTTGACCGGCGGCAGTCCGTAGTAGCCCGTGAGGAAGGCCCGGGCCTTGAGGAAGATGTCCAGGGCCTTGACGCCGCTCGGGCAGTTGGCCTGGCAGGAGCCGCACAGCAGGCAGGCGTCCAGGCGTTCCTTGACCCCGGCCGGGTCCTTGATGACCTCGTCGGCCAGGCATTCGAGCAGGGCGATCTTGCCCCGGGCCACATGGCCCTCGAGTCCCGTCTCCCCGTAGAGGGGGCACACGGCCTGGCACATGCCGCAGCGCATGCAGGCCACAAGCTGGTCGTCGATCTGCTTGAGCAGGCCGACCAGTTCACGCATCTCGCTCATGTCACTCCCCCGTGATCTTGCCGGGATTGAGGATTCCCTTGGGATCCAGGGCCTTTTTCAGCTTCCTGGCGTAGAGGATGGAGCCCATGCCCACTTCCTTGGCCATGTACTTGGACTTGGCCGTGCCGATGCCGTGCTCGCCGGAGAGCGTGCCGCCAAGGCCCAGGGCCACGTCGAAGATCTCGTCGATGGCCGCCTCGACGCGCTTGAACTCCTCGTGGTCGCGCTTGTCCGTGAGGATGGTCGGATGCAGGTTGCCGTCGCCGGCGTGGCCGAAGGTGCCGATGGTAAGCCGGTACTTGGCCGCGATCTTCTCCAGGGCCCCGACCATGGCCGGGATCTGGGAGCGGGGGACCGTCGCGTCCTCGAGCACCGTGGTCGGGCGCACCCGGGCCAGGGCGGACAGGGCCGCCCGGCGGGCCTCCCAGACCTTGTTGCGCTCGGCCGCGTCCTTGGCCACGTGGATGCGGGTCGCGCCCACGCGCTTGCAAATGGCCTCGACCTCGGCGGCTTCCTCCTCGACCTGGGCCGGGTGTCCGTCCACCTCGATGAGCAGCAGCGCCTTGGCGTCGGTGGGCAGCCCCGCGTGGGCGAAGTCCTCCACGGTCTTGATGGTGAAGTCGTCCATGTATTCCAGGGTGGCCGGCACGATCTTGGCGGCGATGATGGCGGCCACGGTCTCCGACGCCTTGAGCAGGTCGTCGAAGATGGCCATCATGGCCTTGCTGGCCTTGGGCGGCGGCACGAGTTTGAGGATGATCTCGTTGAACACCCCGAGCGTGCCTTCGGAGCCGACCATGAGGCCGTGCAGGTTCATGCCGGTGACGCACTTGACGGTGCGGGAGCCGGTTTTGACGAGCTCCCCGTCCACGTCATAGAGGCTCATGCCCATGACGTAGTCCTTGGTGACGCCGTACTTGAGGCCGCGCAGCCCGCCGGCGTTCTCGGCCACGTTGCCGCCGATGGTGGACACGGCCTGGCTGCCCGGATCGGGCGGATAGAACAGGCCGCGCTTGGCCACCTCGGCCGCGAACTTGGCCGTGACCACGCCGGTCTGGACCACGGCGTACATATCGGCCTCGTTGATCTCGACGATCTTGTTGAGCGCCCCGGTCAGGGCCACCACCCCCCCGGGAGAGGGGATGGTGCCGCCGGAGAGGTTGGTGCCCGAGCCGCGCACGGTCAGCGGCAGGCCGAGCTCGTTGCAGGCGGCAACCACCCGTCCCAGAGCCTCGGGCGTCTCGGGACGCACGGCCAGGGCCGGGAGCTTGGGGGGCAGGACGGCCGCATCGTAGGCGTAGCTGTGGCGGTCCACCTCGCTGGCCAGGACGTTTTCCTTGCCGACGATTTCCTCGAACTTCTGGGACAGGTGGTTATCCATGTTCGTTCTCGCTTTTGCTTATTTGCCGGCGCGGCCTTCGTCGCAGGGTTCGCCGGTTTGGGGACGGGCATGCTCGGCGGTTTCCGCGGTGGCGCAGAAGGCCGGGTCGTCGGAAGCGCCGGCAGCACCGGCTCCGGCCGGGCCGTCGAAGACAGGCATGGCGGCCAGGTATTCAAGCTCCTTGTAGCGTTCCTTGTAGGCCGCTTCCATGGAGGCGCGGTAACGCTTGGACATGTCGGGATGCATCTTCTCCAGGGCGGCGTAGCGGACTTCGCCGGACAGGAAGCCCTGGAAGTCGCCGGCCGGGGCCTTGGAGTCGATGACCAGCGGGTTCTTGCCTTCGGCCTTGAGGTCGGGGTTGAAGCGGAACAGCGGCCAGTAGCCGGTTTCCACGGCCAGCTTGGCCTCTTCCATGGATTTGCCCATGCCCTTGCGGATGCCCTGGTTGATGCAGGGGGCATAGGCGATGACGATGGAGGGCCCCTTGTGGGCCTCGGCCTCGAGGAAGGCCTTGAGCGCCTGGTTCTTGTCCGCGCCCATGGCGATGGAGGCCACGTAGACGTAGCCATAGGTCATGGCCATGCGGGCCAGGTCCTTTTTCCCGGTGACCTTGCCGGCGGCGGCGAACTTGGCGATGGCGCCGAGCGGGGTGGCCTTGGAGGCCTGGCCGCCGGTGTTGGAGTAGACTTCGGTGTCCATGACCAGGATGTTGACGTCCTCGCCCGAGGCGATGACGTGGTCGAGGCCGCCGTAGCCGATGTCGTAAGCCCAGCCGTCGCCGCCGAAGATCCACACGGACTTCTTCGTGAAGATGTCGGCGTCGGCGGCGATGGCCGCCTGGGCGGCGTCGCCCTTGTCCAGCAGGGCCTTCATCCGGTCGCCGTAAAGGCGCGATCCGGCCGCGTCGTCCTTTTTCTCCAGCCAGCCGGCCAGGGCGGCGCGCAGCTCGTCGGAAAGCGAGCCCTCAAGGGCGGCGGCCACCTTGTCGGCCAGCTTGTCCCGGCGCTGCTTGAGCGCCATGTTGTAGCCGAAGCCGAACTCGGCCGCGTCCTCGAAGAGCGAATTGTTCCAGGCCGGGCCGTGGCCGTCGGCGTTTTGGGCATAGGGCGAGGTGGGCGCGGAGCCGCCCCAGATGGAGGAGCAGCCCGTGGCGTTGGCCACCATCATGCGTTCGCCGAAGAGCTGGGTGAGGAGCTTGACGTAAGGCGTTTCGCCGCAACCGGCGCAAGCGCCCGAGAACTCGAGCAGCGGCTGGTAGAACTGGCTGCCCTTGAGGTTCTCGCGCTTGACCAGGGAGCCCTTGTTGACCAGGCCCATGGCGAAGCCGTGGTTTTCGACCTGCACGGCCATTTCCTCTTCCAGGGGCTTCATGACCAGGGCTTTCTGCTTGGCCGGGCAGACGTCGGCGCAGGAGCCGCAGCCCATGCAGTCCATGGGGAAGACCTGCATGCGGTACGAAAGGCCCTTGAGCTCCTTGCCGGTGGCCGGCAGGGTCTCGTAGCCGGCCGGGGCCCCCGCCATCTCGGCCTCGTCGGCCAGGAAGGGCCGGATGGTGGCGTGGGGGCAGACGTAGGAGCACTGGTTGCACTGGATGCAGTTTTCCTTGATCCAGTGGGGGATGTTGATCGCCACGCCGCGCTTTTCGTAGCGGGAGGTGGCGGCCGGGAAGGATCCGTTCTCGGCGAAGGCGGACACCGGCTGCTCGTCGCCCTTCTGGGCCAGGATGGGCCGGATGACCTTGTTGAAGTACTCGGGCTCGTCCGGGGCGGCCTCGGCGGCGTCGGCGGCGCTGGCCCAGGCGGCCGGGACCTTGATCTCGACCAGGCCGTCCATGGCCATGTCCACGGCGTCGACGTTCATCTTGACGATCTTCTCGCCCTTGTTGCCGTAGGTCTTCTTGATGGAGTCCTTGAGCAGGCCGATGGCCTGTTCGATGGGCAGCACGCCGGCCAGCTTGAAGAAGGCGGTCTGCATGACCATGTTGATGCGCGCGCCAAGCCCGGTCTTGGCGCCGATGGCCACGGCGTCGATGTTGTAGACCTTGAGCTTCTTGTCGGCGATGGTGCGCAGCATGTGGCCGGGCAGGTTGGCTTCCAGGTCTTCGGCGGTGTTCCAGGAGGAGTTGAGCACGAAGGTGCCGCCGTCCTTGATGCCTTCCAGGATGTCGTAGATGTGCACGTAGCTCGGCTTGTGGCAGGCGACGTAGTCCGCGGCGTCGACCAGGTAGGTGGACTGGATGGGCTTTTTGCCGAAGCGCAGGTGGGAGACGGTGATGCCGCCGGATTTTTTCGAATCGTAGGCGAAGTAGCCCTGGGCGTAGAGGTCGGTGTTGTCGCCGATGATCTTGATGGCCGACTTGTTGGCGCCGACGGTGCCGTCGGAGCCGAAGCCCCAGAACTTGCACTGCACGGTGCCTTCGGGAACCGTGGGCAGCGGGCCGCCCATGGGCAGGGAGGAGCCGGACACGTCGTCGTTGATGCCGACCACGAAGTGGCGCTTGGGCGCGGCCGCGGCCATGTTGTCGAAGACGGACTTGGCCATGCCGGGGCGGAATTCCTTGGAGCCCAGGCCATAGCGGCCGCTCATGAGCTTGGGAATCGCGCCGCCGCGCTCGATGAACGCCGCGCACACGTCCTGGTAGAGCGGATCGCCCAGACTCCCCGGCTCCTTGGTGCGGTCGAGCACGGTGACCACTTCGGCCGAGGCGGGCAGGACCTTGAACAGGGCGTCGGGGGCGAAGGGCCTAAACAGGCGCACCTTGACCAGACCGACCTTCTCGCCCTTGGCGTTTAAGTAGTTGACCACTTCCTCCACGGTCTCGCACGAGGAGCCCATGGACACGACCACGCGGTCGGCGTCGGGCGCGCCCACGTAGTCGAAGAGCTTGTAGGGGCGGCCGGTCAGGGCGCCGACCTTGTCCATCATGGCCGAGACGATGCCCGGCAGGACCTGGTAGTAGGGGTTGGCGCGCTCGCGGCCCTGGAAGAAGATGTCCGGGTTCTGGGCGGTGCCGCGCATGTCCGGATGCTCGGGGTTCATGGCCTTGGCGCGGAAGGCGGCGATCTTCTCGTAATTGACCAGTCCCTTGATGTCCTCGTAGTCGATGACCTCGATTTTCTGGATCTCGTGGGAGGTGCGGAAGCCGTCGAAGAAGTGGACGAAGGGCACGCTGCTCTCGATGGCCGACAGGTGGGCGACGAGCGCCAGATCCATGCACTCCTGGACCGAGGCCGAGGCCAGCTGGGCGAAGCCGGCGGAACGGGCGGCCATGACGTCGGAGTGGTCGCCGAAGATCGACAGGGCGTGGGTGGCCACGGCCCGGGCCGACACGTGGAAGACGGCCGGCAGGAGTTCGCCGGCGATCTTGAACATGTTGGGGATCATGAGCAACAGGCCCTGGGAGGCGGTGAACGTGGTGGTCAGCGCCCCGGCGGCCAACGAGCCGTGGACCGCGCCGGCGGCTCCGGCCTCGGACTGCATCTCGCGGATGGTCACGGTCTGGCCGAAGATGTTTTTCAGCCCTTTGGCCGCCCACTCGTCCGCGATCTCGCCCATGGTGGACGATGGGGTGATGGGATAGATGGCCGCCGTATCGCTCAGGGCGTAGGCGATATGAGTGGTGGCGGTATTGCCGTCCATGCTTTTCATCTTCTTGGCCATGCTCGCGTCTCCTTGAAGTTGTCGTTCGACCGAACAGAAGGAAGGCCGGGGTCGACGTTTCCTTCATAGGCAATCCTCGTGCCACATGTAAAAAGGCAAAAAGACTTCGGTGCGTTGTCGATCAGAGGCCCATGCCTGGCTTCCGGACGCAGGGGGCCTATCCGATTTTCCAGATGCCGCCTGGCAGGCTAATACCGCGAAATTACACACATCGCAAAGGGATTCTCCCTTTTTGGGCCTGTCCGGTTTTTCAGACCGACAACGCATGTCCGAAAAACCAGACGAACCCGGCACGGTCCGGACCGGAGTGAGGGTCTCCGCAATGTTGCCACAATCAACAGATGATAGCACGGAAAAAACAGGCCGCAGGATTCGTTCTAAAAGACGCAAGGGCAGGTCGTCGAGGACTAAAAATGCGTCTGGCGTAAATCGTCTGACCGCAACGGCGAACGGCAAGGGATCAGGAAAGAAGATATTTCAGAATGCTAATGGGCTGTGGGTCCTGGAAGATCATGGTGGCATAAAATGTGAATGTTTTCACAATCAAGAATGCCCTTTTCACGCCATGGCGGCGTTCCCCACCGCGCTCAGTCCGGAATGCCCAGGTCGTATTTCTTGAGCAGGGCGTAGAAGTGGGAGCGCGACAGCCCCGAGGCGTCCACCATGGCGGCCACGTCGCGGCCGTTGGCCGCCAGGAGCTCCTCCAGGTAACGCCGCTCCATGGCTTCCTTGAATTCCTTGAGGGTGCGCCCGGCCGCGGGCAGCGGCGCGGCCGGGGACGGAAGGGGGGACGCGGCCGGGGCGGGCCGGTCCGCGAAGTGCAGCCCCCGCTCCAGGGTGGACTTGGTCACCTTGATGCGCAGGTCCTGGGGCAGGTGCATGCTGTAGAGGGTCTTCTCGCGGCCCGAGGCCAGGCAGGCCCGCTCCAGGACGCTGCGCAGCTCGCGCACGTTGCCCGGCCAGTCGTGGGCCTCCAGGGTAGCCAGGAATTCCGCCTCGAAGCCCTTGGGCGGCAGGCCGTATTCGGCGCACAGGGCGTCCACCACGGCCAGGGTGAGGGGCTTGATGTCCTCGGGCCGCTCGCGCAGGGGCGGCAGGCGCAGCACGATGGTCTTGAGCCGGAAATAGAGATCGCGCCGGAACTGGCCGGTCTCGACCATGGCCTCGAGGTCCCGGTTGGTGGCGGCGATGAGCCGGAAGTCGCTCTTGCTCTCGGCCACGGCCCCCACCGAGCGGAAGGTCTTCTCGTGGAGCACGCGCAGGAAGGTCTTTTGCAGGGACAGCGGCATCTCGCCCACCTCGTCGAGGAACAGCGTGCCGCCGTTGGCCAGCTGCACCAACCCCACCCGGTCGGCCGTGGCCCCGGTGAAGGCCCCTTTCTTGTGGCCAAAGAGCGTGCTTTCGACCAGGGACTCGGTCAGGGCGGCGCAGTCCACGGTGACGAAGGGGGCCTTGGACCGGGCGCTGTTGGCGTGGATGAGGCGGGAGAAGAGCTCCTTGCCCGTGCCGGTCTCCCCGGTGACCAGGACGGCGGCGCTGGACCAGGCGGCGTGGGCGACCTGGTCCAGGCAGGGCTGCATGCGGGGGCTCACGGTCACGCAGCCGGCAAGGGACAGCGACACCGGGGCCCGGTCGCAGCGCTTCTCCTCCCGGTAGCGCAGGGCGCGCTTGAGGGTGAGCATCATCTGCTTGATGGGCGAGGGCTTGACCAGATAGTCCCACACCCCCTCCTGGATGGCCAGTTCCGCCCCGTCCGGGTCGCCGACGCCGGTGAGGATGATGACCTCCGGGGCTTCGGGCAGCCGTTTGATGTCGGACAGGGCGGCCAGGCCGTTGCCGTCCGGCAGGCGCACGTCCAGGAAGAGCACGTCGAAGCTCTCGCGCGACAGCAGGTCCAGGCCGGCCGTGAGGGTGCCGGCGGCTTCGCTGGTCAGGCGCATCTTGCGGGTGAGACTGGCGATGGTTTCGCGGACTTCGGGGTCGTCGTCGATGATGCAGACGGATTTCATGCGGCTTTGGTTTGCGGCTTGGCGTCGAGCACCTCGCGGATGGCCGCGGAGATGATCGCCTGGTTGTAGGGCTTGAGCACGATCTTCTTGATGTTGCCGGCCATCTTCCGGTCCTCGATGTCGCCCAGGCGGCCGGAGACCAGGATCACGGGCAGGGACGGGGCCAGGGCGGCGATCCTGCCGGCCAGCTCCAGGCCGTTTACGTCCGGCATGTCGTAGTCCGTGATGCACACGTCGAAGGCGGCCGGGTCCGCGGCCAGCCGGGCCAGGGCGGCCGCGCCGCCGCCGAAGGCCGAGACCTCGTGGCCGAGCTGGGCCAGCACGCGCGGAATGGTCAGGAGTTGGTCCTCGTCGTCCTCGACGAAAAGGATGCGGTCCCGGCCGCGGTTGGGGGCCGGGGCAGGGGGCAGGGCCGGGGTCTCGGTTTCCGTGAGAAGCGGCAGGAAGACGTCGAAGCGCGTGCCGCTCCCCGGCTGGCTGACCACCCGGACCGCGCCGCGATGCCCCTTGACGATGCCGCGCACCACGGCCAGCCCCAGGCCCGTGCCCTCGCCCTTCTGCTTGGTGGTGAAGAAGGGGTCGAAGATCTTGTCCTGGATCTCGGGGGGAATGCCCGGGCCGGTGTCGGCGATGGAGATGCGGGCGTGGCGACCGGCGCGCACGCCGACCTGGCCGGCCAGGGTCTCGTCCAGATCGTCCTCGGCCAGGGTCAGGCTGAGCGCGCCGCCGCTTTCGCGCATGGCCTGGAAGGCGTTGGTGCCGAGGTTCATGACGATCTGGTGGAGCTGGGTCGGGTCGGCCCGGCAGGGCACGGGATGATCGGGCAGGTTCAGCACGATCTTGATGTTGCGCGGCATGGACGCCTTGATGAGCCCGGCCGCCTCGCCCACCACGTCCACCACGTTGATGGCCGCGAACCCGGCCTGGGACGGCCTGGTGAAGGAGAGGATCTGCTTGACCAGGCGGCTGCCGCGAAGGCCGGCCTTGAGCACCCGGCGCAGGTCGTCCTCCATGGAGGCGTCCTGGGGCAGGTCCATCAGCGCCAGCTCGGCGGAATTGATGATCGAGGTGAGGATGTTGTTGAAGTCGTGGGCGATGCCGCCGGCCAGGGTGCCGATGGCCTCCATCTTCTGGGACTGCAGCAGCTGACGCTCCAGGCTCACCTTCTGGGTCACGTCCTCGGCCGTGGAGAGCACGCCCACCACCGCGCCCCGGTCGTCGTGCAGGGGGACTTTCTTGATCTCCAGGAGCACGTCGGCCCCCCGGACGTTGCGGGCGGCCAGCTCGCCGGCCACGGTGCGGTTGTTGCGCATCACGTCGATGTCGGTCGCCCGCACGGCGTCCATGTCCTCGCGCCTCAGCGGCAGGGCGAAGTCGTCGCGGCCCATGAGCTCCCCCAGGTCGGCGAAGCCGAAGAACTCGATGAAGGCCCGGTTGGCCCCGATGTAGCGCAGGGCCTTGTCCTTCCAGGACACGAGCTGGGGGATGTTGTCGAGGACCAGGCGCAGCATCTCCTGGGACTCGCGCAGCGCCCGCTCGGCCTCGTGGCGCATGGTCACGTCCTCGACCACGCCCTCGACGTAGGCGAGGTAGCCGCCGGCGTCGGCCACCAGGCGCATGTTGACGTTGACGGTGATGATCCTGGCGTCGGGCCGCACGAAGCGGGTCTCGAACTTGACCGTGGCGTTCTCGTCCTCCACCGAGGCGAGCAGGGCCTCGAAGCGTTCGTTGCCGGAGAAAAGCACCTCCACCAGGTCGCCGCGCCGGGCGGCCAGTTCGTCCAGGTCGCGCACGCCGAGCATGTTGAGCAGGGCCGGGTTGACGTCCACGGTCTGGCCGTCCGGAGTCATGCGGAAGATGCCGAGCGCCGAGTTCTCGAAGATGCCCCGGTATTTCTCCTCGGCCTCGCGCAGCTGCTCGGCGGCGTGGCGCAGTTCGGAAATGTCGTAGAGCACGCCGACGAGCCCGGCGATCTCGCCCTTGGCGTTGGCGTAGACGGCCCGGTGCAGGATGACCGAGCGCGGCTCCTCGTCGGCGGTCATGATGGTGGCCTCCCCCACGCGCACGCCGGGTTCGCGCAACAGCAGGCTGTCCCCGGCGTCGAGGTAGCGCGAAAGCGGCGCCTCGCCGACCCCGGCGCAGGCCTCGGACCGGGAGGTCTCGCCGGACAGGCCGCACCAGGAGCGGAAGGCCGGATTGCAGCCCTTGTAGGACCCGGTCCCGTCCTTGAAGTAGAGGGGAATGGGGATGGTGCTGACCAGCGTCTCCATGAAGGAGAGCTGATCCTTGATGGTTTCCTCCACACGACGTCGCCGCAGGATGTTGGTCACCAGCAGGACCATGACGTAGCACAGCACGATGACGCTGATGATCACCGTCCAGAAGACGGCGATGTTGATGTGGTAGAACGGGTAGGGCTCGTTGATCAGGCTGAAGTTGGAAGGCAGCTTGTCGGTGGTGATGTCCAGGCGCAACATTTCCCTGTAGTCGAAGACGTAGGCGTCGTCGGTGCGCGTGACCACGGGCAGCTCGGACAGGGGCACGCCGTGCAGGAGCTTGTCGGCCATTTCGGCCGTGAGCCGACCTTCCTCGAAGCCGCTGTGGAGCTTGCCGCCGACGATGCCGTGGCCGAGCATGAAGCGCCAGGCGCTGTAGATGGGCACGTCGGAATTGCCCCGGATGGCCGCGAGCACCTCGTTGACCGAATAGACGTCCTTTTCCGTGTCCTTGTAGAAAGGGATGAGGAAGATCATGGCGTCGGCGGGCAGGTCGTGCACGGCGTCGAGGATCTGCGACAGGCTCAGGTTGTCCAGGTACTCGAAGGCCAGGCGGCCGGCGAAGTACGGCTCCACGGCGCGCAACTGGTTGCCGATGGCCACGCCGGTCACGGAAGTGTCGCCGAAGACGACCAGGCGGCGGCGGTCGGGATGGAAGCGCAAGGCCAGCTCCAGGGTCTCGCGGATGTCGGGCTCCTCGAGCACGCCCGTGAAGTTGGGATGGCCGTCGAGCCACTCCGGATGGAAGTCGTTGACCCCGCAAAAGACCAGCGGCGTGCCGGGAAAGAGCTCGTCCTGGTATTCCCGCAGGAAGTCGAAGGCGTAGTTGTCCGAGGCCAGGATCACCTCGAAACGGGTGTTGCGGTACTTGAGCTTGTAGAAATCGTGGAGCATGCCGCGCAGCACCGGGTCGGCGTACTTCTTCGAGTCCATGTACTCGATCTGCAGGTCCACGTTGAAGTCGGAGTGGGAAAACGCCTCCCGGATGCCGGCGAGTATCTCGTCGGACCACTGGTAGCCGTTCTGGTAGGAATTGAAATAAAGAACGTTTTTCCGGAGCTTTTCGGCCATGGCCGATCCCGGCCACAGACAGGCCAGGAGGAGAAGGCAGGGAAGGATCCGTCGGGCCATGGCTGCTCGCGGCAAAAGGTGCGCGGCGCGAAAAGCGCCGGTCGTTTCGGGCAATGTCGTCACGACCGCCCCATTAGTCAAGGGACCGTTGCGGCCAAGCCGCTCCTGGCCGCAACCGGTCTTGCCGAAAGCCCGGGCCGTCGGGAAGTTTGAAAATTTTATGCCTTTGTTATTAGCATGTTAACGATTGGCGACGCATTCACTTCTTGTCGGGTTCGTTTATATAGGATAAAAATAGTTTAATTAATCCTATATTCCGGCTTGGCCGGATCCCGGCCAGGCCGACAAACCTGGAGGTACGTCATGGCTTTGCTCGCATGGAGTGACCGCCTTTCAGTGAACATCGCCGAGATCGACAACCAGCACCACAAGCTCGTGGACATGGTCAACGAGCTGCACGACGCCATGAAGTCCGGCAAGGCCGAGACCGTGCTCATGCGCATCGTCAAGGAACTCAAGCAGTACGCGGCCACGCATTTCGCCCTCGAGGAAAAGTACATGAAGGGCAACAATTATCCGGAATACCAGATCCACAAGACCGAGCATGACAAGTTCGTGGCCAAGGTGGTGCAGGTCGAAAGCGACTGCAACAAGGGCAAGTGCGCCATGTCCATGGACATCCTGAGCTTCCTCTCGGGCTGGCTGGTCAACCACATCAAAGGCACGGACAAGAAGTACGGTCCCTTCCTCAACAACTGCGGCATTCATTAAGAACGAACCGGCATGAAACCGAAACCGAGCGCGACGTGTCTGACCCTGGTTTCCCTGGGGCTGGCCCTGGCCGCCGGCGGCGTCGTCCTGTGGGACGCCGGTTGGCGCACGGCGACTCTGGCTCTGGTCATCCTGTGCGCGGCCTTCCAGACGGCGGCCTTCGCCGCGCACAGGATGGAGAAAACGGCCCTCGTGCGCGAGCTGCGCTCCCTGCTGCCCGGGGAGCCGCCGAAGGGCGAGGCCGATTCTCCGGATCGTCTGCTGGGGCTCGTGGGCCGGCACGTGCGCGCCGTGGGCGAGGCGCGGGCAGGGCGCTGGAGCTTCTGGCGCGCCTGCCCTGCGCCTGCATGACCGTGGTCTGTCCCGGGCGGGCCGACTGGTGCAACGCGGCCATGGACGCGTTCCTTGGCGACCTGGGCCTGGCGGCCGGAACCGACGACGCCCTGGAGGCCCTGTGCACCCATTCCAGCGCCGGCAGTTGGGAGAACCTGCGCGACGGCCGGCTCGGGGGCGACTGCCTGGGCCTGACCGGCCCTGACGGCGCGCGGCTCCTGGCCCGGGTCGCGGTGGTGCGGCTGCCCTGGGAGGAGGATTGCTGGCTGTGCGTGTTCGAGGACGTGACCGGGCCGCGGCGTGAAGCCGAACGCCTGGCCTCGGGACAGGCCGCCGCCCGCGCCGTCAACGACCGGCTCGTGGCCGAGGCGGCCGTCCTGGCGGGGCTGGCCCGGGAGGTCGGAGCGGCCGTCGAATCCCTGGCCGCTTCCATGGACGTGTCCAGGGAGCAGTCCGGGCAGGTGGCACAGGCCATGCAAGAGATGACCGACAACGTGCGGGTGGTGGCCACCATGGCGGCCGAAACGGCCCAGGCGGCCACGGCCGCCGAAACGCAGGCCCGGGAGGGTCTGGACGTCGTCCGGGACACGGCGGCGGTCTCCCGCCGGGTGGCCGCGTCCTACGACGACCTGCAAGCCATCCTGTCCAGGCTCGTGGCCCGGGCCGGGGCCATCGGCGACGTGGCCGGGCTTATCACGGACATCGCCGACCAGACCAACATGCTGGCGCTCAACGCCGCCATCGAGGCGGCCCGCTCCGGCGAGGCCGGCCGGGGTTTCGCCGTGGTGGCCGACGAGGTCCGAAAGCTTGCCGCCAATACCCTGGCCGCCACGACCGAGGTGCGCGAGGCGGCCAGGTCCGTCACCGCCTGTTCCGAGCAGGCCCTGGCGGCCATGGCCGCCACCGGCGGCGACATCCACGCTTCGTGCGGCCTGGTGGAGTCCGTGGCGGAGAAGTTCACGGCCATCGCTGCGGCCATGGAGAGCGCCTCGCGGGCCGTGGACGAGATCGCCCGTCGGGCCGAAAAACACTGTGCCACGGGGTTCGAGCTCAACATGTGCGCCATGGACGTGACCGAACGCGCCGAGGATATGGGCGGACAGGCCCGGCAGGCCTGCCGGGAGATCGGACGCTTGGTGGTCACGGCGGGCGAGGCGCGCCGGCACGCGCCCGGGGATTCGGCGGCGGCCGCCTAGGCCGTCGGCCATGCGCCGGGCGGCAGCGGGACAGTGGTGGGAAACTTCAATGATGGCGGAAGCGTATAGGAGTCGAACCTACCTGCGACCTCTCGACCGCACACTGGATTTGAAGTCCAGGCGCCACACCGGTGACGAAACGCTTCCGTCCAACTGTGCATGATAGTTGGTTTTGGGCTTCGGATCAAGCTGTTCGGCCAAAGCCGGTCACGGTTGGCCTTTCAAGGCGCGATCGCAGGCTTTGCCCCGGCGTCTTCACAGGGACACGGGCGCTTGCGCCGTTCGTCTCCCCGCGGTCGCCCGGACGATGACGGCCCTGAGCTCCTCCAAGCCGATGGGCTTGGCGATGTAGTCGTCCATGCCCGCGGCGAGGAATTTCTCCCTGTCCCCATTCATGGCGAAGGCCGTCACGGCGATGATCGGAGTGGCGGCCGCCGCCGCATATCCCGGCGACGTCCGGATGATCCGCGCCACCTCCAGGCCGTCCATGCCGGGCATGAGGACGTCGAGCAGGATGCAGTCGAAACGCCGCCTGGCCAGCAAATCGAGGGCTTCCCGTCCGCGCCCAGAAGCTGGCGCGGCACGCCGGGGTCGATGAGCCAGACCTGCCGCCCGGGCCCGTGTCGTGCCCGCCGCGAAACGCGCCCTCGCGACGAGAGCGGGCCGACTGGGCAGGCAACGGGTTTCATGGTATCCCGGCAGCACGATCAGAAGCATGTCCGTGACACCGCAACCGAGGGGAAAGACCCGCTCATGAGCATTCCGCGAATCGTGCGCAAGGCCGTGGTGCTCGGCATCGACGGCCTCGACCCGGGCCTTTGCCGGGCCATGATGGCCAGGGGCCGGCTGCCGCATCTGGCCAGGCTCGCCGCACAAGGCGTCTTCGCCGCCCTGCACACGTCCAACCCGGCCCAAAGCCCGGTGGCCTGGACCTGCCTGGCCACGGGCGGCAACCCCGGCCGCCACGGCGTCTACGACTTCATCGTGCGCGACGCCGGTTCCTACCTGCCCCGGCTGTCCCTGACCCGACCCGGGCCCGGGGGGCCGGCCGGCCCGCCCGCCCCGGCCTACGATGCGACCACCTTTTTCGACGTGGCCGCCCGGGCCGGCCTGCCGGTGACGGCCGTGCGCTGGCCCGTGACCTACCCGCCGGCCTTCGCCGGGGCGACGATCCTCTCCGGCCTCGGCGCGCCGGACGTGAAGGGCCGCCTCGGCAATTACGTGAACTACGTGGAGCAGGCCCCGGACGCCGTCGGCGGGCGCGGCCGGTTCGAGACGCTCCGCTTCGTAGACGGCCGGGCCGAGGCGGCCGTGGAAGGCCCCATGACCATGGCTGCCGGCAAGCGCGCCCCGGCCCGGTGCCGGTTGGCGCTCACGCGCCGCGACGGTCGGCTCGACTACGCCTGCGACAGGGTCTCCGGGACGCTCTCGCCGGGCGACTGGTCTCCCTATGTGCGGCTCTCCTTCGATCTTGGCGACGGCCGGACCGCGACCGGGCTCACCCGCCTGTTCCTGCTGCGCCTCGATCCCCTGTCCCTCTACCTCGGCCCGGTCCAGGTCGATCCCGAGGCCCCGTGCCTGCCCGTGGCCGCGCCCCAGGGCTACGCCGCAGAACTGGCGAAGGCCCTGGGCGGCCCCTACAGCACCCTCGGCATGCCCGAGGAGACCAAGGGGCTCACCGACGGCGTGGTGTCGGACGAGGCCTTCCTCTCTTTTTGCGACGACGTGACCCGCGAGCGCGAGGCCATGCTCGCCCACGAGCTCGGCCGGTTCAAGGAGGGGCTTCTCTCCGTGGTCTTCGACACCTCGGACCGCATCCAGCACTGCTTCTGGCGGCTGCACGACCCGGCCCATCCCCTCCACGACCCGGCGCTGGCCCGGCGGCTCGGGTCCGTGGTCGAGGACCACAT
Organism: Solidesulfovibrio sp.; assembly: GCF_029978005.1. Lineage (GTDB taxonomy): Bacteria > Desulfobacterota > Desulfovibrionia > Desulfovibrionales > Desulfovibrionaceae > Solidesulfovibrio. The sequence goes on along the minus strand of NZ_JARKOZ010000134.1, from coordinate 2,278 downwards.
GGCCCGCATGGACATGGCCGTGGGGCTGGCCATGGAGGCGGCCGGGGAGGACACGGCCCTTTTCGTCTGCTCCGACCACGGGTTTTGCTCCTACACCCGCTCGGTCAACCTCAACGCCTGGCTGATCCGGGCCGGCTACATGAAGCTCGCGCCCCACGATCCGGCCGACGCCGGGGAGCTCTTCAAGCACGTGGACTGGTCGGGCACCAGGGCCTACGCCCTGGGCTTCGGCTCCATCTACTGCAACATCGCCGGCCGGGAACGCCATGGCGTGGTGCCGGACGGCGCGCCGGCCCGGGATCTGGCCGGGGAAATCGCCGCGCGCCTTCGCTCTCTCGACGACGCGGGCGCTTCGGTGGTCGCCGCCGTGCACGGCCGGGAGACGCTCTACGACGGGCCGCACCTTGGCCAGGCCCCGGACCTGGTGGTGGGGCTTCGCCCGCCGTACCGGGTGGCCTGGACCTCGGCCATCGGTGGCGCGGACGGGGAGGCGCTCACCGACAACCGTCAGAAATGGTCCGGCGACCACTGCGTGGACGCGTCCTTCGTGCCGGGGACGCTGGTTTCCAATCTGCCCTTGGTCGCGCCCGGGGAAGGGGCGGCCCAAACGCGGCTGGCCGCCACGGTCTGCGCCGCCCTGGGGCTTGCTCCCGCTCCCGGGATGGAGCCGGGATTGCCGCGAAAAGAGGGGGAATGACGGCCTTGACCTTTCGGGCGAAGGGGCTATACTTTCAAAAACTAACTATTAGAAGGGGGCCGCTATGGCTGACTTACTGGATGCCTGCGCCCGCGAACTGCTGGATGTCATGCCGCTGGTCATGCAGGATCTGCGGCGGACCATGCGCAGCCACACCGCGCCGGACCTACGCGTTCCCGAACTCCGGACCCTGGCTTTTTTGCGCAACAACCCCGGCTCCAACCTCACCGATCTGGCGGAGTACATCGGCGTCTCCCTGCCTTCCATGTCCAAGCTGGTGGACGCCCTGACGTTTCGCGGCTTTATCGACCGCAAGCCCGATCCCGCCGATCGCCGCCGGGTGCGCCTTTTCCTGACCGAGGAGGGAAGGACCGTGCTCATGAAGGCACGTGAGGCGGTCAAGGCCAATTTCTCCGCCAAACTGGCCCGGCTCGATGCCGAGGAACTGGCCAAGGTGACCACGGGCCTTGGGCTCCTGCGCGGCCTGTTCGCGGCAGCCGCTCCCCAGGACGCCTCGGCCCCGCGCGAGGCCGCCAGGGTCTGAGGGTCGGGCCGCCCGACGGCCGCCGCCGTCGCGGCCTTCCGTTTTCGCATGCCGCCTCGGGACGCAAGGCTTTGGCGTTCGCCCGTTTCCGGCAAAGGATGCTATTTTCCCATGGCGCAGCATACCACGGGCGCGTGGCGCGCAGGGTTGGGCCCGCGTTCGCGGCAGTCCCTCTCCCTGCTTGTCCGGTCATTCAAGCACCGTAATTTCAGACTTTTTTTTACAGGCCAGTTCATTTCCCTCATCGGCACCTGGATGCAGTCCGTGGCCGTGTCCTGGCTGGTCTACCGGCTCACGGGCTCGGCCATGGCCCTGGGGGCCGTCGGGTTCGTCACCCACCTGCCGGTCTTCGTGTTGGGGCTATGGGGCGGGTTCCTGGCCGACCGCCGCGACAAGCGGATGCTGCTGGTCGTCACCCAGGTCGCGGCTATGGCGCAGGCCCTGGCGCTGGCCATCCTGACCCTGAGCGGCGCGGCCACGGTCTGGCTGGTCGGCGGGCTGGCCATGGTTCTCGGCGTGGTCAACGCCGTGGACATGCCCACGCGCCAGGCCTTCGTGGTGGAGATGGTGGGCAAGGAGGACCTGCACAACGCCATCGCGCTCAATTCCTCCATGTTCAACAGTGCCCGGGTGCTGGGGCCGGCCCTGGCCGGGGTGCTCGTGGCCATCATGGGCGAGGGCTGGTGCTTCATGCTCAACGCCGTAAGCTACCTGGCCGTCATCGCCAGCCTGCTCCTCATGCGCCTGCCCGTTCAGACGGCACGGCCGGCCAAGGAGCCCATGGGGGCGCACATCGCCGCCGGCCTGCGCCATGCCTGGAGCGACAGATCCATGCGAGCCATCCTGGCCGGCCTTTGCCTGACGAGCCTTTTCGGTGCATCGTTCATGATCCTTTGGCCGGTGATGGTGGACGCCGTGCTGGGGCACGGGGCCCAGGGCCTGGGCTTCGTCACGGCGGGCACGGGTCTTGGCAGCGTGGCCGCCGCCCTGACCCTGGCCATCCGAAGGGAGAGCCGGGGGCTTTGGCGCGTGCGCGT
>NZ_JARKOZ010000127.1 GCF_029978005.1 Solidesulfovibrio sp. | reverse complement strand
TCAAAGCAACAACTCGTCGGCCAGATCATGGAGTACATCAAGAACTATAACGAGCTCTGGGCAAAGCCCTTCAAGTGGACCTACACCGGCAAACCGCTGGTCGCTTAAATATGTATTAATTTTGAGGACGCGACACTAGGTTGTCGAGGGCCCATAAGGGTTCTTGATAAATCCCATTATCTAACTGCATTGCCATGCGGCATGCGCCCGTGCGAATCGCGTCGGCGCGCGTGCTTCCGGCCATATTCCACCTCGCGGCGGGCGCGTTCCCGCCGCGAGGCCCCGTTTTCTCCGGCCCGGGACCACGTCGCCCTTGCGCCCTTGGCCGGCCTCGCGCATAAGGCCGCCATGGACATACGTGAAGACATGGAACTGACGCTCGCCGTGGACCGGCTGGCGTTCGGCGGCAAGGGCGTGGCCCGGTTGGACGGGCTTGTGGTGTTCGTGGACGGCGGGCTGCCCGGAGCCACGGTGAAGGCCAAGGTGACGCGGCTCAAAAAGGGCTTCGCCGAGGCGACGGTGGTGAAGACCGTCACGCCCTCTCCCCAGGCCGCCACGCCCCAGTGCCCGCATTTCGGCGTCTGCGGCGGCTGCGTCTGGCAGGATCTCGACTACGGGGCCCAGCTTTTCTGGAAGCGCGAGCAGGTCGTGGAGACGCTCGCCCGGCTGGGCGGCCTGCCCGACGTGGAGGTGGCGCAGACCGTGGCCTCGCCGCGCGTCTACGCCTACCGCAACAAGATGGAATTCGCCTTCGCCGGCCGGCTGCACCTGGGCCTGCACGAGCGGCTTCGCCCGGGCCGGGTGCTCGACGTGGCCGAGTGCCGCCTCATGGCCCCCTGGGCCGGCGAGGTGCTGGGGTTCATCCGCGAGGCCTGCGCCAAGACGGGACTGGCCGCTTACGACGCGCGCTCAAGCAAGGGCGTGTGGCGGCATCTGGTGCTTCGCGAGAGCGAGGAAACCGGCGAGCGGCTCGTCAACTGCATCACCGGCCCGGCGCGCGGCGCGGGCGACGCCGCCCACGCCCTGGGCCAGGCGGTCATGGCGCGCTTTCCGGAGGTGACGGGGTTCGTGCATTCCGTGCGCCGGGCGGCCACGGCCGTGGCGCTCGGCGAGCGGCAGGTGCTGGCCCTGGGCAAGGACTACCTGGAGGAGCGCTTCGGCCCGGCCCGGCTGCACGTGTCCGCCGACGCCTTCGCCCAGACCAACACGCAAGCGGCGACGCTTTTGTACGACGTGGCGGCCAAGGCCGCCGGCGAGGCCCCGTCGGGCGCGGCCGCGGACCTCTACTGCGGCTGCGGAGGCATTGCCCTGACGCTTGCCCCGCGCTTCGAAACGGTCTTCGGCTTCGAGGCGGACAAGCGCGCCGTGGCCGACGCGGACAGGTCGGCGGAACTTTCAGGAGTCGGCAACGCCGTGTTCAAGGCCATGGACGCGGCCAAGGGCCTGGCCGAACTTGCCGACGTCTCCCTGGCCGTGGCCGTGCTCGATCCGCCGCGAAACGGGGCCGCGCCCGAGATGGTCGCGGCGCTGCTTGCCGCCGCGCCGCCGAAGATCGTCTACGTCTCGTGCAACCCGGCCACCCTGGCCCGCGACCTCAAGGCCCTGGGCGAACTCTACGCCGTCGCGCGCGTGACGCCCGTGGACCTCTTCCCCCACACCGCCCACATCGAGGCCGTGGCGGAACTGGAACTGCGTTAACAGCGAAACCAGGCGAGCCAGGCGTCCCATTCGCCCACGCGCCTGGCCATGGCCGCGTAGCCGCCGGCTTCGGGATGGTAGCCGTCGCCGGCGGCTGCCAGGCTGTCACAGTAGGCCGCGTCGCGGCAAAGCGCCCGGCACATCTCCAGATAGGGCACGTTCATGTCGTCGCAGGTGCGGGCGAAGACGTCGGAAAGCTCCTCCACGCGCGTGCGGTGGGCGTCGTCGAGAACCGGCGGCGGGCCCACCATGAGCAGCGGGCAGAGCTTGGAAACTTGCGTCACGATGGCGAACAGGTTGTCCACGGACTCGGCCAGCTCCACCTTGCGCCGGCCGTTTTCCACCTTGGCGTCGTTGACGCCGAAGCACAGCACGGCCCGGGCCTCCTCGCGGGGCAGAAGGCGCGGCGCCAGCTCGCGGGCCAGCCTCGCCTTGATGTGGCGGCTCGTCTCCGAACGCACCCCCAGGTTGTAGGCCGTCAGCCCCAGCCCGGCCAAAGGCGAGGCGGCGCAAAGACGGCCCACCCAGCCGAGATAGGCCGGGTCGCCCACGCCCACGGTCAACGAATCGCCCACAAAGACCACGCGCATGACGTCCTCCCGTACGGTTCCGTTCAACAACCTTTCACAGCGAGGCCGCAACTACTCCAGGCGCTCTTGCCGGCGTCAGTTCCACTCGTTGTACGGCGGATTGGACTTGCCGGTCATGCGTTCGATGTCGATGCGCACCACGGCCGTGACCGGCACGACCTCGGGCCGAAAGCCCTCCACGGGCCCGGCGTGGCGGCGCATGATGATGCGAAGGCCCTCGATCTTCTCGGCCTCGTCCTCGACCAGCACGGCCGTGCCGAAGCCGATGACCGACTTGTAGTTGGTGGTGTAGTCGCAGGGGCGCTCGCCGGTGACGACCTCCACGTCGCTGTCGATCTCGAAGCACACGCGGGGATTCTCGCGCAGGATCTCCATCTTCCTGCCCTTGCGCGAGGAATGGAAATAGATGCGGCCGGCGGCGTAGCCCATGTTGACCGGCACCACGTAGGGCCACTGCCCATCGTAGAGGCCCAGGCGGCACACTCGCGCCCGCATGAGCAGCTCTTCCAGAACACTCTTGTCCTTGATTTCCCGCTCTCTCTTCCGCATTCCCATTCCCCCCTGCTTCAACATTACCCGAACCGTCGCCTCCCCTACCGGGGAGATCCAGGAGGGGGGCACCCCCTCCTGGCCGCCGGAGGCATTCGCCTTTCCGTCTTTAGGCCGTCAGCGAATCGCACAGGCGGTGCATGAGCGCCTGGATGTCCTTGAAGGCTTCGCGGCCGGCGTGCATCTGCTTGGGATGGTGCACGGTGGGGCCGGGCTCGGCCACGTCCGCGGCGCAGTGCTTGATGAGCTTTTGCATGTTCACGGGCTGGGTTTCCAGGTGGAATTGCAGGCCCACGACATGGTGGTTGTAGACGAAGGCCTGATTGGCGCAGGCGGCGGAACTGGCGGCGTGGACCGCGCCGGGCGGAATGGAAAAGGTGTCGCCGTGCCAGTGGAAGGCGTAGTAGGACTGGGGAAAGCCGGCGAAGACCGATTCGTCGAGGCCCTCGGGCGTCATCGCGACCTTGAACCAGCCGATTTCCGGCGCCGGGTTTTGGGTCACCGTGCCGCCGAGGACCACGGAAAGAAGCTGCGCGCCGAGGCAGATGCCGAGCGTCGGCTTGCCCGCGGCCACGGCCGCCTCGATGGCCTTCTTCTCCCCGGCCAGCCAGGGATGTTCCTTCTCGTCGTAGACGCCCATGGGACCGCCCATGACCACGAGCATGTCGTAGTCCGCCGCCGGCGGCGGCGTTTCGTCGGCGAAGAGGCTGGTGGCCGTGAGCGTATGCCCCTTGGCTTCGGCCCAGGGCTTTATGGAGCCCACGTCCTCGAAGGGCACGTGGTAGAAGGCGTGCAGGCGCATGAAAGACCCTCCCGGTGCTTGCGGTGACGGCAGGACGCGCTACTGGCGTCGGCCACGGTTGTCGGGTCCGCGCCAGCGTATGTCAAGACCGAAACCGCCGTCCCCGCCCTTCCGGGAAGCCCCGGATTGGCATATAGGGGCGGCATGCTCCCGGCGTTCGCGCCGCGACGACAATCCCAACCGGAGGAATCCCCATGCCCACCCCGCCGTGGCATGCCCAGACCCTGGCCCTGCACGCCGGCCACACGCCGGACGCCGACACCCTGTCCCGGGCCGTGCCCATCCACCAGACCACGAGCTTCCTGTTCCGCGACCCCGAGCACGCGGCCAATCTCTTCGCCCTCAAGGAAGCCGGCTACATCTACACCCGCCTCGGCAACCCGACCACGGACGTGCTGGAAAAGCGCCTGGCCGCCCTGCACGGGGCCTCGGCCTGCGTGGCCACGGCCTCGGGCATGTCCGCCATCTTCTACGCCGTGGCCGCCATCACCAGGGCCGGCCAGAACATCGTCACCGGCAGCAACCTCTACGGCGGCACCCATACGCTTTTCGAACACACCCTCAAGCGCTTCGGCATCGAGGCGCGCTTCGTGGACTCCTCGGACCCGGCCAACTTCGCCCGGGCCATCGACAAGGACACGCGCCTGGTCTTCTCCGAATCCATCGGCAACCCGCGCTGCAACGTGGACGACCTGCCGGCCATCGCCAAGGTGGCCCACGACGCGGGCCTGCCGTTCGTGCTGGACAACACCGTGGCCGCGCCGCCGATCCTCAACCCCTTCGAGGTGGGCGCGGACATCGCGGTGTATTCGCTGACCAAGATCATCGGCGGCCACGGCACCTGCCTGGGCGGGGCCATCGTCGAGGCCGGGGGCTTCGACTGGTCGGCCGGGGGCAGGTACCCGGAGATCACCGCCCCGGACCCGACCTACCACGGGGCCAATTTCTGGGACATGCTGTGCTCGATCGAGGGCACGCCCTGCTCGGCCTTTTGCACGAAGATCCGCACCGGGCTCATGCGCGACATCGGGGCCACGCCCGCGCCGCTCAACAGCTTCCTGGTCATCCAGGGCATGGAGACGCTGCCGCTTCGGGCCAAGGCCCACTGCGCCAACGCCCAGAAGGTGGCGGAATTTTTGGA
>NZ_JARKOZ010000118.1 GCF_029978005.1 Solidesulfovibrio sp. | reverse complement strand
TGGACGGGCTGGCCGTGCTCAAGGAGATCAAAAAGCGCCATCCCCTGGTCGAGGTCATCATCCTGACCGGACATGCCTCGGTCGAGGCCGGCATGCAGGGCATGTCGCTCGGGGCCTACGATTACGTGCTCAAGCCCGTGGATTTCGGCGAACTCCTGGAAAAGGCCAGAAAGGCCCATGAACGCAAAGAACTCAACGAAGCCCGAAGCCGGCCCTGAAGGCTTCGCCTTTCCGCCGCTGTGGCCGCATACCGTGCTCGCGCCCGGCCTTGCCGGCGCGGCCGTGCTCGCCACGCTCCTCACGCCGCCGGCGGTCGACGTGGCGCTGGCGCTCGTGGCCGGGGCCATCTGCATCGGCTCGGCGCTCACGCTGGCCCGGCGCATCCGGCGCGGCGAAGGGGAGCTGCGCGAAATGGACCTGCGCCTGCTCCATTCGCAAAAGCTCGCCGCCATCGGCGAACTGTCCTCGGGCATCGCCCACGAAATCAACAACCCCCTGGCCATCATCACCCAGGAGCTCGACCTGGCCAGGGAGATCACCGCCGACTGCCAGGGCCTCTCCGACGAGGACCTCTCGGACGCCCGGGACAGCCTGCGCGAGATCGCCAAGCAGGTGGACCGCTGCCGTCAGATCACCCACAAGCTGCTCAACTTCGCCCGCAAGATGGAGCCCGTGCTCCAGGAGGAGGCCCTGGAGCAGGTCATCGAGGACATGGCCCTGCTGGTGGAGAAGGAGGCGCAGGGGCGCGGCGTGGCCATCGCCCGCGACTACGCCCCGGACCTGCCCCACGTGCGCACGGACGTGCCGCTTCTGCGCCAGGTGATCCTCAACCTCCTCACCAACGCCCTGCACGCCACGCCCCCGGGCGGGACCATCACCCTGCTCACCCGGCGCGCCGACGGGCAGGTGTCCATCGCCGTGCGCGACACCGGCTGCGGCATCGCGCCGGAAAACATGGAAAAGATCTTCGACCCCTTCTTCACCACCAAGGAGCCGGGCAAGGGCACGGGCCTTGGCCTGTCCGTGTCCCACGGCATCGTGGCCCGCCTGGGCGGCTCGCTTGCGGCGACAAGCCGGCCCGGCCAGGGCGCGACCTTCACCGTAACCCTGCCCCTGTAACGCCAACCCCGCGAAACGGAGCGATCCATGGCCGACCCCATCCGCGTGTGCATCGTCGACGACGAGGAACGGTTCCGCGACACCCTGGCCAAGCTGCTCTCCCGGCACGGGTTTTCCGTGCGCACCGCCGGCGGCGGCCAGGAGGCCCTGGAGCTTCTGGCCCAGGCCCCCAGCGACGTCATCGTGCTCGACGTCAAGATGCCGGGGCTTTCCGGCGAACAGGCCCTGCCGCTTCTGCGCGCCGCCTGCCCCGAGGCCGAGGTGCTCGTGCTCACGGGCCACGCCTCGGTGGACATCGCCTCGGCCATGATCGCCGGCGGCGCGGCCGACTACCTGCTCAAGCCCTGCCCCACCGAGGAACTCGAAGGGGCCATCCGCGCCGTCTACGACCGCCGCCAGGCGACACGGCCGAGGTAGGACGTCACCTTGCCGTCGCATGGCGACGGCGGGCCCCGCCCGCCGTACCCCTTGACGCCGGCGGGCACGGCCGCCAAAAGACCCTGATGCCCCAAACACTGCCCCTCGCCCTTTTCCCCCATCTCTTCCCGGGGTTCGCCGCCGTGCTGGGCCTCGTGCTCGGCAGCTTCTACTCCGTGTGCGTCTCGCGCGGCATCTCCGGATCCTCCATCGTGCGCCCGCCCTCCCACTGCCCGCGCTGCGGCCACCGCCTCTCCTGGTGGGAGCTTTTGCCGGTCGCAAGCTACCTCCTGCTCCGGGGGCGGTGCTCGGCCTGCCGCGAGCGCATTTCGGCCCTTTACCCTCTCATCGAGCTGGCCTCGGCCGCCTGGGCGGTCCTGGCCGCCCTGGCCTTCGGCCCCACATGGTGGTTTCTCGCCTACCTGGCGCTGGGCGGGCTCTACATCGTGGCCTCGGGCATCGACTTCCAGGTCTACCTGCTGCCCAACGTCCTCACCTACCCGGCCGCGCTCCTCGGCATCGCCATCGGCGCGCTGCGCCCGGACATCGGCCCGACGCAGGCGGGCGTCGGCGCGGCCGCCGGGTTCGGCGTCTTCTGGCTGCTGGCCGCCGGCTACCGCCTGGCCAAGGGCTTCGACGGCCTGGGCGGCGGCGACGTCAAGCTCATGCTCTCCATCGGCGGGGTCTGCGGCGTGCTGGGCCTGCCCTACGCCGTGCTCATGGGGAGCCTGGCCGCCCTCGTCGCCAGCCCCTTCTACGTGCTCGGCAAGGGCCGGGGACGGTCCATGCCCATCCCCTTCGGTCCGTTCCTGTGTCTCGGGGCCATGGCGCAGATGCTCTACGGCCCCGCCATTTTGCGCCTTTTGACCAGACTGTAGAAAATTTCGCGCCGGACCCTTTCGGCTCTGGCCTTTGGCAAGGGCTCCGTGCTAGTCACTAGAAAGCCCCAGATGCGGCATTCCACCAACCCAACGGAGGACAGCATGCGACTTCTCCACTGCGCCCTGGCCATGGCCCTGCTGTGCGTCGCCGTGACCGGTTGCGGCCCGATGAAACCCGCCTCCCCGTCCATGTTCTTCGGCAACTGCATCACGCCGCCGGGTCGCGACCCCTGCGACTCCGACATGGACATCTGCCAGGTGTTCGAAAACGTCATCACGCAGAAGTTCGCCACGGCCGGAGCCTGCCGCACGGCCTGCAACCAGGCGTACAACCGGCTGTACTACCAGGGCTACCAGATGACCGACTGCGCCTATATGCTTTCCCGGGGCAGTGACCTGTGCGAGCAGGAATGCCTGCGCCAGTATCCGTCGCAGAAATAGGCCGGTATCGGGGCGGCGCGGCGGTTTTTTTTCGCATCGACGCCGCTTTGTCGCTTGACAGCCGCCCCGTTCGAGCCCATCGAAGCCGGGTGCCCTGGCGGCGTGCAGGCGATCCTCTTTTCCCATTTTTCCCATGACGTATCAGAAGACCCAAACAGCCCCGGCCGATGCCCCGCGTCGGGAAATCCTCACGGAAAACGGGATCCTGACCCTGCGCCTGACCGGCGTCTGGCGCAAGGACCGTCCCTTTCCCGACATCCAGCCGGTCCTGGCCGCCCTGGCCGCCACGCCGCCGCCCAAGGCCCTGCGCTTCGACACGGCCGGCGTCGCCGGCTGGGACAGCCTGTTCCTCACCCAGTGTCGGGCCATCCTGGCCCTGGCCGGGGAACGCCGCGTGGACGTGGACCTCTCGGGCCTGCCCGACGGCACGGCGAGCCTGCTCGAGCTGGCCCAAAAAGTGCCCGAACGCCAGGGCGCGGCCCGCAAGACGAGCCACGCGCCCTTTCTCGAACGCATGGGCGACCTGGGACTGGGCCTCTACCAGGCCACGGGCAACCTGCTGGAATTCGTCGGCGAGATGACCCTGGCCTGTCTGGCCCTGGCTCGCGGCAAGGCCGTGTTCCAGCGCTCGGGCCTGGTCGCCCTCATGTACCAGGCCAGCATCGAGGCCCTGCCCATCGTCTCGCTGATAAGCCTCCTCGTCGGCCTCATCCTGGCCTTCGTCGGAGCCATCCAGCTCTCCCAGTTCGGGGCGCAGATCTACGTCTCCACCATCGTCGGCATCGCCATGGTCCGGGTCATGGGCGCCATCATGACCGGCATCATCATGGCCGGCCGCACCGGCGCGGCCTACGCCGCGGAACTGGGCACCATGCAGGTCAACGAGGAAATCGACGCCCTGCGCACCTTCGGCTTCTCGCCGACCCAGTTCCTGGTGCTGCCGCGCATGATCGCCCTGGTCGTCATGATGCCGCTCCTTTGCATCTACGCCGACCTCATGGGCATCCTCGGCGGCTTCATCGTCGGCGTGCTCATGCTCAACATCAATCCCGTCCAGTACCTGACCCACACCTGGCAGTCCGTGCCCCTGGCCAACTTCTGGATCGGGCTCGTGCACAGCACCGTCTTCGGCGTCCTCGTGGCCATGGCCGGCTGCTACCGGGGCATGCGCTGCGGCAGAAGCGCCCTGGCCGTGGGGCAGGCCACCACCTCGGCCGTGGTCACGAGCATCCTGGCCATCATCATCGCCACGGCCATCATCACCGTGGCCTGCAACATCATCGGCGTGTGACCCATGGATGCCAGCCAGAATTCAGCCCCGGCCGCCCCCACCGCCGAAACGCCCGCCATCAGGGTCGAGAACCTGACCATGAGCTACGGCGACTTCGTCATCATGCGGGACCTCGATTTCACCGTGCAAAGGGGCGACATCTTCATCATCATGGGGGGCAGCGGCTGCGGCAAATCCACGCTGCTGCGCGTCCTCGTGGGCCTCAAGGAGCCGGCCGCGGGCCGGGTCGTGTACCGGGAAGGGAGCCTGTGGGACGCCGAGCCGGAAAAACGCGACCAGATCCTTCGCCGCACGGGCATCCTCTACCAGTCCGGGGCGCTTTTCAGTTCCATGACCCTGGCCGAGAACATCTCCCTGCCCCTGTCGCAGTACACCAGGCTTTCCCGCAAGGACATCCGTGAGCTGGCCTCCCTCAAGCTCGCCCTGGTCGGCCTGGCCGGATTCGAGGACTTCTACCCGTCCGAAATCAGCGGCGGCATGTGCAAGCGCGCCGGCCTGGCCCGGGCCATGGCCCTGGACCCGGACATCCTCTTCTTCGACGAACCCTCGGCCGGCCTCGACCCCGTCAGCGCCCACCTGCTCGACGAGCTCATCCTGGAGCTGCGCGAGAGCCTCGGCGCGACCTTCGTGGTCGTCACCCACGAGCTGGCCAGCATCTTCGCCATCGGCAACAACTCCGTGTTCCTCAACGTCGACACCAGGACCATGACCGCCAGCGGCGACCCCAAGGAACTCCTGGCCCATTCCACCGACCCCAACCTGCGCCACTTCCTGACCAGGGGCCAGGAATAGCCAGCCGGACACGGCATCCGCAAAAAGGGAACCTCCATGAGCGCCAAAGCCAACAAAACCCTGATCGGCGTCTTCGTCCTCGGCGCGCTGGCCCTGGCCGTGGGCGCCATCGTGGCCCTGGGCTCGGGCATGCTTTTCACCAAGACGTACCGGTGCATCATGTTCTTCCCCAATTCCGTCGGCGGTCTGGAGGTCGGCGCGCCCGTGGTCTTCCGCGGCGTGCCCATCGGCATGGTCAAGGAAATCAGCATCGAGGCCGATCCCGCCCACCTCAAATTCTACATCCCCGTGGTGGTGGAAATCCTCGGCGGCAAGATCAAGCTCACCGGCAAGCCCGGACAGAAGGACCAGAACCTGGTCGATGCCCGCAAGGAGCCCCCCACCAACTTCCTGGCCCAGCTCGTGGACAAGGGCCTGCGCGCCCAGCTCGTCACCCAGAGCTTCGTCACCGGACAGCTCGCCGTCTCGTTGGACCTCATGCCCGACACTCCCGTGCGCATGGTGGGACACACCGACCTGCCCGAAATCCCCACCGTGCCCTCCACTTTCGAAAAACTCACCGAAACCATCAAGCAGCTGCCGCTGCAGGAACTCGTCGACCGCCTCATCGGCGCGGTCACCGGCATCGAGACCCTCGTCAACTCGCCCGAACTCAAGGCCCTGCCCGGGAAAATCGATTCCGCCCTCAACTCCGGCAATTCCCTGCTGACCGACATCCGCGACCGGGTCGGCCCCATGGCCAACAACCTCGACGAGGCCATCAAGAGCTACAACGAACTGGCCAAGCACCTCGACAACCGCACCGAAGGCATCAGCAACTCGGCCAAGCTGGCCCTCAACTCCTTCGACACCACCCTCAAGGACAGCCGCGCCGCCATCAACAACTTCCAGAAGATCGTCAACTCCAACTCGCCCACGGTCACCGACCTTAACCGGGCCCTGGCCGAAATCGCCAACGCCGCCCGCGCCATCCGCGAGTTCGCGAGCTTCCTGGAACGCCACCCCGAAGCGCTCATCCAGGGCAAGGGAGGCCCCCGCAAATGAGCACCACGAACAGCACCGTCCGCAACGCCGCCGTCGCCGCCCTGGCAGCCGGCCTGCTGCTCCTGGCCGGCTGCGGCAAATCCGCGCCGACACACTTCTATTCCCTCAACGCCGCGGCCAAATCCGAGGCCGCCCCAGCCGGGCCCTGCATGTCCGTGGGCGTCGGTCCGGTGGACTTCCCCGCCTACCTCGACCGGGCGCAGATCGTCACCCGGGGCGGCGGCAACCGCATGCACCTGGCCGAATTCGACCAGTGGATCGAAACGCCGCGCGAAAACTTCCAGCGCGTGCTGACCGAAAACCTCGCCGGGCTCGTGTGCGCCAAGCCCCTCGTCACCTACCCCTGGCCCACCGGCGGCCACCCCGACCGCCAGGTCGTCATCCAGGTCGCCCGCTTCGACGGGGTCGTCGGCCAGGACGCCGTGCTGCGCGCCAGCTGGTCCGTCCTTGACGTCGACGGCAACAACCTCGCCTGGAACTCCAACGAATACCGCGAAACCGCCGCCGGACCGGACTACGACGCCCTGGCCGCCGCCCAAAGCCGACTCGTGGAAAAATTCGCCAAGGACGTGGCCGCCTCGCTCGCCGGGAACGGGATGGGGAAGTAGCCGGAGCGTCGATCATCGGGCGTTGCCCGCGTGCCTCCGGCGGCCAGGGCCTTGCCCTGGACCGGACCCATCGGGGCGTTGCCCCGAACCCCACTGGGGGGAGTCACTCCCCCCAGGCCCCCCGTCCGGCGTGGTCGGGCGGGGTTGGCTGCGGTCACCGTTGCGGTTGGCGTTGGCGGACCAAAGACGGGGGCGGAATTTTGCCTGCCGCTGCCGCCGCTTCGCGGCAGGCTCGGCAGGAAAAATTCCG
>NZ_JARKOZ010000112.1 GCF_029978005.1 Solidesulfovibrio sp. | reverse complement strand
GGGCATGATGCCCCCCGGACCCCCTCGGCGGCGGAGGCGGGCGGGGTTGGCTGCGGTCACCGTTGCGGTTGGCGTTGGCGGACCGAAGATGGGGGCGGACTTTCGCCGTCCGTCGTTCCCTTCCACGCCCCCACCCGCACCCGTCGGGGAGGTCCAGGAGGGGGTCACCCCCTCCTGGCCGCCGGAGGCATTCTTCTTCTTTTCCCTCCCTCTACTCTCTCCCCCATCCCTCCGCATTATCCGCTGCCGGCCTGTTCGGCTACCAGGTAGCCGATGAGGGCGGCGTTCATGAGGCTTCCCGACGAGCCGCCGCTGGCGGCCGAGGCCGAGGCGGCGGCGAAGGCCGAGGCTGGGGCGAGGCTGATGGTGGGCGTGGTGATGTTGGAGGTGTCCACGCCGACCTTGGCCAGGGCGGTCTTGATGGATTCCGTGAGGCTTGCCGCCTTGGAATTGAGGATGCTTGCGCCGCTGGCCACGGCCTTGAGCCAGGCGCTGCCGGCGTTGGAGACCATGGACTTGATGTTGGCGGCGGCGTTGGAGACGGCGGCTTTGTTGGCGGCGACCAGATCGTCGAGGGTGGCGGAGGTGGCGGTCGGCATGGTGATGCCTTCCAACGTCGTGTATAGGTTGGTCATGGCCGCCTGTCGTTTTTTTTCGGTGTCCGCCGCGGCCATGTCGGTGTTGTACTGGGTCAGCGCGTCCATGTACTGGAACTGCACGCTGGATTGGACGTCGGTCGGCACGAGGCTCTTCATGGTGGAGTTGAAGTCCGCCTTGGCCGCGGCGATGTCCACGCTGCGCGTGGCCGAGGAACTCGCCGCGTTTTCCGCGGACGTCAATTTGGCGCAGGCCAGGCTGTACTGGTAGGCCCAGTTGACAACGCTGTCGGTGCTTATCGATGTGGCCATACATGCCTCCGGGCGGCAAGTTCGGCCCCCTTTCCGGGGGGGAGTCCGCCGTGCCCGGAAGAAAAGCAAAAAGGCTGCCACTGTCGTAGGTGCCTAACCTGCCGGAAATCCTGGAAGCCTCTGGAAAGCGAGTCGGAAGAATTTGCCGAGGCGGGTAACCGGTCGTCGGAAAACGCCGTCACGCACTCTCCACACAGCCGTCACCATCGTTTTAAATCCCTGGGGCAAACGGGTAACGCTCGGTTCCCGGGAGGAGTCCCGGTTCCGGGTTTGGGACAACCCTTCGTCAAGTGGAGACACACGCCATGGGACATCTTGATGTGGATCGCTTCCGGCAGGTGCTCAGCGACATGCTCGAAACCCTTATCGGCCAGTCGCGCGACGCCCTGGACGTCATGTCGCAGGAAGTGGCGAGCTTCGCCGACGTCACGGACCGGGCCACGGCCGAATCCGACCGTCATTTGAGCATCATCATGCGCGAACGGGACCGGCAGCTTATCGGGGAGATCCGGGAGGCGCTCGGCCGCGTGAAGGACGGCGAGTACGGCATTTGTCAGGAATGCGGCGAAGAGATCGGCGAGGCCAGGCTGCGCGCCCAGCCCACCGCCACCCTGTGCGTGCACTGCAAATCGCTGCTCGAGGACATGGGCCGGCCCTACATGGCCGCTGCCCGCAGCGAGGGGGCGTTCCTGGAGGAGTAGCCGCCTCAGCCGGCTGCTGCGCCGCCAAGGCGCAGCACGGCCAGGCAGCCGCCGCCGGCGCGTTGTTCCAGGCGGACGTCGCCGCCGAGTTCCTCGGCGGCGCGCTTGGCGATGGGCAGGCCCATACCCACGCCCACGGCCTTGGTGGTGAAGAACGGATCGAAGACGAAGGGCCGGATGTCCTCGGGCAGCCCCGGCCCCTGGTCCGCTACTTCGAAGACCAGACGGTTCTGCGCGTCGCACCGGCAGCGCGCGGTCACGGCCGCGTCCGGCCCGCCGCCGGCCGTGGCCTCCAGGGCGTTGGCCAGCAGTTCCGCCAGCGCTTCCACGACGATGGCCGCGTCCAGGCGGACCATTTCCGTCGCCGACTCCAGGACGAAGGGCGCGTCGCACCCCGTGCGCGCCCGGGCCGTTTCCATGGCCCGCATGGTCAGGTCGCGCGGGTCGGCCATGACCGGCGCGGGTTCCCGGCGTCTGGCGTAGGCGGACACGGCCCGCACCACGGCTTCCAGGCGTTTGGCCCCGTCGAGGATCATGCACAGCGGATCGCAATCGGGATCGCCCTCGGGATGGCGGCGCAGCAGCCGGCCGGCGAAGCCGCCGATGACCATGAGCGGGTTGCGAATCTGGTGGGCCACGGCCAGGGAGAAGCGGCCGAGGCTTTCGATGCGCTCGCGCTGGGCGGCCTGGACGCCGAGCAGCATGGCCCGCTCCCGGGCGTGCAGGGCGAAGATTTCCGTCATGTCGTCGATTTCGAACAGGATGCCGAAGATCTTCTCGTTTTCGAGCAGCAGCGAGGCGGAAAGGCGCAGGTGCCGGTCCGTGCCGTCGGGGTGGCGGTAGAGGAAGGCGATGGGATCGGGCTTGCGGCCGTGCCTGAGGGGGGCGGTCAGGAAACGGGCCAGTTGCCGGGGCTTGTCCGCGCGGGCGACGACGGCCCGGGCCGTGGCCGGGTCGGCCAGGGTTTCGCGGGTCTCGCCGAGCAGGCGCGCGGCGGCCGGGTTGGAGGCGTAGACCAGCCCCTTGACGTTGGCGATGACCACACCGGCCGAGAAGCTGTCCAGCAGGTCGTGGAAATAGGTGGAGTGGGCGAAGGTCAGCATGGCGGCCTCGCGGGTTGGGGGGAACGACGCGGCCAGTATGGAAGTCCCGGGTTACGGGCGGATGACGGGCAGGGCGGCCGCCGGCGGGGTCACGTTTTTGTAGGCGAAGAGAGACAGTTTTGTCGGCCGCCGGCATAGGGAAAAGCGCAGCATGCCGGGATGGCGGGAGATTCTTGCTGGCCCGCTCCTTGCTTCCGCTCCTGCATGGAAACCGTGACGACTCCCTACGGCCCGCTTCCCGTGCTTGGCCGGCCGGACCTGTACCCGGACGGCTCGGTGCGGTCCATGTACGTGGACGGGCCCGTGGCTCTGGAGACCTCCCTGGGCCGGCTCGTGCCCCAATACACCATCGACGACACCCGGCGCATGCACCAGCCGCCCTTGACGTTCCACGAAAACGGCCGGGTGCGGGCCCTGCCCCTGGAGACGCGCACCGTGGTGGAGACGCCGGCCGGGCCGCTGCCGGCCGAGCTCGTGACCTTCCACGACAACGGGGCCGTGGCCCGGGTGTTTCCCCTAAACGGCAAGCTCACGGGCTACTGGACCGAGGCGGACGAGGCCAGGCTGGCCGAGCCCTTGCGCCTGGCGACGCCCCTTGGCGAGCTTTCGGCCAAGTGCGTGGCCGTGGCCTTCGGCCCGGAGGGCGGGCTTCGCAGCCTCACGCTCTGGCCCGGCGAGGAAATCGTGGTCAGGACGCCCGTGGGCAACGCGCCCGTGCGCCTGGGCCTGAGCTTCCACCCCGGCGGCGCGCTGCGTTCCGTGGAGCCGGCCCGCCCCCTGGAGACGCCGACCCCGGTCGGGCCGGTCTGGGCCTTCGATCCCGACGCCGTGGGCATAAACGGCGACAAGAACTCCCTGGCCTTCACCCCGGCCGGGGTCGTGCGCCGCGTGGCCACGGCGCGCACGAGCCTGGCCGCCCGGCTGTCTGACGGGTCGCGCCTGGAGCTGGCTCCGGCGGTGCGCGAGAGCATCTGTGGCGACGGCGACCACGAGATCACGCCCTTGGTGCTGGAGTTTTCCGACAGGGCCGTGATCGCCCGCCATGGCAGCCTCGGCCGGCCCCGGGCGGTGGTGCCGGTGTCCGGCACCGCCTTCGAGACGCGGCCGTTCGTGTCCGCCTTCGCCCTGCCGCTCAAACCTAAACAATGCTCCATGTAGACCGGTTTCTCTTGACGACTCCCCCTTGCGTACTGATAGTACTATCGAACCGAAGTCTGTTGCGTGCGGGATTTCCTCTTCGGAAGCCTGCCGCGCGGCATGCACCGGCCGGCTGACCGCGAGCCGCGGCCGTGCCTCGGCCGCGCGACATGGTGGCGCAACAAGGCTTCAGGTTTTCCCGGCCGGGCAGGCAGCCCGCCGGGACCGCACACAAGGAGGATCGACGTGCGCAAGGCCACCGGTTTGCTGATGGCTCTTTTTGTTCTGGTTTTCCTGTCTGTTGGCGAGGTCTCGGCCAAGCGGCTGGGCGGCGGCGGCTCCATAGGCAACCGCCAGTCCTTTTCCACCACCACGCGCCCGGACATGGGCGCGCCGTCCGGCTCCTTCGGGGCGCAGCAGGCCCAGCGGCAAAATCCCATGGGCGCGACCAACCCCGGGGGCGGGATGTTCTCCCGGCCCGGCCTTGGCGGCATGCTCGGCGGCCTGCTCGTGGGCGGGCTGGTCGGTTCCATGCTTTTCGGCGGCGGACACGGCGGCGGCTGGGGCGGCCCGAGCCTGCTCGACATCGTGCTCATCGGCGGCGGCTTGTTCCTGCTGTTCCGTTTCCTGAGCGCCCGGCGCGCCGCCACCCAGTCCGGCCCGACCATGGCCCGGACCTACCAGGCCGAACCGGTGCGCGAGGTCCCGCCCATGCGGGACGCTGCCGCGGGCGGCTGGAGCAACCTCGGGGCCGCGCCCCAGGCCCCTTCCGGGCCGCAGATACCCCCGGGATTCGACACTGACGATTTCCTGGCCGGGGCCAAGACGCTCTTCACCCGGCTCCAGCGCTCCTGGAGCGCCCGGGACCTCAAGGACATCGAGGCCTTTTCCACGCCGGCCTTCATGGAGGACGTGCGCAAGCAGGCGGCCGAAGACCCGACGCCCACCCCCACCGACGTGCTGCTGGTGGACGCCAGGCTTCTCGAAGTGCGCAAGCAGGGCTCGGTCACCATCGCCTCGGCCTACTTCGACACGCTCCTGCGCGAGGACCTCAAGGCCTCCCAGCCCGAACAGGTGCGCGAGGTCTGGCATTTCACGCGCCGCGACGACGCGCCCGGCGACACTTGGCGTCTGGACGCCATCCAGCAGTTGGATGGATAAGGGATAAGCAAGAGAGTGCCACCGGCGGCCAGGAGGGGCCTTGGGCCCCTCCTGGACCACCCCGACCAGGGCGCTTGGCCATGACGGCCAAGCGCCCTTTTGCGTGAGCATTCAGGCAAAACGGCGGCGCAAGGCGCGGAAGCGGGCGCTCAGGGACGTCAACGTCGCGACGTCGTTGCCGATCCGGTCTCTGGCGGCGGTGACGGCATCATTCCGCGAGGCGTGATGGGGAAGGTCGCGTTGCGTCTCGTTGAATCAAGGTTTTCCAGGTTGCGTCTCATTGTTCGCGTTGGGTGAGACATTTTCGCCGTTGCGGTTCATGGGTGAGATTCAAAAAACCGCGCGACCCTCGGCGATGTTGAGGAGTTCGCGAAAAACATAGATTCCGGCGCGTCGTCCCCGGCCTTCCCTGATGGTCAGCAAGATGCCTTGGTCCCGCAACGAAGTCAGGATTCTGTTGGCTGTCGGTTTGGGAATGCCTGAGAATTTTGCGAATGTCGGAGTGGAAAAAATAGCCGTATTGAACATGAAGTCTATTGCTCTGAGGGAGTGCTGCGAATGTGTGAGTTCAGCTACTTGTTCTTTCGTCTTGCTGTAAAGGGCGAGTATGAGTCTGGCCTTGCGTTCGTTTTCCGCAGCCTGCTCTTTTATTCCCCGTAAAAAGAATACGCACCAATTTGTCCAATCGTCTTCCCGCGAAATGGCGCGTAAACTGTCCTGGTATTCATCTCGTTTGGCTTCGAGGTACTCGCTCATGTAGAAATCCGGACTGGCCAGCAGTCGTCTCTGATAGAGAAAGAGGGGAATGAGCATTCTTCCAAGCCGTCCATTGCCGTCCTTGAAGGGGTGAAGAGCCTCGAATTCGGCATGAAGGATTGCAAGTTGCACCAGCGCGTCGGATTGCGTCGAATTCAAGTAGCGCTCCCAGTCGTCCATGCCTGCCTGGAGATGCTCGGGGGCGATGGGGACAAAACTCGCATTTTCAAGACAACAACCTTTGGGGCCGATCCAGTTCTGGTCGGTGCGGTAGCTGCCTGGAGTTTTGTCTCTCCCGCGAACACCTTGCATGAGGATGTTGTGCGCTCCGCGCAAAATATGTTGGGAGAGGGGGCGTTGCTTCAATTCCGCGACGCATGCGCGCAGGGCTCTTCGATAGTTCAATACTTCTTCGACATCGTCCCTTTTGGGTTGCGTAATCGCTTCGGATTCCGCTCCGGCTTCGATTTCGAGGACTTCGCCGATAGTGACGTGCGTCCCTTCGATGTTCGACGAGAGAACAGCTTCCTGAGTGGTCAGCGGCGAGAGGAGGATGTCGGCGTTGGGAATCGCGGACAGCAATCCGTCATAACGCGCCAGCCCGGCGCTGGCAGGCCCGATCAAAGGAATAAGCCGGGACCAATCAAGGGAGACCGGAGGAAATTTCCCGAGGTGATAGTAGACCGGCTGCGTTTGCACCGTGCCTCCGTCGCACATTGCTGTCGGCTTCTTGCCGCCTCCGATTCTTGGTCGGCTTCGGCACGCATGATGAGGCCGATAGGCCATGACAGGACGTTACGGCAAAACAAATAATGGGATCGGGTGAGGCTGTCAAAGACCCCTCTCGACGCGAAAGGAAGGGCGGCCTGCTCCGCGCGGGAAACAGGCCGCCTTGTCGGGTTACGTTCCGTGGGATTGAGGAATGCTCGCGGCGACGCCTCGGGTCGGGTGATGCACCGGGAGTCAGGCGACGGTGGGGAAGCCGGCGCGGGTCCAGGCGGTCATGCCGCCGGCCACGGAGCGCACGTCGGCGCAGCCGGCCCTGGCCAGGGCGCTGCCGATGATGTTGGAACGGTAGCCCGAGCCGCAGACGACGGCCACGGGGCCGGTCAGGCACACGTCCGGGCCGCGCTCCAGGATGTCGGCGAAGGGCCGGTGCAGGGCCTGGGCGATGTGGCCGTCCTCCCATTCGGCGTCGGTGCGCACGTCGAGCAGCAGGGGCGGCGCGCTCCCGGCCAGGGCGGCGGCCAGGGCGTGCACGGACATTTGCGGCAACGAGGCCACGGGCCGGCCGCTGAGTGTCCAGGCGGCCATGCCGCCGGCCAGATGGCCGAGGATGTCGTCGTAGCCGATGCGGAAAAGCTCCAGGCGCATGGCCGAGGCCCGTTCCCGGTCGGCGGCCACGAGCAGGAGCTTGGCTCCCGGGGCCACGGACATGCCCACCCAGTTGGCCAGCTGCTTCTCGAAACCGATATTGAGGCTCCCCGGAATGTGCGCTCCGCCGTAGGCCGCCGCGTCGCGGGTGTCGATGACCGCGACGCCCGGGGTCTCCAGGAGCGCGGCGAAGCGCTCCGGGGAAAGCTCGTGCTCGACGGGGCAATTGTCGCGAAGGCGCGCGCCGTGGCGGTTGGTTTCGATGATGTGGGAAAAGCTCTTGGGCCGGGCCGGCAGCCGGGTGAGCACGGCCTTTTTGAAGGCCGCGAAATCGGTGAACCGGAGCATGGGATTGGTCCGGCGCTCGTAGCCCAGGGTGGAGACGCCCTTGGCGCTCATGCCCCGGCCGCACAGCGACCCCTGGCCGTGGGCCGGATAGACTTCCAGGTCCGGCGGCAAATCGCTGAACGTCCCGTAGAGACTGTCGAAGAGGTTTTGCACCTGCTCGTCCAGGATTTCCGCGCCGGGCAGGTCCGGCCGGCCGATGTCGCCGACGAAGAGCACGTCGCCGGTGAGGAGCAGGGCCGGTTCCGGCGAGCGAGCCAGGTCGCTGACGAGGAGCGACACGGAATTGGGCGTGTGGCCCGGGGTGTAGAGCACTTCCAGCCGGGCCGCGCCGGCCTCGATGACCTGGCCCTCGCGCAGGGGCTCGTGGGGATAGGCCACGCCCGCGCCGGGATGGATGTGGATGGCCGCGCCTGTGGTCGCCCGCAACTCCTGGCCGCCGCTGACGTGGTCGGCGTGCAGGTGGGTTTCGATCACGGCCGCGATACGCATGCCCTCGTCCCGGGCGATTTCCAGGTAGCAGTCGATGTCGCGCCTGGGATCGACCACCAGGCACTGCCGTGCCGCCGGACAGCCGAGGACGTAGGAGAAGCAGCCGAGGCCCGGAGTCTGTATCTGCTTGAAGTACATGACGCCTCCTTGGGTGGGGCGGAAGGTGCCGCCCCATTCTCCTTTTCGCCCGATGCGGCGTCGGGGTCAAGGCGGGGTCAGGGCGTGATGGCGAACCCGCTGCCGCTTTCCACGGTTTGGCCGGCGAAGGCGTCACGCAGGAAGGCCACGCCGCCTCGGCCGGTGCAGTGGCCGGGATAGAGCCGTTTGACGCCGTGTTCGGCCAGGGCCCGGGCCGTTTGGGCCAGGGCCTTTTCGCTCGCGCCGCCGAGGTGCAGGCCTCCGGCCACGGCGTCGATGCGGGCAAGCCCCAGGCGCTGCCTGGCATGGGCCAGGGTGTTGGCCAGGCCGGCGTGGCAGCAGCCGAGGAGGATCAAGGGGCCGTGCGCGCCGTCGAGGACCAGGAAGGCGTCGTCCGGCACGTCGTCGGGCACGTGGCCGGAAGTGTCGCGAAAGAGGTTGTCCGTGGCCGTGAAAAAGCCGGGACGCCGGGGGATGGCCGTGACCATGACCACGCCCGGGGCCAGGACCCGGGCGTCGGCCACGGGGACGAAGCCCGGGATGCCTCCGGCCAGCCGGCCGTCGCCCATGCCGATGGAGCGGAAGGTCGTGCCGCCGCGCCGGCTGTAGCGACGCGACATGACGTCGGCATGGCCGAAGACCGGGCCGAGATAGCCGGCGGCGAGGAGGTCTGGCAGGCCGCCGGCATGGTCGTGATGACCGTGGCTCAGACCCACGGCCCGGGCGCGGACGGGATCGAGGCCAAGCGTGCCGGCGTTTTTCAGGAAGACGCCGGTCTGGCCGGTGTCCCACAGGAGGCAGCCGTCGTCGCCGCAATCGATCCAGGCCGACCAGCCGTGTTCGAAGGCCAGCCGGTCGTCGTGGGCCCGGTTGTCGGTCAGCACGTGAACGGCGACGACAGCCATGCTCCGCCTCCTTGTCAGGCCAGGCCGGCCAGGGCTCCGAGCAGGGCCTCGGCCTCGGCCATGCCGGGCTTGGGCGGCAGGCGCATGAGGATGCCCAGACCCTCGCCGGCCTCGTGGAAGTCCTCGTCGGAAAGTTCCGACACCACGGCCGTGTTGACCAGGGCGCTTAGGCGCATGATCCGAGCGACCAGGGCGAAAGGTTCGCTGTCCGGCAATCCCGCGTCCACGACGCAAAGCCCGGGCGCGGCCTCGGCCACGGCGTCGGCCGTGTCCTCGCCCGTGGATACGACATGGACGGCATGTCCGGCGGCGGCCAGGGCGTCGCAAAAGGGGGAGAGGGCGTCGGCGTCGGGACTGGCGATGAGGATATGCATATGATCCTTTGCCTTACGCCTTGCCGCAGCACGAGCCCGGGCCGGCGCAGCCGGAATGGCCGGGGCGCGAGCCGCAGCAGCCGTGGTCCGAGGGGCCGGGCAGGCCGGTGGCCGCCTTGCCCGTCAGCGAACTCGTGGCCGAGAGGCGCTTGACGGCCGGCGCGCCGCAAGTAGGGCAAGCCGGCGCATCCTCGGCCCGGGTCCGAATGACCTCCCCCGCATACCCGCAAGCCGGACACTCGATATCGTAGATCGGCATCATCTCACTCCTTCCCCCTTCGAGGGGGTCCGGGGGGCATCATGCCCCCCGGCCGCCGGAGGCATTCTTCTCTTCTTTCTCGTTTCGTCCTCGCCTAGGCCAAGCCGCCGCCGCAGGTGTGGTTGAGCGAGAACTGCGTCAGGCCGCCGGCCAGGAAGGCGGCCACGGCCTCGCCCACGCTTTCGGCCTGGCCGCCGTGGTAGACCGTGATGCCGGCCTGGGCGAAGCCCATGAGCGGGCGCATGCCCATGCCGCCGGCGATGAGCGCCGTGACGCCGTTTTGGGACAGATGGTTGACCGGGGCCATGCAGCCGCCCTGGACGTGGGGCACGTTGGGCAGGGTGGCGATCTCGGCGATCTTGCCGTCGGCCACGTCCACCACGGTATAGCAGTCGCAGTGACCGAAGTGGCCGCTGATAGGGCTTTCCATGCCGCCGGGAGCGGTGGAGGGAATGGCGATACGACAGGTTTCCATGGGCGTCTTCCTTTTATCTGGCCTTGGCGCAGGCATGGGCCAGGGCGTTTGCGGCTTCCCAGAGGCGGGCGATCTCTTCGCCCAGGGGGCCGCCGTATTCGGGCAGGGTCAGCCTGGCCTTCATGGCCCGGGTCACATCCGGGGAGTAGGGCAGGCGGCCGAGGACCACACGGCCTTTTTCGGCGCAGGCGGCTTCGAGGCGGTCGGCCTGTTCGGGGTTGACGTCGGCCTTGTTGACGATGACCCCCACGGGCAGCCGGAAATGGTCGCACAGCTCGGCCACGCGCAACAGGTCGTGGATGCCCGAGGGCGTGGGTTCGGTGACGAGCACGGCCAGGGTCGCGCCGGAAAGGGAGCTGATGACCGGGCAGGCGATGCCGGGCGCGCCGTCGCAAAGGATCAGCTCGTGCCCTTCCTTCTCGGCCAGCTCCCGGGCGTTGCGCTTGAGCAGGGCCACCAGGCGGCCGGAATTCTCGCCCCCCGGGTCCAGGCGGGCGTGGACGAACGGCCCGAAGCGCGTCTCGGAGCGGGCGAAATAGCCGCACACCCGGGGCGGAAAGGCGATGGCCTGCCTAGGGCACAGGGCCACGCAGGCCTTGCAGCCCTCGCAGCGCCGGGGATCGACCACGGCCTTGCCGCCCGCGCCCAAGGTCACGGCCCCGAAGCGGCAGACGTCGCGGCATGTGCCGCAGCCGTCGCAGTCGGTCCGCTCGACCAGGGCCAGGTTGCCCGAGAGGAACTCCTCGGCCACGGTGTTTTTGGGGTCGAGCAGGATGTGCAGGTCCGGGGCGTCCACGTCGAGGTCGCACACGACCTTGTTTTCGGCCAGGGCGGCGAAAGCGGCGGTCACGGAGGTCTTGCCGGCCCCGCCCTTGCCGCTCAGCACTACGATCTCACGCATGGCGGTCCTCCCGGACGAGGGCGGCGGCTTTGCGGGCCAGCTCGCGGCACAGGGCGCGGTACTGCGAGGAGACGTCCGGCAGGAGCCTCCCCCGGGCATAGGCTTCGGCGATGGCCCGGTCGTCGGGAATCGCGGCCAGGATCGGCAGGGCCTCGCGGCGGCACAGGGCGTCGAGGGCTTCGTCAGCCTCTCCGGGCTCGCCGGCCTTGTTGACCACCACGGCCAGGGGCTTGCCGAGCGGCGAAAACGCTTCCACGGCCAGGGCGAAGTCGTGGACGCCGAACGGCGTGGGCTCGGCCACGAGCAGGATGGCGTCGGCCGTGGCCACGGCGTTGACGGCCGGGCAGCTGACGCCCGGGGGCGAATCGAGGAGGACGTCCGGGCGGTCGGCTTCCGGCAGGTCGGCCAGGAGCGCCTCCACATGGGCGGCCACGGCCCTTATGAGCACCGGGCTCATGGCCTCGCCCACGCGCAGCCGGCCGCCCACGAAGCCGATGGCTCCGGCCGCGCCGTCCTCGATGCGTCCGACCTCGCGGGAGCCGGGCCGCATGGCCCCGGCCGGGCACACGGCCAGGCAGACGCCGCAGCCGTGGCACATGTCGTCGAAAACCAGCGGCGTGTCGCCGAGGATGGTCACGGCCCCGAACTGGCAGATCTCCCGGCAGGCCCCGCAGCGGGTGCAGGCGTCGGCGTCGATGACCGGAATCTCCAGGTCGGCCCGGCGGCTGGCGGCGATGACCGGGCGCAGGAAAAGATGGAGGTTGGGCTCCTCCACGTCGAGGTCCACGGCCAGGACCGGCCGGGAGACGGCTTCGGCCCAGACCGCGGCCAGGGCGGCGGACACCGTGGTCTTGCCGGCGCCGCCCTTGCCGCTGGCGACGGCCAGGCGCAGGGGGCCGGCGGCATGTGCTCGTGGCGCGTGCATGGCGGGCCGGCCTCAGGCGCTCTTGCCGCAGCGGTAGCGGTCCACGGCCTGGCCCACGGTCAGGCCTTCCATGCCCTCGACCGAGGCCACGCCCACGGCTTTCAGGGCGGCGGCGGCCTTGGGGCCGATGACCCCGGAAAGCACCACCTTGGCCCCGGCCTCGGCGATGCGCCGGGCGGCTTCGATGCCCGCGCCGTGGGCCATGGCCTGGGAGCCGCCGTTGTCCAGATAGCGCACGCTCCCGGCCGCATCGACCAGCACGAACCCGGCCGCCCGGCCGAAACGCGGGTCCACGGCGTCGTCAAGCGTCGGCCCTTCGCTGCTGACGGCAATCACTTCACGCATATTTTCCTCCACCATTTTGTCTGCCCCAGATGGGGTGGTCCAGGAGGGGCCCTCGGCCCCTCCTGGCCGCCGGAGGCATTCTTTCTACACTTCCCCGTTCCCCAACATCCCCCCGGCGATCATCCAGCGGTGCACGGCTTCGCGCACGGCGGCGGCGGCCAGGTAGGCGCAGTGGCGGTCGTCGTCGGGAAAGCGGCCGACGGCCGCGACGATGGCCGCCTCGTCGATGTCCACGGCCTCGTCCAGGCTCTTGCCCCTGGCCAGGGCGGCGGCAGTGGCCGCGGCGATCTGGCTGGAGGCGCAGCCGTCGGTGTCGAAGTCCGTGTCCACGACGGTCTCGCCGGCGATATCCAGGGCGATGGCGATGGTGTCGCCGCAGGAGCCCTTGACCGCGCCCACGGCGGTGGGCTCGGCGAGACGCTTTCGGGAGGGGGCGTCGCGCCAGACGGCGAAGCCTTTTTCGCCGAAGCGGGCCACGAGGTCGGCCTGCTGCTCCTGCTCGAAGACTTCGAGGATCATGTCCAGGGGAGCCTGGCCTTTTTCGGATTCCATGACCCGCGCCCTATTTTTCCAGGGGCTGGGGGGCCGGCGGGTTGTCCAGGGCGGCGACGACCCGGGCGATGACCTCCTTGAAGGCCACGGCCGAGGGGCTCTTGCCGGCCACGGCCAGGAACACGTCGCCGTCGTCGCCGGAGCGGGCCACTTCCGGGTCGATGGGGATGCGGCCGAGGAAGGGGACGCCGGCCTCCTTGGCCAGGCGCTCGCCGCCGCCGGTGCTGAAGATCTCGTGGACCGCGCCGCAGCTCGGGCAGGCGAAGCCGCTCAGGTTCTCCACGATGCCGACGATGGGCGTGGAGAGCTGGCGGCAGAAGGTGATGGAGCGGCGCACGTCGTCCACGGCTACATCCTGGGGCGAGGTGACGATGACGGCCATGGCCTTTCGGCCGAAGATCTGGAGCACGGACAGGGGCTCGTCGCCGGTGCCCGGGGGACAGTCCACGACCAGCACGTCGCGCTCGCCCCATTCCACCTGCTCGGCCAGCTGCTGGATGACGCCGGCCTTGGCCGGGCCGCGCCAGATGACGGCGTCGTCCTTGCCGGGGAGCAGGAAGCCGATGGACATGACGCCGAGGTTCCAGTGCCAGTCCACGGGCACCAGGCGCTCGCCGGCCATGTCCGGCCGGGAGCCGGCGAGCTTTAAAAGGCGCGGGATGCTCGGGCCGTGGACGTCCACGTCGAGCAGGCCGGCGCGCTTGCCCTCCATGGCCAGACCGGCGGCCAGGTTGGCCGAGACCGTGGATTTGCCCACGCCGCCCTTGCCGGACAGGACGACCACCACGGCCTTGACTTTATCCAGGCCGGTGGCGGGTTTCTTCTTGATTTCGTCGTTTAAGTCGCGAAGTCCGTTCTCGTTCATGATGGGTCGTTCTCCGGTGGTATGGCGTGAAACCCGCGACACCGGCGGTGGGCGCTTTCCAGGCGCGCGCCGGGCGCGAGCAGGGTTTCCAGGCGGTTGGCGCGAAGGGCCGCAAGGACCGTCGGCACGTCGCCGGCGATCCAGGGGGCCACGGCCACCCCCAGGCGGGCGAAAGGGGCCAGGCAGCAGCAGGTGGCCCCCCCGCACACGAGCAGCCGCACCTCCAGGCGCGAAAGGAGGATCGCCAGGGCGGGCAGGCCGCCCTCGGGCATGGGCCAGGCGGCCTCCTCGGCGAAGGCCTCGCCGGCCGGGCGGAAAAGGCGCAGCAGCGTCGCCGTCTCCAGCAGCGTGGCCAGGCGCTGGCCGTGGCAGGCCAGGCAGACCAGGGGGGAGCTGGAGCGTGTCGGAGCGTGGCGCGGGGATGGCGGCATGGCGGAACCTCGCCGCGCATAAGGCAGGAATCGTGCCGTTTTCGAAAATGGCGGCTGGCGCGGCGCTTGCCCGCTGCGCGCGGCGGGCAAGCGCACAGTCTGGGCGAAATTTTTGCCCTATCCTGACGGCGTGGGATGCTTTTGCTCCCAGACGTCGGGACAGTCCTGGCTTGCGGGGACGAAAAAGAGCGTCTGCCGGGAAACGGGCCGAGAAGGAGTGCAAGTGCGGGCGAATTTATCGCCCGGTTGGCGTTGTGGCCGAGGCGGCGCTCGGCCCTGGCCATTTCCAGGGCCTCGGGCTAGAGTCGTCGCGCCGGCCGTGGGCGCGACCCCGGCGGCGCGGGGAGGAGCCATGATCGAAAAGCCGTTGTTTCGCCGGGTGATGCTGGCGCTGTGGATCGTCTCCGTGGCCGGGACCTGCTGGGCGTCGCTTACGCCGCGCCTGGAGCTGCCTGTCGATTTCTGGAACGCCGACAAGCTCTACCACACCCTGACCTACGCCTGGCTCGGCGGGCTGCCGCTGTGGGCCTTCGCCACAGGCGGGCGGGCCAGGGCCGCCGCCTACTGCATGATCCCCCTGGGCGGCCTTCTGGAGTGGGGCCAGTCCTTCGTGCCCGGGCGCACGGCCAGCATGGGCGACGCCGTGGCCAACGCCCTGGGCGTTTTCCTCGGCATCTGGATCGCCGAGCATCTCATGGCCCGCTGCCGGGGCTGCCGGGGCCTCGACGAGTAGCCGTTCCTTCCTGTTCCAGTCTTTTCCAGCGCCATTTCCGCCCCTTCCCTCTCCCGGCGGCCCGGACGCGGCCGCCGCACGCCGTCGCGCTCCCTGTCCCTGGCAGGCGGACTTGCCACGATCATTCCGATTGCAGGCATTATTTTCGTGAATGCGCCCGTATTTCCTGTCCGTTGCATTGTCATAACCCAGCCGCTGGGCTAACATTCCCTCCAAACCTTTGACCAGGAGAGGGGATCATGGGGAATGCCGGCAAGAAGAGGCTGCGCATCGTCTTCGTCGTCGGCCTGGTCGCGGTGGGAGCGGGGCTCTTCCTGGCCCTGGGACCGCCGCGGCTTCTGGCCAAGTCGGAAACGCCGGACTTCTGCGCCTCCTGCCACGTCATGGAGGCCGAGTACGAGGCCTGGTTCCACCACGGGGCCCACAAGCGCATCCGTTGCGTGGACTGCCACCTGCCGGGCGACAGCATGGCCAGGCACTACGTCTGGAAGTCCATCGACGGCATGAAGGACGTGGTCGTCTTCCACTCCGGCCGGGTGCCTGACGACATCCGCATCTCGGCCCACGGCAAGGCGGTGGTCCAGGCCAACTGCATCCGCTGCCACGAGTCGGCCGTGGAGATGATCGACCAGAAACGGTTCTGCTGGGACTGCCACCGCCGCGTCATGCACCGGCATGTGGGCGTGCCGTTCACGCGCTGACAAACGACAACCGGCATTCGCCGAGAGGGGGAAACCATGCGGGGAAAGACCATGCGCAACGCGGCCGCGCTCATGCTCGCGGCGGCCTTTTTCTTCGTGCCCTACGCCTGTTCGCCGCCCAAGCCCGAACCGGTCAAGACCGTGACCATTCCGGACGGCGAAATCGACCCGGCCGTGTGGGGCAAGGCCTATCCGGAGGAGTACGAGAGCTGGAAGATGACCGAGCAGGCGACGCCCGCGGGCAAGAGCAAGTACAAACGCGGCTTCGACGCCGACCGCATCACCTACGACAAGCTGGCCGAGTTCCCGTACATGGCCCTGCTTTTTAACGGCTGGGGCTTCGGCGTCGAGTACAACGAGCCGCGCGGCCACGCCTACATGTTGCGCGACCAGTTGGAGATCGACGCCTCGCGGCTCAAGGCCGGCGGCGTGTGCCTGAGCTGCAAGACGCCCTACGCGCCCCTGCTGGTCAAGGAAATGGGGGTCGATTACTACAAGCTGCCCTTCAAGGACGTGCTCGACAGAATCCCGGAGAAGTTCCGCACCCTGGGCGTGGCCTGCATCGACTGCCACAACAACAAGGACATGACGCTCAATGTTTCGCGCGGCTTCAGCCTGGTGCCGGCCCTGGAAGGCATGGGCGTGGACTGGCACAATCTCACCCGCCAGGAAATGCGCTCGGTGGTGTGCGCCCAGTGCCACGTGACCTATTCCATTCCGAAAAACGCCGAGATGCAGTCCGTGGGCCTGTTTTTCCCCTGGCAAGAGAGCAAGTGGGGCAACATCACCATCGAGAACATCATCCACAAGCTGCGCACCGACGACTCCATCAAGGAATGGAAGCAGACCGTCACCGGCTTCAAGCTGGCGTTCATCCGCCACCCCGAGTTCGAGCTTTTCTCCAACAACAGCGTGCACTGGAAGGCCGGCGCGGCCTGCGCCGACTGCCATATGCCCTACACCAAGGTGGGCGTGCGCAAGATCTCGGACCACCGCGTGACCAGCCCGCTCAAAAACGACATGAAGGCCTGCATCCAGTGCCACAGCGAAAGCCCGGACTGGCTCAAGGAGCAGGTCATCGCCATCCAGGACCGCACGGTCTCGCTCCAGATCCGGGCGGGCAACGCCACAGCCACGGCGGCCAAGCTTTTCGAGGCCGCGCACAAGGCCCGGGACGCCGGCAAGACCGTGGACGCGGCGCTCTACGACAAGGCCAAGGAGTTCTACGAAGAGGCGTTCTACCGGTCGCTGTTCATCGGCGCGGAAAACTCCATGGGCTTCCACAATCCCACCGAGGCCCTGCGCATCCTCGGCGACTCGGTGGCCTTCGCGGCCAAGTCCGAGGGGCTGCTGCGCCAGGCCCTGACCAAGGCCGGAGTGGACGTGCCCGTGACCGTGGACCTGGAACTGTCCAAGTACCTCGAAGGCCGAGGCACGAAGAAGCTGCCCGGACACCCGGAAATGGAATTCAAGGACCCCATGGGCGTGCAGCAACGCTTTTAGGGGCGATGCGACAGCGAGCCTTGGCCGCGCCTTTCCCCGCAAGGGGAGGGGCGCGGCTTTTTTGTTTCCCCATGGGGCAAGGGGATCTCCTGAAACGGCGCGACGAAAACCAAGGTGTTCTCGCGCAACGTCGCCAGTACTCCAAGAGTATTGACAGGGCGTATCTTGGAAGTTTCAGAAGAATGCATTTTGATGGCAGTTACTATTCGAGGACCAACGATGGAGGCGAGTCGAAGCGTACGCAATGATTCGGGAGCGGCGCATTGACGCCGGCCTCCGCCCGCTCTATCAGGGAAGGACACACGAAACGGCCCGGAGGGAACCATGCGCGCATCGGCCTTGCCGCGTCTCGTCGCGTCGTCGCTCCTTTGCCTGTGCCTGGCCTGTCCGCCCGCCCGGGCCGACAACGCCGCCCAGTACGACCAGGCCGTGGTCGAGGCCCAAGCCAACGCCGCCAACCCCGGTCCCTGGATCGTCAACGACCTCAAGGTGGTGGCGGGCCCGGGCAGCGGCGACGGCAACGCCTATGTCGACGGCAGGCTCGTGGCCGCCACCTTCACCAAGGATTCCTACTACCAGAGCGCCTATCCCGGCCTGGCCATGACGGTCTACGGCTCGCCGTCCACCAGCGCCACCTGGGTGACCATCGGCGGCGAGCTCAAGTCCTACTGGGCGCGCCTGGGCGTCACGGCGGCCAACGTCAAGCTCGAGACCTCCCGGGCGCTCGGCATGTCGGACGCCAATTCCAACACCGCCATCGTGGAGATGCTCGTCTCCCCGACCATCGACGCCATCCAGCGCCCCACGCGCGACCCGTCCATCGCCGGCCAGCCCACTTCGCTCGGCACAAACGCCCCGGGCGTTCGGCCCGCCGGCATATCCGAGGCGGCCTACGCCGACTTCACGGCCTATTACGCCACCTGGATGGGCCAGGCCTACGGCGCGTCCCACTTTCCCTGGACCCAGCTTGGCTACACCTACCGCTGGGGCTACGGGGACAGCCTGGCCGACATCCGGGGACTGTCGGAATTCATCGTCCTCGGCGGGCGATCCTACACCCTCTACGCCGTCTATTCCCTGACCTCCTACCTCTATACCGCCGGGAACGGTTCCGGGGACTTCCATGTCACCGGCGACCTGGACACGCTCTGGGCCGGGCGGATGTTCCAGCCGCGCGGGGACTCGGTGGCCATCGACGCCGGGGCCGTGGTCTCGGGCGGCCAGGGTCTGCTCATTTCCTCCCCGGGCTACACCGTGACCAACGCCGGGACCATCACCGGTGCGACCGCCAAGAAGTACGGCCTGGACGGCACCGAGGACGTGGCCGTGCTGTTTCTGGGCCGAGCCCCCGTGGCCGGGTCGCTGTCCGCGCCGCTTTCCGGCCCGGGCAACACCCTCGTCAACACGGGCGTCATCGTGAGTCCCGGCACGGCGGTGCGGGCCGACGCCGGAGACACGGCCATCGTCGACACCGGCTCGATTTCCGGCGGGGCCTACGCCGTGCGCACCGGCGACGGCGCGGACAGCCTGACCGTGCGCGGCGGGGCGCTGTCCGGGGCGGTGGACCTCGGCGGCGGGGACGACGTCATGACCGTGCGCGGCGCATCGAGCCTCGCCTTCGCCCTGTCGCCCTACGGCACGTCCCTGCCCGTGGCCAACGTGGAGACCCTGCGCCTGGCCGGGGACACGAGCCTGTCCCTGACCTTCGACGCCAGCGGCTACGTGCCGGCCGGCATGCGCTATACCATTGCCGAGGCCACGCGCCTGGACGCGCCGGAAACGGGGCTGGCCGTTTCGAGCAACCTGCCCATGGTGCGGTTCGTCTCCGGCGCTTCCGGCGGGGAGCTTTCGGTCACGGCCCTGCGCGACACGGGCTGGTACGGCCGGCTGTCCGCCAACCGCTCCCTGGGCACGGCCCTGGACAGCCTGACCCTTGGCGTCACGCCGGGCATGGAGGGGCTCATCGGCCGCCTGGACCAGTACGGCGATCCCGTGGCGGCCACGGCCCAGCTTTCCCCGGGGGCGCAGACGCGGACCATGGTCCTGGCCGTGGACGCGGCCTCGGCCTTCACCAGCGCCTTTGCCGCGCGCATGCGCGGCGTGCGCGGCGGGGAAGGGGGGCTGGGCCTGGCCCCGGCGGGATTCGCCGCCACGGCCGCCGGGCCGGCCGACCTGGTGGACGCGGCCGGGGCCCTCGGCGGTCCGGGCGGAGGCGGGCTCTCCCCCGCGCCCTGGCGGGCGGCCCTGCCCGCCGGCTCCGGGAGCGCGCCGGCCGCGACCGAGGAAGGACCGTTCGAAGCCTTCGCCTCCTTTTACGGCGGCCATGGCCAAGGCTCGGCCGGCGGCGGCGCGCCGGGCTACGTCAGCGACCTGACCGGGCTCATGGCCGGGGCCGGAGCCCGGGTCACTCCCTGGCTGCGCCTGGGCTTGGCCGGCGGCTACGCCTGGTCCCGGGCCGATTACCAGGCCGGCAAGGGCAGCGGCGACGACCACATCTGGCGTATCGGCCCCTACGCCTCCCTGGACGCCCCCCCCTGGAGCCTGGACGTGCTCCTGACCTACGGCGCGCACCGCGCCTACGCCGAGCGGCCCATCCCCTTCTGGGGGGCCACGGCGTCGAGCCAAACGACCATGCGGGAATTGCTCGGCTACCTGCGGGCCGGGCGGATGGTGGAGCTGGGTGGGGGACTGGCGGCCGAGCCCTTCGTCGAGGCCCAGTACCTGCTGCTCTTGCGCGACGCGGTCGGGGAATCCGGGGCCGGGGCGGCCAACCTGCTTTTCCCGGCGGCAAGCGACGCGTCCCTGACGTCCGTGCTGGGGCTACGCCTGGAGAAGGTCTTCGAGCTTGGCGGGCTGCGCCTGCGTCCCGAGGCCTGGGGCGGCTGGCGGCACGAGTACGGTTCGGTCGCGCCGGACGTGCGCGCCTCCTTCGAGGGCGCGCCCTGGCGGAGCTTCTCCACCGGCGGCGGCCGGCCCGACCGGGACCAGGGGCGCTTGGGCGCGGCCCTGAGCCTGGGCGGGGCCGGGGGCAAGGCCCTGACCGCCCGGTGCGACCTCACCTCCGGGGCAACGCGTTCCGACCTGTCCCTGTCCCTGGGCGCGCGGCTGACCTTCTAAGGCCGAAGCTCCGTCGCGACAAGTCGCCGGGCAGCCGACCGCAAGGGCAGATTCTTCAGGAACGGGCCAGCGGGGTATCCCTTAAAGAGCACCGTAATGTCTTTTAAAAATATAATTATTTAAAGATGTTGTTTGTGAAATGCGTGTACGCGTATTTCACGGGCGCGACGCTAGCGCACCACCACCACGGTGCATGGGGCGATCTGCACCAGCCGGGTGGACACGCTGCCGAGCAGGAGCTGCTCCACGTCGTCCTTGCCCCGGCTGCCGATGTAGATGGCGTCGGCTTTTTCCTGGCGGGCGATGCGGGCCACGGTTTCGGCCGGCCGGCCGGGCTCGGCCACGGTGCGGATGACCACGCCGCGCTCCTCGGCGAAGGCTTCGGCCTCGGCCAGGATCTTCTTGGGCTCCCGCAGGATGTGGGCAAAGGCCTTGTCGCAGTCCTTGGCGTCGCAGTCGAAAAAGGACAGGGCTTCCACGGCGGTGACCGCCAGGATGTCCGTTTCGCCGCAGCGGGAGGCCTCGATGGCCAGCTGCAGGGCGCGCAGGGACAAGGGCGAGCCGTCGAGGCAGACGATGAGCTTCTTCATGGGCGTCACTCCACGTGGAGCACCACGGCGAAGGCGTTGAACATGGCCCAGACCTGCCGGCCCTCGGCCAGCTCCAGCTCCCGGGCGCTCTGGGTGGTGATGACCGCGCAAAGCCGCGTGCCGTCGGACAGGACCACGATGACCTCCGAGGTCAGCTCGCCGATGCGGGTGAGTTCCACCGTGCCGAGGAATCGGTTGGTGGTGGTGGCCTTGGGCAGTTCCTCGCAGGCCTCGAGCACCACCCAGGGGGCCTTGATCTCGGCCGTGACGAAGCTGCCCTCGGTGACGCCGAGGTTTTTCAGGCTCTCGTTGGTGATGACCGCGGACACGGCATGGCCGCCGAGGCTCTCCACCACGACCTGGGTCTGGATGTCGCCCCGGCGGACCTGCGCCACCCGGCCGAAGAAGGCGTTTCGGGCGCTGGTGCGGCGCGTTTCCCGGGCGAGGACTTGCCGCTCGACCTTGCGCCGCTGGTCCTCGGGCAGGTGCAGGAAGGCGGCGGTCAGGTCGGCCGTGGAATGGCCCAGGATGCGCTGGACCACGGGCAGGGGCACGTCGTCGCGCAAAAGCTCCACCGCCCTGGAGCGGCGGATGGTGCTCGGGTTGACCAGCTCCTTGGAAAAGCCGCATTCGTCGGCCCGCTCGTAGAACTTGCGGCGCACGTGCCCCTGGTCGAGCTTGAAGAGGATGCCCCGCAGCGACGCGTAGGCCGGGTTGGCGAAGACCGAGCCCAGGGCCTCGCCCAGCTCGGCGGGGATCTGGACTTCGCGCCCCTCACCTTCGCCGTGGCTGTAGGTGACGGCCAGAGTGTCGAGGTTGATGTCGGTGCGGTCGTCGAGGCCGAGCACCTCGCCCAGGCGCGCGCCGGTGTGGCGCAGCATGAGGTAGATCAGGCGCACGCGGTTTCGCGACACGGCCACGTCGGGCCGTCCGGCCCGTTCGGTCCAGGCCTGGAAGGCTTCGGAAAGGCGCGTGAGTTCGAGGGTGTCCAGGAACTTCACGTCATCGGGAACGGAGAATATCCGGGCTGCCCGGAATCGCCCGCCGCCGGCTGGCGGACTGGATTGCTTCACATCGGACATGGGGTCTCCCGTCGGCTGCATGGGGGTGAGGCAAGTTTCCCGGCCGGCCGGAGAATGTCAAGGGAAACAGGCCATAATCACGCGGGGCACGTGGCGTGATCGGGGCGGCCGCGACTAGGGCCGCTTGGCCACGACTTCCAACTCCACGAGCACGTCGCGGGGCAGGCGGGCCACCTCGACGCAGGAACGCGCCGGATAGGGCTCGCGGAAAAACTCCGCGTACACGGCGTTGATGGCGGCGAACGCGTCCATGTCCTTGATGAAGAGCGTGGACTTGACCACGTCGTCAAGGCCGAGCCCGGCGGCTTCGAGGATCATGGTCACGTTCTTGATGGTCTGCCTGGCCTGGGCGGCGGCGTCTCCGGGAACGACGATGCCGGTGGCCGGGTCGAT
Organism: Solidesulfovibrio sp.; assembly: GCF_029978005.1. GTDB lineage: Bacteria > Desulfobacterota > Desulfovibrionia > Desulfovibrionales > Desulfovibrionaceae > Solidesulfovibrio. The sequence goes on along the minus strand of NZ_JARKOZ010000112.1, from coordinate 2,261 downwards.
GGGGGTCTGGCCGGACACGAACAGCAGGTCGCCGGCCCATACGCCCAGAGAGTAGGGCCCGATGGCGGCCGGAGAGTTGGGGGAAGAGACGGTGACTTTCGTCATGGGGACTCCTTTCGCGCCCGCCTCGGACGCGCGGGTATTTGTTTCGTCCAAGAGTGCTCTTGCCAGGGCGCGGCGTCAACACCGCGATTCGGCATAAAAAAAGGGGGGGCCGAAGCCCCCCCCAGTGCGCGTCGTGGTCAGCGAGCAGGCCTTTAGAACTTGTAGGTCAGGCCGAAAGCAACCTTCCAGGCGTTGTTGCCGTTGGAGTCGGACTGGTGGACCAGGCGATGGCCCCAGACGCTCTCCTGGAACTGGCCGTGAGCCCAGCCGGTCTCCATGACGGCGGCCAGGTTCTCGTAGATCATGTACTTCGTGTCGAAGTTGAGGCCCATGACGTACTCGTTGGTGGTCAGGTCGTGACCCATGGTGAAGTACGCATTGTTGTAGTAGAGTTGCGAGTCACGGATGGCGCGGGGCGAGTTGTTGCCGCGCACGTACACGAAGGTCAGGCGGTTGGTCAGCTTCTCGATGAACGAGATGTTGTTCAACGAGGCGCCGATGCCGTAGTTGCCCACCGGATCGGTGTACATGTTGGAACCCTTGCCCAGATCCTGGCTGCTGTCGAACAGGAAGCTGTTGCCCGGACCCCACTGCGAACGCATGTAAGGCATACGCTCGGAACCGTTGCGGGTGGACTTGTCTTCGCCGGTGGACCAGAAGGCGAACACCTGCGGGGTGACGACGTCCAGGCCCGTGTACTCGGCGCCGAAGTCGATCATCCAGCCCTGGCGCTGCGCGGCCTTGTGGTCGTTCATGGCGCCGGCGCCGTAGATCACGTCGGCATAGAACTTGATCGGATCAAGAGCGGTCACTTCGAAAGCGCCACCGACCCAGTAGTAGGGGTTCTGCATGTTCTTCCAGTAGCCGACACCGCCGGGAGTGGCGATGTTCTTGGCGCTGGCGGAAGAAACCAGGGTGTTGGCGAAGTTGTTGCCCCATTCGGCGACGTCGGTGGTGTCCTTCCAGGAGTAGTCGGTGTTGCGGCCGGCCACGGAGAGCATGCCCCACGGGGTGGCCTTGAAGCCTTCGAGGGTGATGGGCAGGGCCAGGAAGTAGGCGTCGAGCTCATCAGCCTTCTGGGTGGGGGTGGTGTCGAAGGTCCGGTTGGTGTCGATCAGACGACCGAAACCGGCCAGCACGCCCAGGGTCTTGTCGATAAGCGGAGCCTGAATGGTCAGGGCCGCCATCTTGTCGCTCCAGACCGGGCTGTTGTAGAACAGGCCGCTCTGGGGCAGGTTGACGTCCTGCAGACCGGCGGTCACTTCGACGCCGTCGCAGCCGGGAACCTTGAACTGCAGGTAGGCCAGATCGACCTGCACGGCAGCGGAGGGGTTGGCGGCGGTGAAGGTGCCCTGGCCCCAGGTATCTTCCACCTTGAAGCCCAGGCGGAACTTCACGGCCTCGTTGGCCACGAAGTCGCTGCGCAGGCGGAAGCGTTCCCAGATCTCGAAGGTATCTTCGGTCTTGGTGCCGGTCTTGTTCCAGCCAGTGTAGTTGCGGTTTTCAAAGAAGTTGCCGTAGACACGCGCATCACCGGTCATTTTGACCTCGGTGGCGGCATGGGCGGCGCCGAAAAGGCCCAGCACCATGCTGGCCGCCAGGGCCAGAGAACCCAAACGCTTCATAATTCCTTCCTCCAAATAACGAGCGGCTTGCTAACGGATGACCATCGACGCACCGCAACTTCCGGTGGCTATCCGGAAGTTATCGTGAGTACCCGATACGCCCGGCTATTTGGGGAAACAAGTTACAAAAAAAAAAGAGAGGTTCGGACTTCGTGCGGGCCGAGGAGGGATTTCGGGGCGTTTCGCGCAAGCCCCAAAAAAAGGGGGGCCCGAAGGCCCCCCCGTCGTGGTGTCGCAAATCCGTCTTTAGAACTTGTAGGTCAGGCCGAAGGCGACCTTCCAGGCGTTGTTGCCGTTGGCGTCGGACTGGTGGACCAGGCGATGGCCCCAGACGCTCTCCTGGAACTGGCCGTGAGCCCAGCCGGTCTCCATGACGGCGGCCAGGTTCTCGTAGATCATGTACTTCGTGTCGAGGTTGAGGCCCATGACGTACTCGTTGGTGGTCAGGTCGTGACCCATGGAGAAGTACGCGCTGTTGTAGTTGGTGCGGGCGTCACGGATGGCGCGGGGCGAGTTGGTGCCGCGCACGTA